>DAHXLC010000226.1 GCA_027371815.1 Candidatus Melainabacteria bacterium | reverse complement strand
TTTGTTAAATCAAGAACTCGTTCTAAGTATACTTGTATGGTTATGTGTACTGTCGGATCTTGGCGCAAGCAAATGATTAATAAAATTATAACATGGATTATATACTGTTACCAAGAACGGGTGATCAGTTAGAATCTTATATTTACTGCGTAAGCATAAATCGTTATAAAACAAAAAGGGAAGAATCAAATTCTTCCCTTTTTGTTTTATTAAATAAATAAGGTTAATTATTCACTTAAATTTAACCAAACACTTTTAATATTGCTATAAAGCTCAATTGAATGTTTGCCTAATTCTCGTCCATAACCGCTCATTTTATAGCCACCAAAAGGCATAGCTGGATCAAAAGTATTATAACAATTAATCCAAACAGTACCAGCTTTAATACGACCGGCCAATCTATGGGCTTTTTTCACATCACGTGTCCAGACTGCACCCGACAAACCAAAGCGCACTGCATTGGCCTGTTCCACAACATCATCTATGCCACTAAAAGGAATAACGGCTAAAACCGGACCAAATACTTCTTCTTGAGCAATACGCATATTATTGTTCACACCTTCAAATACTGTAGGCTTGACAAAATAGCCTTGTTTCATTTCACTAGGGGTACTGCCACTACAAAGAACCTTAGCACCTTCACTTTTAGCTATATCAATATAGCTTAAAATTTTATCTAAATGTTCACGGGATACTTGAGGTCCAATATGGGTCTTTTCATCCATACCATTACCTTGACGCATTTTATTAATACGTTCATTAAGCTTGGTTAAAAATTCATCATGGATAGATTTTTCCAAGAATAATCTTGATCCAGCACAACAAACCTGACCTTGATTAAAGAAAATACCAGTTATCGCACCTTTAACAGCTGCATCAATATCAGCATCAGCAAATACGATATTAGGAGCTTTGCCACCTAATTCTAAAGATACTCGTTTTAAATTACCTAAAGATGCCTTGAGAATTTCTTTACCGGTTTTATCTTCACCGGTAAAGGCAACTTTATCTACATCCATATGGCTAGCTAAAGCTTCTCCAGCTGAATTTGGGCCAAAGCCAGTTACTACATTAATTACTCCATCAGGGAAACCTGCTTCCATAGCCAATTGAGCTAAGCGTAATGCCGATAAGGGAGTCTGCTCCGCTGGTTTTAATACTAATGTATTACCACAAGCTAAAGCTGGGCCTAGTTTCCAGGCTGCCATTAACATGGGGAAATTCCAGGGAATGATTTGTCCAACCACGCCAATTGGTTCTCGTAAAGTGTAAGTAAAGAAATCATTATTAACATTAGTAGTTTCACCTTCAAGTTTCGTACACCATCCGGCATAATAACGAAATGTTTCCATGGTTTGAACAACATCAACATAACGCGATTCTTTGATTGGCTTGCCATTGTCAAGTGTTTCAATTTGCGCTAATTCGTCAGCATGCTTTTCAATTAAATCAGCAAATTTATATAATAAATGACCACGTTTGGCCGCACTTAGCGTTCGCCAAGGTCCCTGTTCGAAAGCCTTGCGGGCTGCTTTTACCGCCATATCAATGTCGGCTTTAGATCCTTCAGGAATATGAGCCAACACCTCTTCAGTAGCTGGGTTCACCGTAGTAAATGTTTTACCCGATTGGGCATCAACGAATTTACCATCTATTAACATTTTTTGAGGTTTAGCTAAAAATTCTTTACACAATAATTCTTTTGTTTGAACTGCAACCACGGTATTAATCCTCCGATAAGCAAAATATTTATACATTAAATCCTCTAAATAGGATTTATTTATCTTCATTATCATACAGATTATTTATTTAAGGCTTATTTTTAACTTTACTCTAATTATCTCTCAAGATTAACAATGAAATTTCTTAAAAACTAAAACTTGATGATAGACACATTGCTTGACAACACCGGTGCCATAAATTTAAGATTTAGCTTAGATTAGTAAATTAACTTAAAGTCAAAATTCGCTAATAATGAATCGATTTTTAAATAAATTTAATTATTGTATTAATATTAGCTAATAAATATTTTGTTTACTTTAAAATTAGATATTTGTACAATTTATGATTAACCATGTTTATTATCACTCATTTTTCATAATCGTTAATTATCAGGAAAAAATATATGAAACATAAAATGTTAGCTTATTTTTCTACAGCAAGTATAATTTGTTATTTACTGTTAAACCAAAATAATATTTACGCCAAAGATGTTAAACCAGCTAATGATACCGGTTCTGAAAATATTGTTAAAATCGACAAAAAGTTAGCCACGAAAAAATATCAGATAGCTGGAATGCTATACTATAATGGTAATGTTGATGGTGCCATCAGTAAATACCATGAAGCATTAAAATATAACCCCGATATGTGGCAAATTCATCTGCAACTGGCTCAGCTTTATATAAAATCCGGTCATTTTAATAAAGCTAAAGTCGAATGTAATGAATTAATCAAATTAAAACATAATGAAAAAGAAGCCTATCTAATGTTGGCTTCGATTGGCCGAGCCCAGCATAATCTAGATGATACTATTGCAGCCTATGAAAATGCCATTAAAAATGGTGCAAACAAAGGACAACTACATAACATAATTGCGTTAATGTATTTACAAAAACCTGACTATGATAAAGCTTTAGAATATTCAAATATGGCAATTGCTGAAGAGCCAAAATCCAAGGAAGCAAAACTTTGCCAGGCCGCAATCTATTTTAAAAAAAATGACAAAACTAAAGCTCTGGATATAATTGACGCTGCTATCAAAGAAAATAAATTATTTCCTGATGGCTATAATTTAAAAGGTGATATTTATTTTGCCCAAGATAAATACACTGAAGCTTTAAAAGAATACCAAGAAGCTACTAAGCAAAATCCTAAATATGTACAGGCTTTATGCTCAATAGGCAATACCTATTTTAAATTAAACGAATGCGCAAAAGCTATCACTTCATTTAAAGAAGCCTTAGCAATTAATCCCCAAGATAAAAATACTTTGTTTGCTTATGCCATAGCTCTTGAAAAAAATCAAAAAACTAATGAAGCCATTGCCGAATTTGAAAAAGGCTTATTACTTGAAACTAATCCCCAAATAGCTACTCAAATAAGAAGTCATATTGCACAGCTAGAAGGACATGAATCAGCCATGCTCGGCAGACAATTACCCAAATTAAGTGCAGCTAAGCAAAAAGAAATTGATGATATCATAAACAGTAAAACCCTAACTAAGCCCTGTTATGATAACGCCAAAAATATTATGGAAAAAAATAAGCCACCAATGCTTCTACCTCAATAAGAGGTAACATGCCTAGATAGCATTGCCAATTAAATCATAATGAGTTACTTGCGTAATATTTACATTAGCAAATTCACCTAAACTTAAACTCAAATCATTATTATTCTTAAAATAAACCAGACCATCAACCTGCGGTGCATCCCACTGACTACGTCCAGTATAAATATTTTTAGTTTCATCGTAATTTTCAATTAAAACTTTAATATTTTTTCCTATCAGCGAATTATTTAATTCATAAGAAATTGATTTTTGACAAAGCATAATTTCTTTTTGACGTTGTTTTTTTATTTTGTTAGGAATCTGATCCGTCATACTACCACTGGGTACTTCTATTTCCTGAGAATAAGTAAAAACACCTAAACGATTAAACTGCTGCGTATTAACAAAGTCTAACAAATGTTCATAATGATGTTGTTTTTCTCCAGGAAATCCAACTATAAAGGTTGAACGGATTTTCACATCATCAATATGTTCACGAATTAAATTAAGCGTAAATTCTGGATTTAATGGTCTTACCATTGCTTTTAATAGATCATTATGACTGTGTTGCAGGGGAATATCAACATATTTAACGACTTTAACTAATTTGTTTATAGTTTTAAGTAACGGTACATTAACCTCAGATGGGTAAAAATACATAATGCGGATCCATTCCAAACCATCAATTTCATTTAACTGTTCAAGCAATTGCGGTAAAGCCATTTTTCCATATAAATCCAGACCATAAAATGAAGAATCCTGACTAATTAAAATAATTTCTTTAATACCAGATTCTACGAGTTGTTTTGCTTCATTAACTAAAGATTCAAGCGAACGCGATCGAAATTTGCCTCGCAACATAGGAATAATGCAAAATGAACAAGTATGATTACAGCCTTCAGCAATTTTCAGATAGGCCGATGAGCCTATATTAGAAAAAATTCGGGGTAAACTGTCATAGCTAAATTCATACGGTTTTTCACTCACAGCACTTATTCTAATGTCACTATCACTAGATATTTTATCAAGAATATCAACAATTTCTAATATATTATTGGTACCAATAATAGCCCTAGCCTCAGGAATTTCTTTAAGCAATTCATCTTTAAAATGGGTAGCCATACAGCCGGCAATCACAATTTCTTTGCCCAATTCGGCTAATTCCACAATTGTTCTTACAGATTCTTTGCGAGCATCTGCGATAAATGAACAGGTATTAACCAAGCAAATATTAGCTTCATCGGTATCAAACGTTATTTCATAACCAGCCTTATCCATTAAGCCCATCATATATTCTGTATCACTAGTATTTTTTGGACAACCTAGAGATACAATACCAATTTTTTTATTTAACATCAAATTTTTATTAATTACTTTACTCATCAGTATATCGGTATGGTACATCTAAGACACGTTTAATATCACTTTGCATTGGCTCTTTTTTAACTTTTACGGCTTTGGGTTTTATGATTTTAGTTGTAGGTTTTGATATAGATAGATTATTGGCATTGACAGTTTTACTATCAGAATCTGGTGATTTATTTTCAGCAGTTGTTTTAAGAGAATTCAAATTATTTTGATCAGTTGAAGAATTCACATCAGTGGCAACATTACTTGCCACTGTAGCTGGTGGTGGAATAGTTCGCTCACAAGGACTTCCTGGCTTGCCAAACATTTGCGTCTTATCCAAATAGGTAAATTCAACATTGCCACCATTTCCCACTCTAATTTTTAAACCTTTATTATTATCAAAACTCCGCTCATCACCAGCTTCAAGGAATCCAGTCAAAAGAGCTTCATTATCCTGAGCATTACGAACCGTTACCCAAACATGCTGTTTAGCCTTAATTTTAAGGGTATTATTACTGCTACTAGTGGCGGTTTCTGGAACAAACAAATCTTTTGAATTACTGTTTAGCAAGTCACCTGATTCAGCTGGCTTATTAGTCAGATTATTAGGGATATCAATGGCATTACTTGGAGACTGACTGACAATATTTTCGACCTGTTTATTATAAAGAAAAACCACTAATAATATCATAATTGGTATTAGTATTAAAGGGTAATAAATAACTTTAAATAAGTTTTGACCATGTTTTTCAGGTTTTGGTTTATATATTATCGGCTGAGGATTTGCCACATTGCCATTATGCATAAAAGCCGAATTTTTTAAGGCTTCATGTTTTGGGCTTTCAATAGAATTTACCCAGTTTTTATATTCATTAGCTAAAGCAAAAGCATCTAGATTTAAAGCTTCAGCAAAACGTTTAATAAAGCCATTAACGTAAACGGGCTCAGGCATAATATCATGATTGCCTTCTTCAATTGCCTGAAGATAATGAACAGGGATTTTGGTAATCTCATGAATAGTTTCAAGATTAAAGCCTTTTGCTTCTCGAGCTTTTTTTAAATTTAGACCAATTTCAGAAAATGTCATATTTATAGTCCTTTTAAACTATTTATTTCACTTTTGCTTAAAAATCTGTACTGCCCTTCTTTTAAGCTATTTAACTTAAGATTCCCAATACCAATTCTCATTAACGCTTTTACTTCATGACCAATTATTTCACACATCCTGCGGATTTGACGATTTTTTCCTTCAAATATTTCGATTTCAAATGTCGAAAAATCTTTACTTGCAGATAATAATTTCACCTGAGCCGGGCTAGTTATGCCTTCTTCAAGCTGAATGCCACAAGCTAGATTTTGAATTTTTTTATGATTCAAACAACCACTGACCTTAACATAATATTTCTTCGCAATATGCCGTGAAGGATGAGTAATTGCATTAGCAAAATATCCGTCATCAGTCAGAATAATTAAACCCGTGGTTTTCCTATCTAATCTGCCAACTGGTTTTAAGTGCTTAAATTCTAGTGGTAATATATCAATAATCGTTTTGCGCTGACTATCATCTTGACAGGTAGTAATAATATCTTTAGGTTTATTAAATAACAAATAAGTACAGGGCTTAATTTCTAAAACCTGATTATTAACTTTAATCTTATCAACCTGAACATCTACTTTATAATTAAATTCAGAAATAGGCTGGTTATTTACCAAAACCTTACCTGATTCAATTAACTCATCAGCCTTTCGTCTCGAACAGTAACCTAATCTAGAAATTGCCTGGTTTAAACGTAAAAATTCATTCTTCACGATAATACGTCCTTAATAATTTAATTATCATCAGACAATATTCCCGTGCTTTGTCCAGCCATATGATGGATTTTATTTGAAATAGTTTCTTTAGCATTATAAACACTATCGGAAGCCATTTTAATTACACCTTCACTCTTTTGCTGAATGCCATTTATTGTCTGTGCTGTCACATCTTTTATATTGGCAACCGAACCAGACGCACGATTATAAAGGTCTTCACTACCATCAGCAAGATCCTTGCGTAATTCTTCACCCGACTTTGGTGCTGATAAGATGCCAAACAAGAAACCAACGAGACCACCAAAGAAAAAACCCTCAATAAATTTATTTGCCATTTTATTAACTCCTCAACTAACTTTACTACCAACTATCATTTATCATTATTACTATTTTTTAGATAAGCCTGAATACCTGAAAATATACCAGCACTAAGCACACGGGAGTGAACTTTAGCCTGTTTAGTGACATTATTTACATTACTGCGAACATCGTCAACAGTGTGAGTAATCTGATTAACTTTGCTATTTGCCACATTTTTAAAATCACCAACCCCACTTAGCAATTTATTAACTTGAATCAACGTTACTCCAATTTCCTTGTCTACCGTACCAGCTAATTTTTCACAAGCTGATAGGGTTTTGGTTAACTGTAAAACCACCGGGACAATAAAACCAGTTAAGAACAAAACACTAACAGCCAATAACCCAAAAGATAAAACTACAACATAGTCAAGATTTGAAACAGATGCCATATTAATTTTAAATTCCTATCGATGTTGTAAAGGTAAAACTGAACCTGATTCCATTTCAAGCTCTTCGCGCTTTTTGGCTGCTGCTAATTTACCTGCAGCTACAGCACTTTTAACACGCGAAGCCTGTTCTTCAATAACTAACTGGCCATAATTTAAGGCTCCAGCATAGAAATCAATAGTTTCATCGACAATTTTACTAGCTTTATCAGGCAGGTTTCGAGCCTTAAGTTTAATATTTTCTCTAATTTCTGCCCCTGACTTGGGTGAAGATAAAAGTGCTAAAACAAAACCGGTTAATGAACCAAAAATCAAACCCAGGAACCAAGTACTTAATGAAGAGGATTCTTCTTTACAAGCATAACAACTTTGATCTTTCATAAAATTACTCCATTTAATTTGAAATTCAAACATAATTATAATAAAAATATTATTTTAATTATATAATAAAAATAATAGCATAATTAAAATATACGCTAAAAGTTAAAATTATATGTTAATTATTAGTGCAAAGTTAATTCTTTGATTTCTAAAAAACGGCCAGCTAAAATGTCACAAATATGTTCAGCAATAGCTCTTTTAGGCATTCGCGGTAATGTTTCTTTATTACCATCATTGCTTAAGATAATTACCGCATTATCATCCGAACCAAAACCAATTTCTGGCACAGTAATATCGTTAGCAATTATTAAGTCAAGCTTTTTACGCTTAAGCTTTTGTGAAGCATTTGACAGTAATTCTTCAGATTCAGCAGCAAAGCCTATTATGATCTGGGTTTCTCGCTTAACTCTACCTAATAAATCAATAATATCAGGATTTTGGGTTAGATCTAGAGTAAAATCCTCCGAATCACTTTTTTTAATTTTATGAACTGATACAAATAAAGGCCTAAAATCGGCTACGGCAGCCGTCATTATCAATGCATCACAAGTATCAAACTCCGACTCGACAGATTCTTGCATTTCTTGAGCAGTTTCTACGAGAACAACCGGATAACTACGCTCCACTTTCACAGTTGAAACCAAAGTCACATCAGCCCCACGAGCATAAGCAGCATCAGCCATAGCTATACCCATTTTTCCTGAAGAACGATTGCCAATAAAACGAACAGGATCAATTGGCTCTCTTGTGCCACCAGCTGTTATTAAAATTTTCTTCTCAAATAAACTGCCATGAACTTCTAACCGTGAAGCAACAATTTGAGCAATTGAGGAAATCTGAGCCATTTTACCATAACCAATATCACCACAAGCCATTTCACCAAATTCGGGCGCGATAATTTGATATCTCAATTTATGTTCTAAAATGGACAAATTATGCTTGGTAGCAGGATGGTCATACATATTGGGATTCATTGCTGGAGCTATAAGAACTTTAGTTTTAGCAGCCAAGACAAAAGTAGTTAATAAATCATCACATATACCATGTGCCAATTTAGCAATAATATCAGCTGTAGCCGGGGCAATTAAAATAAGATCAGCTAATTTAGCTAATTCAATATGCTCAGGCTGCCAACTATCCTTAATTTCAAAATTATGCGTATGCACTTTATTGCGAGAAATTGTCGAAAGGCTTAAAGGGGTAACAAATTCGTGGGCATTGTGGGACAAGACGCAGTGAACGTTGGCACCCATGCCTCTTAAACTAGAGATCAAATCTAAACATTTATAGGCTGCAATGCCACCGGATATTCCGAGGACAATAGTTTTGTTTTCCAACCCTTGAAAAGGAACCTGATTATTTACCAATTTTTTACTTTTTTTCATGACAACCCACTTATTGATTTAGCCTATTGAAGTTATATTAAGTTCAGCGCTTAATTTAATCAATATAATTATATACTTAAACCTTATATTTTTGTACAATCTTTATGTATTAAAATAATCAAAAAAATTGGTAATTGCTGACATTTTTAGTTAGATTAAAATTAGCAATATTTTAAAATTAATTTAAAATCATAATCTACCTATCGTTTGTTTTACTAATCAAATTTCAATAACTATCTATCGCTATTTAAGGAACCAATGAAAAAATTCTACATAACCACTGCCATTGATTATGTTAACGCCAAACCACATATTGGCCATGCTTATGAAAAAATTGCTGCGGACATACTTAGTCGATACCATAAAAAACTAAACGAAAATGTTTATTTTCTCACCGGTGTTGATGAACATGGTGTAAAAGTCGAAAAAGCAGCTTTAGCTGCTAATTTAAGCCCACAAGAATTTTGTGATACTTTAGCTAAATCATTTCAAGAAGCTTGGGATAAACTAGATATAAAATATGATAAGTTTATTCGTACTACATCAGCAGAACATAAGGCCAGTGTCCAAAATATTTTTTTAAAACTAAAAGCTGTAGGTGCCCTGTATAAATCTAAATACAACGGACTATACTGTGAAGGCTGCGAAGATTTTGTCAGAGAACGTGATTTAACCGACGCCAAATTATGTCCGAATCATTTACAAGAACCAAAAACCATTGCTGAAGAAAATTATTTTTTTGCTTTATCTAAATATAAAGCAAAAATAAAAACCTGGTTAGAAAACAATGATTCAGTATTATATCCTCTAAGTCGCAAAAATGAAGTCATTAATCAACTTAACGATCCTGAATTAGCAGATTTCAGCATTACCCGACAACGCAGTTCGCTGAACTGGGGAATAGCTGTTCCTTATGAACCCGAACAAATCATCTATGTCTGGATTGACGCTTTAAGTAATTATATAACGGCAATTGGCTATGATCAAAACGAAGAAAATTTACATAAATGGTGGCCAGCTGATATTCAGTTAATTGGTAAAGATATTACCAAATTTCATAGTATTTACTGGATTGCAATGCTTATAGCCCTTAACTTAGATTTGCCTAAACAAATATATGCTCATGGGTTTTTAACTATTGAAGGGCAAAAAATTTCCAAATCACTGGGCAATATTATTGATCCCGTGAGTTTAGTTGATGAATTTTCAGCTAGTGCCGTCAGATTTTACTTATTTAGTCAAATTAATTTTGATCAAGATGGCGATTTTTCCCGATTGAGCTTTATAAATTGTATAAATGCTTTTTTGGCCAATAATTTAGGCAATCTATTAAATCGGACTATTACAATGGTAGACAGATATGCTAACAGTGAAATTCCTCAAGTTTCACCAATCGATACCACCCTTAAAGCTATAGTCGAAGAGAATACCGTTAAATATCAAAATGCCATGCTCAATCTTCAATTTAATGAGGCCATAAATGCGACCTTTAGAATTGTAGACGCTACAAATAAATACTTGAATGAGTCCAAACCATGGTCCTTATTTAAAGAAAATAAATTTAATGAAACTAATACTGTATTGTATAACTGTTTAACGATGTTAAATGAAATAGGTATTCTTATGTATCCTTTTACACCAAAACTAGGTTATGATATATTTATTCAACTGGGATATAGTGATTCCCAAATCGCTAAAATTACCAATGGACAAGCACCTAAATTAATAACTGGTACCAGAATAAATAATAATGGTCCAATTTTTCAAAGAGTTGAAATTGCCAAAGAAACTGTGTAATTTATGAATAACCCATTATCAAAACGTATTTATATATTTGATAGCTCTAAACTTGATTCAGAATATATAAATTATTTTATAAATTATGGAAAAAGTTTTTCGCAAAACAACTTTAATAAATATTTTACTAATCTATATGGTATTTTTGCTCTACTGTTAATATTCATTATATTTTATGCCTTATTTCATTTAATTTTTAATCCTGATAAAGCATCAATTTATTCTCAAATTCAATTTCATTTAAAAAATTCAATAATAAATTTTTTAATATTTTTTATATTTATCAATACTATCTATTTTATTAATAAATTATTTCAAATACTTACCGTCAACAGTCTGGAAATTAATAATAATGGTATTATTTTATTTTTTAAATATTATCAATCACCATTACTTAGCTTTGATAATTTATCATATGTAAAATTAACCAGTTCAAATCTGTTTCCACAACATAAAAATATTAAATTTCATTTCACGATTAACACTCAACAATTTAAACTTAAAGATAAATTATGGATAATTTTTAGTTTACCTTTTTTAAATTTAGTAAAATTAAATAATGGTTTATTTTTAAATATTAATTTAAAATATCTGGACTCTAGTGAAGATTTATATAAACTAAGTACAGCAATTTCCAAATATATACCTTCATATTTAATTGATCCAAAATTAATTGATCAATTAAGTTTAAATTCGCATCTTGATACCTATACTGATATTTGGCTTAATTCAATATCATTAAATAATTCGTATTCACCAAAAAATTTAGTTACTAATGACAAAATAGGTAATGGGAACTATCTAATTAAAGATATAATTGCAATTGGTGGTCAAAGCAAAGTATATCTTGGTGAAGATATTAATAATCAAAAAATAATCATTAAAGAATTTATAATACCAGCAAATACAACCGTAAATGTTCAGAAACGCATTTTACAACATATTATCACTGAAGCCAGCCTAATTAAGCAATTAAATCACCCAAGAATAGTTAAGTTTAAAGATTTATTTGTTGAAGAAAATCGTGCTTATTTAATTAGTAATTATATTGAAGGAATTACCTTAAATAAATATCCTCAAGAAAAGCTAAATGAAGTACTTTTAATTAAAATCATGCGCCAACTGTTAGAAATTCTTGAATATATTCACAGCCAAAATCCACCAATTATTCATCGCGACTTTACCAACGATAATTTAATTATTAATGAAAATAATGAAATCACCTTAATTGACTTTAATGTAGCCTGTCAACTAGAATCTAAATTTGCCAATACCATACCTGGTAAGACCATTTTCATGCCACCTGAACAGTTTCAGGGAAATCCGTGTCCGCAATCTGATCTTTATGCTTTTGGTATTTGCCTTTACATACTTATTACTGGCAGTGAACCAGAACCACTAACCCAGGTTAAAGCAACTCTAAATAATAATGAAGCTATCGCCAACATAATATTTAATGCCACAGCTTTAAATATTGAGCAAAGATCGGTGAGTGCCAGTCAAATACTTAAAGATAATTTGTTTATTAATTAATACTTATCAATCCTTTCAACTTATATTGTAAAATCATATTTAAGTACCAAATATCAAACTTTTAAACAATCCTTATCAAAATGACTAATAAGCGAATATGGAACAATATGATGTAATAATAATTGGAGCTGGTGGAGCTGGATTAATGTGTGCCAGCATAGCAGCCAAACGGGATAAAAAAGTTTTAGTCATTGACCATAATCAGAAAATTGGCCGAAAAATTATTATTTCCGGAGGTGGGCGCTGTAATTTCACGAACCTATATGCCAGCAGTGAAAATTACTTATGTAAAAATCCCCATTTTGTAAAATCAGCATTAGCTAAATATACCCCTTATGATTTTTTAGAATTAGTCCATAAATACAAAATTGAATATTATGATAAACAACATGGCGCATTATTTTGCAAAACTTCTAGCAGTGAAATTTTAAATATGTTATTGACTGAATGTAAAAAAGTTACCTTTAAATTATCAACAAATATCAAAAAGGTTGTTAAAGACTCATTATTTGAAATATATACTTCCAATGGTAATTATAAAGCCCAATCATTAGTTATTGCAACTGGTGGCCTATCGATCCCTCAATTAGGTGCTAGCGGTTTTGGCTATGACATTGCCCAACAATTTAGTCTTAAAGTGCTTCCACCTAAACCAGCTTTAGATGGTTTTAAACTCGGCAGTGAGGATTTACAATACTTTAAAGAACTGGCTGGTGTTTCGACTAAAACATTAATAAAATGTCGCCATAAAATATTTAACGATCCTATTTTATTTACGCATCATGGCTTAAGTGGCCCAGCTAGCTTAAAAGCTTCTTTATACTGGCAAGAAAATGACGTAATTATAATTGACTGGTTACCCAATATTGATTTTCAAGAAATTGCTAATAAAAGTCAAAGTTTAAATATCGAAAATCTCTTAAATACTTATTTACCGAAAAGGTTAACCTTGAAATTTTTAGAAAAACATAATCTCGCTAATTTACAAATTAATCAGTTAAAAAAACAAAATTTAAAAGATTTTATAGAATTACTTCATAACTATGAAATAAAACCAATTTCTACTATTGGATATCAGAAAGCTGAAGTGACTAAATACGGCGTTGACACGGATGAACTTTTAGCTAATTCAATGCAAGTTAAATCAGTAAAAGGTTTATATTTTATTGGTGAAGTAATTGATGTAACCGGGGAATTAGGTGGCTATAATTTTCAATGGGCCTGGTCATCGGGATATGTTGCCGGATTAAGTGTTTGAATTTAAAGTACTTAATTATTTCTTATGAAATTGATCGATTTTACTAACCTAAAGCTAAACCACCAGTAGATGTTTCCTTATATTTTTGATTCATATCTAAACCAGTTTCTTTCATTACTTTTAATGCTTTATCCAAACTTACCATATGTTGTCCATCACAGGCTAAAGCTAAGGCAACTGCATTTAAGGCTTTAACCGCCCCCATAGCATTACGTTCAATGCAAGGAACTTGAACTAAACCCATCACCGGATCACAAGTTAAACCCAAATGATGTTCAATACCTATTTCAGCCGCCTGTTCAATTTGATGAGGATTTCCACCAAGCATAGCACAGGCTCCACCAGCTGCCATAGCACATGAAGTTCCAACTTCACCCTGGCAGCCAACTTCAGCTCCACTGATTGAAGCATGGGTTTTGACTAAAGCACCAATAACACTGGCAACAATTAAACCATTTTGCAACATATCTAACGATAAATTATTCTGTTCTTGTAAATAACGAAACACAGCCGGAATTAGCCCACTAGATCCATTAGTTGGTGCCGTAACTACTCTACCACCAGCGGCATTTTCTTCATTAACAGCAATTGCATAAACAGATGGCTTTAATTCATTTTCCAGACTTTTATTGCTGCTATTTTCGTTCATTTTAGCATATAAGGCTTTAGCTCTGCGTTTTACATTTAAGCCTCCAGGTAAAATACCTTCATTATTTAAACCATTTTCAATACATTCATTAAAAACGCTTAAAACATCTTTAAGTCCAGCTCTTAAAGATGTTTCACTAATACCACAAATTTCCATATTAGCAATAACGATATCCCACGGCTTAAGTTTTGAATTCATACATTGTTCAACAAATTCCTGGGCACTGTTGTACGGAAAAGGTAAACTGATATTGGTCTGAAAATTATCTTTGGGTAATTCCCGTGTTAAAGTTTTTTTGTCAATTAATTCAATAAATCCACCACCAATTGAAATATAAATTTCTTCAATGATAATTTGATCATTACTCGATAATAAAAATCTAAGTGTATTGGGATGGGGAAGATCATGATCATTAATTTTCCAAGCCAGAAACTTAATATTTTTACTAGGGATAAAATTTATAGAATTTTTATCAAAATTTAGCTGCATTAAGTGCTCAAGGTTAGTTTTAGCACTTAAAATTTTATCAACATCTGAAGTTTTAGCTTTTAATCCCATTAAACCTGCACAAATAGCTCCATCGGTTCCATGTCCTAGACCTGTTAAACTTAAAGATCCATATAACTCGACTACTAGTTGTAAATTAGCAAAAGGCTGAGATTTTGTCATTAAAAGTTGTAATACCTTATCTCTAAATTGATTGCTGGCCAACATTGGACCCATCGTATGTGAACTAGATGGACCAATGCCAATTTTAAACATTTCTAACGGGCTAATTAAATCAGCTCTGAGTGGATTCATATTTTAATAAAAAAAAATTGCCTGAAGTAATACGTCAATAACATAAATTTAGAATCTTAAGTTAAACTTATATGTTTACAATTTAGATACATTAACATTATAAGTTAATTTAATAATTTTATAAAGGTTTAATATAAATACAAAATTAATTTTTAATATTTAAAATTATAGTATCATTTTAAATAAATACGCAGGCAATCATCTCAATAATTAAATTAACCCCAAATTAATTGCTGACATCCCTATCACAACTATTCAAGTTAAAGGAAAAATCATGATTGGTCTTATAAATTCTGATATCGAAAAATATGCTATGTCCAAAACATCTTTACAAAGCAAATTACTTGACAATTTAATTGACGAAACTTACCAAGAAATGTCTATGCCCCAAATGTTAAGTGGCCATCTTGAAGGTCGATTTTTAAAAATAATGGTAGAAATCAGCCAAGCTAAAAACATTTTAGAAATTGGCATGTTTACCGGATATTCAGCTTTGTCAATGGCCGAAGGTTTACCTAACAACGGTCATTTAACAACTCTTGAAATCGATGAAAAGGCAATTGGCATAGCAAAAAAATACATAAATCAAAGCAATTATAAAGATCAAATTACTATTTTAGCTGGTAATGCACTCGAAAATATAAAAAAAATGTCGGGTATGTTTGACTTAGTGTTTATTGATGCCGATAAAACTAATTACTTTAATTATTATGAGGCCGTAATGCCTAAAGTAAAATCTGGCGGTTTAATACTTGTGGATAATACCTTATGGGGTGGTGAAGTATTAAATCCTCATACTGAAGATGGCATTGCCATTGATAATTTTAATAACAAAATAATGCAAGACCCAAATGTAAGCATTGTAATGCTTACGATTCGTGATGGTGTCACATTAATTAGAAAAAAATAACGAATAGGTTAAAAATAAATTCATGAATATCAAACAAATTTTAAAAGAAAATAGTATTGGCAAAAATGTTGTAATAAAAGGCTGGGTCAGAACCAGACGAGATTCAAAAGCTGGTCTATCTTTTATCGAAGTTAATGATGGATCATGCCTAGGTAATTTGCAGGTAATCGCCGAAAATTCATTATCCAATTATGATACTGAAATTATTAAAGCAACTATTGGTAGTTCAATAATTGTTGAAGGAATTATCGTAGAATCTCCTGCTACAGGTCAAAAATGCGAACTTAAAGCCAATTCAATTAATGTTCTAGGTTATGCCAGTAATGAGTCTTATCCTTTACAAAAGAAAAAAACATCGCTGGAATTTTTACGCAAGCTTGCCCATTTAAGACCCAGAACAAATACCTTTGGAGCAATGGCTCGCGTGCGTAATGAATTATCCAAAGCTACTCATGATTTTTTTCAAAATAACGGTTTTATTTATTTAAACACACCAATCATTACGGCTTCAGATTGCGAAGGTGCTGGTCAAATGTTTAATGTGACTACATTTGACTTAAATAATGTACCTAAATTAGAAAATGGTGAAATTGATTTTGAACAAGATTTTTTCGGCAAACATACCAGTTTAACGGTTAGCGGTCAGTTAGAAGCTGAAACTTATGCACTTGCCTTAAGTAAAGTCTATACATTTGGGCCTACTTTCCGTGCGGAAAATTCAAATACCACAAGACATTTAGCTGAATTCTGGATGATTGAACCAGAAGTAGCCTTTAATGATATTAACGACAATATGGATTTGGCGCAAGCGTACATTAAATACATCATCAATAATGTTTTAACCAATTGTCCAGAAGATCTACAATTCTTCAATGATCGCTATGACAAGGGAATTATTGATACTTTAAGACATATTGTGAATAGTGATTTTAAACGCATAACATACACGCAGGCAATTGATATATTATTAGCCAGCTCAAAAACTTTTGAATTTCCTGTTGCTTTTGGCTTAGACTTACAGTCTGAACATGAAAGGTTTTTAACTGAAGAACATTTTAAAGAGCCCGTTATTGTCTATAATTATCCTAAAGAAATCAAAGCATTCTACATGCGTCTAAATGACGACAATAAGACCGTTGCAGCTATGGATGTATGACTTCCAAAGGTTGGTGAATTAATTGGTGGCAGCCAAAGAGAAGAGCGTTATGATGTTTTACTAGCTAGGATGAAAGAGGCAAATTTGCCGCAAGAAGAATATTGGTGGTATCTAGACTTACGTCGCTATGGTTCGGTTCCTCATTCTGGCTTTGGTTTAGGCCTAGAGAGAATGGTTCAGTTTGTGACTGGCTTAGGCAATATCCGTGATGTGATACCTTATCCGCGTTTTCCTGGATCTTGTGAGTTTTAATAATCTAAGCAATCATAATATTATACGACTTATTCGCAATAAAACCAAACTAATAAAGCTGATAAATTATTTTATCTTTCGATAAGTTCAAGTACTCAGCATTATTAATTATTTTAACTGAATTCGGCAAAATAATATTATCAACATTAAATTTATGCGCTTTAGAAAAAACTATTTTAATGGCATTATTATCAAATACAATTTGTCGGTATTTTGCATATTGCCAATTAGTTATATTAATTTTAGCTATTTTATCTACTAAATCCAAAGTGATTAAATTATCAGTTTTTTGAATTTTGTTTTGACCTGAAAATTTTAAATTATAAAAAGTTAAATATTTGCTTATTGAATAATCTTTAATCATTTTTGACTCATTAACAATCTTCGAATTTTTAGTATCAATACCAACAACTTTATTTTTTGAACTAATTAAAATAAAGTTTGTAAAATTAGCAATTTTATGATTATTATTGCAGTTAATTTCATTAAATATAGTGATGATAAAACAAATAATCAAGCATAAGCATAGATAATTTACCAATTTAAATCTTAAAAAAAATAACCATATTACTATCACTAAATAATAAGCTATAACAACTGTAAGATCAGGCGATGCAATATGAATTTTAGCAAATTCAAACGTATTTAAACACTTAGCAATATTATTAAGTAATACTACAAAAGGAAAATTTAGCCAATTAACCATTAATATAACTATACAAAAAATATATTTTATAAACGCAAAATTTGCAAATACAGTAAGCAAAATTGATACCATTGCCGATAAAAATCCTAAAATTGTAATTATGGATATAAGTGGAGCAGTTAACAGATTAGCTAGTATAAATAATAAATTAAACTGATTAAAATTATATATAATGATTGGAAAAACAAAAATTTGAGCGAGTATAATACTCATAATATTTTCACTAAACCATTTAATTAATTTATTAATTTTTGATTTATAGATTTTTTTATTTATTTGAACACTATGAATTAAGCCAAGTGTAGCGCCATAAGATAATTGCAAACCAACATTAAATATACATAATGGATTAAAAATTATATTTACAATCAAAACTAATAAAACCACTGCTATTAAACTTGGTCGTCTTGAATATAGCCTTAACCATAAAAATACAGTAACCATTAATAACGCTCGAGATATGGATGGTGATGAGCCAGCCATAATACTATAAACAACTGCAATAACCAGAATAAAAATATATCGAAATAATAGTAAATTAATAAAATTACGTAAAACAAAATTTAAAGATACTACAATAATGCTTAAATTAAAGCCCGAAGCTGCTAAAACATGCGTTAATCCAACCTGTCTAAATATAATTTTAAGATCATTATCAATTTCTACAGCAACATCACCAAGAACAATAGCTGTTAAAATTATTGCTTCTTTATGTGGCAGAATTTTTAAATTATTAGCTAGAATACTTTCTCTCAAATCATCAATTATATTTTTAAAAAAATTATAAATTTGGTAATAATTAAATGAATTTGGTAAAGTACTAATTCTTTTAAGATCAACACTACAAAATATATTTTGCGAATTTAAGTAAATTTGACTACTCGATTCAAATGGAAGTAAATTACGATGATTATCAAAAAAATTTCCGCAAACCGATATATTATCACCAATTTCAATTTGCTTTAAATTATTATTTAACTTATGCTTAAGTAAAACTAAACCATATACATTTTGCGCATTATAATTTATGGACTTACTGCTTAATAATAAATAAATATTATCACTTTTAATAAATTTATTGACAATTACACCCTTAATTTCAATATCATTCAAACTGTTAACCTGTTTAATATATAAGTAAATATTTTGGTTACGCTTAAATTTATCAGTAAAAAAGTCAGGTAATGAGAATTTAAAATTAAAGTGAAGCAGAATTAAAATCAAAAAAGTCATTAAGCTATATTTGTGTTTAAAGCTAAACCCTAAAATAATATATATAAGGATTAAACATATATAAAAAAGTACTTCTAAAGGAAAATATAGCGTTGAAAAAGCACTTAGACTTAACAACATTGCCAGTATAATAATAAATTGCGGTAAGGTTATATAATGCATTTAAATCAAAAAAAACAATATCTAAATTTAATAACGAATTATTTTCGCAAGTGTTCTATTAATTTTTCTTAATTTTTCTAATTCAGTCCTTACACTACTGTTAAATCAAGTCCAAACAAATTAGCTTAAATCAATTTAATGTTTAACAACCCCAAGGTTATGACAATGCAAATTAGAGTTCCAACCAGGCAAGATGAAAAAAAGATTAATCTCTTCTTGGATAAAAATCTTAGCCATCAGGAATATAAGGCTATAAATAACGTTGAAAGCGAATATTTTGCTAAAAATGGAGCCTTGTTAGTGCTTGAAGACGATAAAACGCTTATTGGTCTAATTGGTGCATTTGAGCAAAGCCCTAATGTTTTGACAATCAACCATTTAATTGTTAATGAAAATTTTCCCAATTTAAATTACCACCAAAATCTTTTTCAGGTAATCTTAAATCATGCTAAACGTTTACACTTTGATTTACTTGAAGTTAATATCCCTTACACTAGCGATGATTTAAATAATTTCTTTAAGTCTAATCATTTTAATTATGCTAATACCCATATATTACAGCTCAAAATATAATTAAGCCACTCAATACCAAAATGTTAAATTATACACCAGGGATAAAGAATTTAAATCAAAGCAAAACCGCCATAATTGTTTTAGCCATGCACCGAAGTGGAAGTTCACTTTTAACCAGAATGATTAATCTTATGGGTATCCCCTTGGGTGTATCCCTAATCGCACCTAATAAAGATAACCCTAAAGGTTTTTTTGAGCATAAAGATATAATTCGTTATCACGAAGATCTTTTAAATAATTTTGGCATGACTTGGTCCTACCCTCTAAACCTACCAGCAAATTGGACAAAATCGAGTGAAGCCCAATTTTGTAAAAATTTAATTCTTGAAGTTTTAAAAAAGGAATTTAGTAACGAAACTATATTTGCCATTAAAGATCCACGTATGTGCAAGCTTTTACCAATGTGGCAAGATCTTTTGCCCGAATTTAATACTACCGCCAAATATATTACAATAATAAGACATCCTCTAGAAGTTGCTCAGTCACTTTATGTACGCGAAAAATTGAATTATGAAATAAGCTATTTATTATGGCTTAAATCAGTTCTAGAACCGTTACCTTATATCAAGGATTCAAGTTGTGCCTATATAACATTTGCCGAAATAATCCAAAACTACCAAATGGCTATTGCCAAAATTGGCAGCAACTTAGATTTACATCATTTGAGTAGTTTTAGCCATAATAATTATGCGGTTAAATTAGAAATTGATGAATCCCTTTATCATAACAAAAGCTCAAATATAGCTAAATTATCTGGATCATCCTTAGAAAATCAAGTCATTAACATTTATGATTTTATTCAAAATAATATAAATGACTATGATACATTAATTGCCAACCTTACCAACGCCTATAACTGGCTCAATAACATGACTCAGTTGGTAAATCCAGTATTATTATATTTATACAATGAAATTAATACCCGTGACGAAACAATTTTAAGTCATCAAGAAGAATTACTTAAAAGTTACCGACAAATTGATAAGCGCGATAAAGCTTTAAATGATTTATATAATTCAGCATCTTGGAAATTAACTGAACCAATCAGAAAACTCAATAAAAAATTAATTAAAAAATTTCAAGACCATTTTAATGAATGAAACTTCTAAAGTTATTGCTTAACCATTAAACAATAACTTTGAAGATAATTTCTAAAACTTAACCAGAAATAGCTAAAATTATTGAATGACTTAAATCTAATTTTTAAAGATAATTTAGACTACGATCCTGAATTTATTGGTGAGCTTTGCTGACTTTGCATACCTGCAGTCATACCATTATTATTAACATAATTATTACCATTATCAAGCCCTTCAGGATGCTCAACCGTCATTACTGACTTTGAAGTAAAATAAATAGGAAGGCCAATGCCAGGAATTTTATTTAAAAGGGGAAATCCTGCCATTGAAATTAAAGGACCAATATTATAATAAGATTTAACTTCATACTGATACAAATAAGTATTAGGATCAATATTACCAGCAATCCAAGGCTGATTAGCTGAAGAAGTAACTGTACCAACTGCTCCAGTGGAAGGAATTTGATTAATGAATAAATCCATTCCACAATTATTATAACCAGCTTGAGGTATTGCTTTAGCAAAACTCGCAAATCCAGAATTATTTAATTGAATGGCACGATTATATAATACTTGAATAGCTGTATTAGCAGCCGATCCAGTTCCAGCATTTTGGCTAAAATCAAGTGTTTTAGCCACTTGCGTCGCCACATCACGAGTCATAAATTCAACCGTAGCATAACCAGTTATCACCCCAATAAAATCTATTAAGGGAAAAATAAAAACCAAAAACAAAATCATTACTGCTGGTCCAAATTCAGCAATAGAACTAGCTTTATCTTTACGAAATTTAAATTTTTGCATAGTAAAATTTATTAGCTTAAGATTTTTAGCTTACTTTATAATAATATCATAAAGCTATTGTCAATAGAATAAAAATTATTTAGTTAATTTGCAAATCTAATGCATTCGTTAAAGTGATTTCAATTTCCTGCCCTGGATTTAAAGTCACATTATCACCAGAACGAAACAAGGCATAAGCCGAACTACCAACCAAAGTAGCTACAGCCGGCGCACCTAAGGTCGCAATATTAGCAGCTATTAAAGCACCCTTAGCTCCACCAGTTGAATTTCCACCGGTTACCGTCTTTAAATTAGATCCTACAACTGTACCAAAATTGGTTCCTGGATCAAATTGTCCTTGTGAATTAGTTAAGCCTTTGCGAAATTCAAGCGTTGCATCCATAGGAATAATTTCGCCGGTTGGAGTATCTATTTGTTCAAGCTTAAGTCCAATACGGGCAGCTCTACTTAATAGTCTAGGCTTGGTAACTTCTACAACGCGGCCACGAACTAGTGAGCCACGAGGCAGGATTAAATAACGACCAAGATAAAGATCCTCTTTAACATGAGCTTCAAAAATATCGCCTGGATTACTTTTACGAGCATTAACACTAGTTTCAAGAATTAGTTTTAATCTAGTGGCAACGGGCAGACTTGATGTAGCTGCATCAGCTTTCAACGGAGTATCAGCCGAATCATTAGTAGCAGTCGGATTGTTTACTGATGCGGGATTAACTGGATTCAATCGTTTTATTGGTGCAAAATCCGGAACATTTTCAGGATTCAATGGCTTGCTTGGCTTATTATTTACTTCATAAGTAAATTCTGAAATTTTTGGCTGAACGTTATCATCAGCTAAAACAGCATTTATATTAGTTAAAAAAATCAAACCAAAAATATAAAAATTTATTTTAGCCATGTTCAATTTATACACCTCAATAAAATATCACCAACTAACATTTTATCTTTAACACAGGTAATTTACAAGTAATTCTGCTTATTAAGGAAGAATAAAGACAATTAAGTTGTAAAGCAACCAATTAACTGATTTGCTTAAAATAAAATTTAAATCATCAAGAATCATAAGAAATATGCCTGCCCGGTAAGACTCGAACTTACGACCTCATGGTTCGTAGCCATGCGCTCTATCCAACTGGGCTACGGGCAGATATCAAATATCATCATTAGCTATATTCTACTAAAATATTAGCTATATTTCAAATAGAATAACCCAAAATGTTATTTATTTTCAATATTTTCATTAATCCAAACTAAAACTAGTAATTTTTAGTTTGAGGACGCCAGTGTAAAAGCTTACCATTAACATTAGAATTTATCTGTTTATTGGTTTGATTTATCCCATATTGACTGGCTGTATTGGTAGTTTGCGTCGTAATGGCGCTGGTTTTCCCGCCATAACCTTTATAAGCGCTATAAGTCTTTACAACATTAGTTGGCTTAGCGGACTTATTTTTTAAAGTTTGGGCTTTAGCCAGGTTAACCTTGGGGTTATTGACTACTGGAGCCGGTGGCGCTTGAGGGGGCACACCATTATATACTTTAGGTAAATTGGGTTTATAATTAGTTACACTTGGCGAATACTGCTGCCAAGAAGCTCTTGGCAAATTAACCGGGCTATTAACCGGTAGCGAGCCTTGATTTGGATTATTAACATTGCCAGTTTTATTAATAATAATTGGCGAATTATCTTCAATAGTTATTTGTTGTCGACTCATGTAAAAATGAGACAAATTGGGATCGTTCTGAGACAATGCCCATGGCGTAAAAATAATAGCTATAAATAATAAAAGGATAATTTGTTTCATCTTTAATATTTTTTCAATTTTAATATTTTTTCAATAAATCAACAATTAAAATTTATCAAAGCAAATAAGTTATATTTAATATTATAACGTTAACTACAATTATAATATTATATAAGTTTGAAAAAAAATTAAATCTCTTATAAATGAATAACCATATTAATTGTTAGAGATGATTTACATTTATATGCTTAATTATTAAACCCAAATTACTCGAGTGTAAACAGACATGGAAACAAATCAAAAAAAACTAGGAATATTTGCTGGTGAAGGTAAATTACCAGTTCAAGTTGCCATAACCGCTAAAGAACAAGGGTATGAAATTACCGGCTTTGCCTTATCCAAGCTTGCCAAAGATAGCTTAGAATCATATGTTAACAAAATTTATGAAATTACTCCGGGTCAAATTGGCCGAAATATGAATCTAGTTAAAGAATCAGGCGTAAATGAAGTTGTCTTCATTGGTAAAGTACCTAAATTAAATTTGTTAAAAAACATCTACAAACTTGACTGGATTGCCATCCAAGAATTAAGTAAACTAACCAGTTTTAGTGATGATAATATCCAACAAGCTGTAGCCAAATTAGTCGAGAATTATGGTGCAACAATTATCAGTCAAACTAAATTTTTAGAAAAATTATTTCCTAAGATTGGCATACTTACCCAAAAAGCACCTAGTGATGAAGAATTAGCTGATATAAACTATGGAATTCGAATTGCTAAAGAATTAGCTAGACTGGATATTGGTCAGACCGTTATCGTTAAAGACTTGATGATTTTAGCTATTGAAGCCATTGAAGGAACCGATGAAGCTATTAGGCGAGCCGCTAATCTAACGGACAAACCACCGGTTGTTGTTAAAGTTGCCCGTTTAAATCATGATCCAAGATTTGATGTTCCAGCTTGTGGTGTCAATACTTTAAAAGCCATGATTGGTAAAAATAGAGGTGGGGTATTAGCGGTTACGGCTAATGAAACAATGCTTGTAGACAAAGATGAAATGATTGACTTTGCCAATGAACACAATATTGCCATAATCGTAATGTAATAAATTAATAGTGCCTACTTTATCTTACCTAAGTATTATTAAAATCGTCAAAACAACTATTTAACAAGAATTAAATAAAATCTAAAATGAACATAAAGTCAGGCTTTTGCTGTAAATTAGCTGGGCTATTTTTCCATAAATAAATTACGCATCGAGCCGGTAAACTAGAAAATTCCAAATGATCAAGATCTGGCATAGCTGGACTCATATTATTACAACCACCACTATAACCACAACTACTACCACAATGAATCATCTGAATTATTCCTACAGGCTGTTTTGGATTAGCTGAATTAACTACATTAACTGACTTAGAAGTACTTACATGAAGATAATTAAACCCTAAGTCACGGGCATTATAAGCAATCAACCCAAATTTGCTAACTTCATAATTATCTTTTAAAAGATTTCGGTATTTTTTTAAACCATTATTAAAACTACTTACATCATAAATTACTCTAGCCCAGGATTGGCTTGGATTATAAGTTAAAGCAACCGGATTCCAAAAAAACGGAAAATCCTTTTTTTCTAATTCAACTTGAGTAATTCGGTCAGCATCAAAAATTTCACAGCTATTAGGATTGGCGCCAATAAGTAAAAATGGATTTAAAAAAATACCGAAATCTTTTAAAAGATAATTATGAAGTTAGCAAATTTGGGTTGATTGCTTATAATGCCCGTGACTTAGGGTTTAATTATCTTCATGTAAGTACTTCTAAGTCA
>DAHXLC010000214.1 GCA_027371815.1 Candidatus Melainabacteria bacterium | reverse complement strand
AGACGTTTTCAAGTTTGATGTTAAACATAGTTTTAATAAAACCATCCAGAAAAATTGCTGCACTATCATAATGTTTAGCAAAATCATTATGACTAAATAAACTAATAGCTATACTGGGAATCTGTAATAACGCACCTTCACGAGCTGCAGCTACCGTGCCCGAATAAAATATTTCGCCACCCAAATTAGCCCCTGAATTTATTCCACTGATAATCAAATCAGGCGCAGAGCCTAAAATTTGTGTTACCCCAAATTTAATACAATCACAAGGAGTACCTGAAGTAAACCATGATTCAATGTCAGGCTGAATTATATCCGTTTTTTCAAAACGTAAAGGCTTGTGCAACGTCAAAGCATGACCACTAGCACTTCTTTGTCGGTCGGGAGCAACTACCACAACCTTAAAAGACTTAGCTAATTGCCTAGCTAATACTTTTATCCCCAAAGCGGTAATTCCATCATCATTTGATAATAACAAAGTTTTCATTATGCTTAACATCCCTGATTCTTTTATAATTAATCTTAAATAATAAAAATCTTACAACATTAGCGAAAATTGACTATTAAATGATTAAGATTTTCCCATAATTATTATAAGGATTAAATAATAGTTATATTAGTATTTATATTAACTTAGGCATTGTCAAGAGGAGTGTGAATGTTTGATATTAATTATTTAGTCCAAGATGACTGGCTAGCCTATTTATTAACCCAATCATATAATTTAGCTTTAAACTTAAAACACAAATATATCTGTAGTCATCACTTACTATCAGTTTTAAGTAAAGAATCCGAAATTATCAATAAAAAACTTTTGACAACTTTAGACAGCAAAGAAATTGAACTTGAATTATCAAGGTTAAATTATGAAGAAATTGAAAGCACTTATAAGGTTGTCAACCTTAAACTTTTGACAACCAAAAATAGTTTAGTAAATGATTGTCAATTTATTGACTTTAGCTTAAGTGAAACTTTAATCAATATTTTAAAAACCGCAAAAAAATATTCTTTATATCTTGATCTTGAAAAAATTAATGAAAATCACCTATTTATGTCATTTCTCGACAATAATACCAGTTTAGCCAATAAAGCTATTGAATCTACCGGTACTAACCAAAATAGTCTCAAACAAACCATTATCCAAAATATAACTCAAGATTTAACCCAACAAGGTAATCCTACCGAATTTAAGGATTGCGTGGTTAAATGCCTCAAAAAAATAATTTCCTGGTATGAAAATCTTGTTGACAATGTTAATGAATTAAGTTTACCGGAGCCAAGTAATCAAATTAGACGGGAAGAAATTGCCTTTAAGGTTATGGAAAAATATTTAACTGAATTAATTCAGTTACAACTAAATTTAAGAAGATTTGCCCTTGAGCATCAGCTTAAAATAATTGATAAACAAGTAGGTCCTTTATCTGATCAAATACAATCATCAATAGTATCTTTAGCTGCTCAAAATATAAGAAGTCAAGTAAAACAAATCATTGAGTATATGTTTTCTCATGAATGTCATTTATTTCATGATATGCCCAATGAATCTGAGTACGAACAAATTGGGCTTATCGTTGAAGATTTATGGTGGTCATATGGTGAGGCTCTAGCCTTAGAAGATTTGTACTGCCTAGCTATTGAAGACCATCGTCGTAAACATTTACTGGATCTGCAAAAAAATAAATTAGCCATTAGTGAAAAGTTAATTAATTTAAAAACCAAATTAGTTAATACTTCCAATCAACTCTTTAAAAAGCATCCTGTTTTAAAAGGCGTTAAAAATTAAATACTTAAAACGAATTAATCTTTAGTAATAACGTAAGGACATTTTGGACAATAGAATTTTTGCAATTGGACAACATCATTATTAAAGTCAAACCCTTCGTAGATTTTTAACCGTAAGTCGATATTACAATTTGGACATATCTTATAATCAATAAATTTAATATCAACATAGTCTTTAAATTCAACCTCTAATAAAAGATTGGGTTCGACTTTTAAAGCATTGGCTAATTTTTGCCTTAATACCGATGAAAGCCAGGTGTCAAGACCAGATTCAATATCTTCAATTTGCTTAATTGGAATTTTAGTTAACTTAGCAAGATCAAGCACCGTAAAATTATTCAAACTTCTTAAGCCCTGTATTCTTTGGGCTAGCGTGGAAGTAACAAGTATGGACTCAGGTAAGGAATTTTTTGATTTCATCGTGTGTTAAGATTTAAAACTAACTTAAGTATTATAATTTATATATAATTATCAAAGTCACGATATTAATAATTTATAATCATTGCTTATGGAAAAAAACTTTTTAGAACGCCGCGAAAATACAAATTATGAAAGCACGTCAAAACTTGCTCAAATTATTTCCTTTAAAGCTTTTTTAAAAAAATGGCGAGAATATAATATTAAGTTTTCAAGCAATAATGAAAATTATACCTTAATTTTATTAACCCCATTAGAATTTAATAGCCTAAGTCAAAATCTCAACAATTTTACCATGAATCATATTGAGGGCAATTTTCAAAACCGACTGTTACAATCACTAAGAAATCTTGACTACATCACAATTTATCAACAATATATTTATTTAATTCTACTTAAAACCAACAAGCAAACTGCTTACAAGATAATGGAAAGAGTAGCAAAAAATTTAAGCCTTCAAGAAATCACTTATGAAAATATCAAACTCAATCCAAGTATCAAATTTAATCTTGCTAATGCTAGTCAAATTAATAATTTAAGCTTTAAAAATGTTTTATTGCTGCTTGGCTTTGAGCAAAATAGCCAACACCATAAACTTGAACTACTATGGTATCAAAATATAACAAAACCACAGGTGATTGCTCCAAGTTTTAATTCCTGGATCAGTCGTTATGCCAATAATGCTTTAATCACTAAAGCCAAACTTGAATTTGCCAACATTTACCAAGCAAATGATACCTGGCAAAATAATACTTTAGTTAATTTAATCGAAATAACCCAGGATAAATACCAAAATTTAGTTAATCAAATTGCCATAACAAATAATGAAAATTTACCTAGCTTAAACCAGCATAAATGCCAAGAATTATTAGCCAATCTGAAATTAAATACATATTTAACAGATTATTACTATGACGTAGATATTACCTCGTCAATTTATCTGGTGACCAAAGTAATCGGGAATTAAATTTAACAAATATACGCTAAATTTAAAATTATATGTTCGTCAAGTAGTTTTTAGCTTCACACAAATTCTTACGAAACTGCTCTAGTGAATGTTGAACAGTTATTTTACTAATACTATTTTGACGAATTTCATTTAAATCATATACCTGATTTAAAATTTTACTTAAAATATCAACGTAAGCACTAGCATCATTATTATCAGCAATTAAAAAACCATTTTCTTCATGCTTAATTAATTCACCAATACCACCAACAGCTGGCGCAATAACAATAAGCCCACTAGCCATAGCTTCCAACAAAACATTGGGCAATCCATCCCAATTGGATGTATAAAGAAAAATATCATAGCCATTGTCAGCAATCTTACTAAAATCATCATAACTGCCCATATATTTAATATTAGCCAAATTTTTCATTACTTCAATATGTTCTTTGCAGTTATCTTCATAACTTCCATAAACAGCAAAGGAATATGGTAGATTTGAACATTGCCTTACTATGTCCAACACTAAATCAATTTTTTTTTCCAAAGCAATTCTTGAAGCCCAAACAACTTTAAAAGTTTGCTTAAATTTAAAATCATTTAGTTTTAGTTTGGGAATCGTAATTGGTTGATAATGTATGGAAAATTTATCCCTATCTAAGCCCAAGGTATTGACACAGTATTCAATGATAGCCCTATTATCTGTAAAAACACTAGTCAAATCTTTAAAAACATTACGTAAATGATAGACTACATATCCGCCACGCCTGCCACTTAAAG
>DAHXLC010000211.1 GCA_027371815.1 Candidatus Melainabacteria bacterium | reverse complement strand
AATCTTCTTGCCTCAATATATAATTATAAAGCTGTTTCACTAATTTTATTTACTTAAGATACTAGATTTTTGAATATGTTCACAATACAGTCTTAAAATAATAGATAACTGTTCACTGATAAGTTTAAATAATTTATCATCAGAAGTTTTGAACTTATAATTATTTTCGGGACTAATAATTAATACTCCCATGCGTTGACCTGATATGTCAATTGTGACTGTTAGCGAGTCATCTAAAATTTCATGAGTGACTTCAATATTTTCTTGAACTGGTGGCAGGCCAAGTTGTGCTGATATGGCAATACCCATATTTTGCATGATGCGGTGATTAGTCTCATTACAGGCATCAGTTATTATTGAACTATATCTTTGCAGATTAACAATTAGTGAAACAGCTTTATAATTATATATTGAGGCAAGAAGATTAAATAATTTATGAGCAATAATATTTAAATCTAAAATATCCTCACCAATTTTTCTTACTTCATCAATTATTGTTGCTTCAAATAATAATTTTTCCAAAATTTGAATTAAACGATTATTGATTTCGTCCTGACTCATCAGTTCAGTATTGTCATTGATTAGTCTTAATTTTGGTTCATTGGCAATTATGGCTAGTAATTCACGAACAGCTTTAATTAAACTAGGGAAGCCTGGTTCTTTGGGTACATAGCAAGAAGCACCAGACTTTAAACCCCAGAATTTGTCAATATTGGCATTTAATTTAGTTAATAAAATCACAGGCGTATCGCTTAATTCAGCTTCATTGCGAATTAATCTGCAGAGTTGGTAGCCATTTATTCCGTTCATTATTACATCGGATATTACCAGATGAGGCCGTTCTTTAAAAGCTCTAGCTATTCCTTCAGCACCAGAACAAGCCGTAATTACATTATAGCCTTCACTTTCCAGACAATTTTTAATAGCTAAAAGCTGAGTTTTACTATCCTCGATAACTAAAATTCGATATGACATAAATAATCAAAATATTCCAACAACAATATTAAATATTATAAGATGATTGTCATTAATGTTTAAAGAATATTAATGTTTTCTTGTTAAAAATTAAACTTTTACTTTACTTAAGCGGTTTTTTTAGGGGTTGATTTTTAGCTTTGGTATATTTGGCCAGTAAAGTTTCCTTAAGAGGGCTAGAAAGATTTTTAAACATTATTCGGTCGGCTAATTCACTAATGCTGGCTTCAGTATAGACATAATCAGGTACTAGGCCTTCAGGTTCTAGATAGTCATTAATATTTTCGGCATCAAGTGAAATTAAAGGTTTATTATTGGGAAAGGTTCTTGCACTCATGTTAGCAATTTTACTAATGTAAATGGGTTCGGGGTTAAGTTTCAACCATAAAGGCTTAGAATCTAATAAAGCATTGTATTGTAAAACAATGTGGGGATGATCCTCTTGTATTTGCTTATGATCAAGTACGGTAGCTACAATCATAACTAGAAGCGAGGGCATATTTACACAAAGTTGGGGCAGGTAAATACTAGCATTACGCATTTTATAAAATTCGATGGCTTCATTGGCCAGGGCAATTTGTTTTGGCCAGCTCAAACTTAAAGTATATTGTTTTACAATATCGGGCTCATGATAATTGATATTGTTTTTTGGAACGGGAATAGCTATTTCGGCTGGGCTAATTGTCTTGATTGGTGCATCTTGCTTTACTAATTTTGGTTTATCAATTTGTTTTTCTTTATCACTATTAATTTGGTCTTGAAGTTTTTTAAATTCTTGAGCAATTTTAAATATGTTTTTTTTTTCAAAAGCCAGACAAAGTTCTGGGGGATAAATCTGTTTATCTAGACCAGTATCTAAATTATAATTGTAAGCATATTCTGAACTTTCATCAAATTTGCCATTATGATTTTCATCATAAAAAATTACGCCATTTTTGACTTGCCGAGAATGACCTTTGAAGAATTTGCGGTTGTATCTTATGGCATTAGGATCATAACTTAAATTGTTAAAATCAATTAAACTTTTTCCGGTAGCGGCACTGCCAAGATGGTAATGATTATTACGGATGAATTCATCCTGGCTACCAAGGTTTGGTGGGGAGAATAAATCACCAATAGGACATTCGTATAGTGAAAGCCAGGACGTAAAAGGAATTGATTTAGCTAAATTGGTCATTGCTATACAGGCTAGATTACCACCATTGCCCCAAGCTAAAACACCTAGATTAGAAGTTAGGGGTTTTACCGGTAAAATTTCATCAATAAAATGACCTTGATAATCTTTTATTTTGCCAGCTGCAAATTTAAGTATATCAACTAGGGCTTTTTGGCAAGATAGTCCCCGATTGTCATATATGCCGCCGGATTGAAAAACACTTACACCGCCACCAGGATAGGCAAATCTAACTTCAATGAAACCTTGTTGACTGGAGTGCGTTGTAAAATTAAGACCGCTAGCACTATTGCCACCGGCAACTACAACTGCTATGGGTGCACCTTCTTTATATCGAGATTTTAAAGGATAGATTAAATTAACGGCTAACCCTTTACCCGTGCTTTCGTTGGAAGGAACGTAGGTACTAATTGAATTTTCTGGGGATAATGCAGGAATTTTAAGACTGGCGGCCGGGATTTCCTCGGTTGAATTAAAGGCCAGAACTAAGTTTGCACTGGATATGACAAAAAAAAACAGTAGCAGAGGAATAATTGATTGTAATTTTTTAAAATTAGCTATTTTTAAAAAATATTTATTTATCATCGCTAAAATTGAATGACGATTCGTTTTAATAATTGTATCTTGATCATTAACCATAACGCCATTAAAAAAGTTTTCGATAGGTTCAACTAAAATTTTAAAACTAATTAAAAATTCATTTATGTCAGCGCTGTTTTGAAAATTATTTTGATTATCCCATTTGTTAACAATATTTTTGTTAAAAGATTGCCATAGTTCAATTTCATTTTTGTTAGTAAACAAGTCATTATTGACAGTTTTTACAAATTTATAATCAACAATATTAGCAACTCTGATACCGCATTTGATGATATTAAGATCTTGATTTGAGTTTATAATATTAGTGAGTGCATTTAAGCGAATAATAAAGCCATGATAATCATTAAGAGGATTGTAAATTTCTTCAACTGCTTCAATTAAACTTAAATTATATTTACTGTCAGTAAGTGATGTTTTGATTCTTTGATTGAAAAAATCGACTAAATCATGTTTGATTTTGACTTGAGAATTTAAAACTTTTTCTTTAAGCTTAGGAAATTTAACTGAATTACTAACCAGTTCAAAATTATATTCAAGTAAATCTACTATATCTATGGATTTATTAAATAATGTAGATAACTCAATCATAATGTCAACAATACCTTGACCTTGTCTTCGTAAAGCATAGGGATCTGAAGAACTTGTTGGTTTTTTACCAATAACAAAAAATGATACTATGTTATCTAATTTATCTAATAATGCTAGCGTTTTACCTAAGGTAGTTGAAGGTAAACTGTCATCATTGCTTAAAGGTTTGTAATGTTCCGCTAAAGCTGTTAAAATTTCGGCATCTTGCCCGTAAGCGTACCATGACGCCACTATGCCTTGTAATTCAGGTAATTCTCTTACCATATTAGTAGTTAAGTCTAATTTACATAATTCTATTGATTGAGTAAGCTTATCAAAAAAGGTTTTATCATTAAAGTAATTGTTTAATTTGCGACTTAGGTGTTGAAGACGATTAATTTTTTCAGTATAACTGCCAAGTTCGTCCTGAAAAGTCAAAAAATTAAGTTTTGTATTAAGGGTAGTGACATTAACTTTTTGATCTTCCTGATAGAAGAAACTGCCATCAGACAATCTTGCCCGAATAACTCGTTCGTTACCTTTGATGGTATTTTCACTGGCATTAATATTAGTGTTATTAGAAATGATTATAAAATTTGGTAATAATTTGCCTGCTTCATCAAATACGGGAAAATAGCGCTGGTGATGAATCATTATCGTAGTAATTAAAAGTTGGGGTAATTTCAAAAATGATTTATCAAATGATGCTACTATGGCAATTGGATTTTCAACAAGATTAACAACTTCTTCAAGCAGCGACTTATCCGACTGAAAAGAATTGGCACCAATGGTTTTCAAAGCATAATTAAGCTGTTCTAGAACTTTTTCTTTACGTTCTAATTGACAAGCTATAACGTTGGCAGCTTTAAGTAAGGAGCAATAATTTTCAGGCTTGTCAACAACTATAGCCTTATTGGCTAACAGGCTGTGGCCAAAGGTTATATTACTTGATTTCAAGTCTTCTAATTCGATATTAATAATTTCACTGTCTAAAAGAGCTAGTAACCAAGCAATTGGGCGTTGAAATTTAATTTTACTATTTCCCCAGCGCATTGGTCTTTCGCAATTAAGACTAGCTAGAACTTTAAGTGAAATCTGTGCCAGTGTATATTTTAGATCACAACTGGTTTCATTGATTTGAGCAGTGGCATAATTATGATTATTAAAACACTTAAAAACTATATCATTTAAATTTAAATTATATTTTTTCATAAAACCAAGTAAAGCCGGACTTGGTTCTTTGGAGGAGTTGTAGCAGTTATCCTGTAATGGACCTTTTACTTCTTTGATATTTTTTTTAGGATCAACTGTAAGATTCTGAATTATAATAGCTAGTCTTCTTGGTGTTGAATAGTTAGTAATATCGGTAAAGTTTAAATAATTTTCCCGACAATTCTTTTGGAATAATTCCAGCATTTGACTGTTTAAATAATTAATTGCACTGGCAGGTAATTCTTGGGTGCCAA
>DAHXLC010000208.1 GCA_027371815.1 Candidatus Melainabacteria bacterium | reverse complement strand
ATTTAATAATCCTGGCACCAGACCAAACCAAAATTATACCAGCCCTTATAATCAAAACTATAATTGGTCAAATCACTAATAGCCCTTCCACCAGCGATGCTTGAACAAGTTGATTATATAGCCCAATATGAACATAGAACTAGATCTGATTTGATAAGAGAAGCATTAAGACGTTATCTAGATAATTTCAAACGTACCAAGCCAGCTCAAGCTAATTTTTCGGTAACCACACTTGAAACATGTGAAACCATGGGTAATACTTTATCCTAGTATGATACCTGATACTTTAAATTAATAAACTTTAAAAATGGTCGTATATTAATAATACGACCATTTTTTATACTAAATTTTGAACTATGATTGCAAATAATTTAAATAATGAAATAAGTGATATTATAAACAAATTGATTGATATCCTATTGGATATGCAAGAAGCTGTTTCCTTAAATCAAAAGACTACTTTAGAAGACAAAGAAATAGTGGCAATACTTTATACCCTGAGTTGTCAAATTTCGCAACTTTTAATTATATGCTTTAATGCTATTTTGAAAAACGAGCCTTTTTTAATTAGTAATGACTTGAAATTGATTAATAATATAATAAATAGTATTAAACCAGAATTAGATAAATATCGTAAAACCATTAATTTTAATTATCAGTTTTATGAACAATATTTTGCCTATAATTTTCTCATCAATATTAAGTATCAATTCTCGTGGCTTAATGATTTGCGCGATATAGTGCGTAGATATAAGGTGGATATCGATTCGGGTGATCGTTTAAATTTGTGATACTAAAAGTGGTGATTATCAATTTTATACTTATATATTTAAGGATCCTTAAAAAAGCAACCTTTTAAATATTAGTAATATAATTTAAGCGAGTAAATTTGATTGATTTAAAAAATAGAGATACCTTAATTTAAAGGTATCTCTATTCCCAATGAGTTATGATTTAAATTAACTAGATTTATTGGAGCGCTTTAATTAATCTTAAAGCTTTAAGAGCCTTGCGTTTAACCTCATGATTTTTGTCTTGGCTGGCTATTTCGAGATTTGTAAGTAGTTCTGGTTTATTGATTTTTAATTTGCGGATGATTTTGCCAAAGGCTTTTATGGCTTCTTGTTTAACCATAGCTGATTCGTCAAGCATTAATGGTGAAAGCGCTACTGCTAAATTTTCTTTAGGTGAGCTCATTCTTTCAACTGTTTTTATGGCTTCAAATCTTAACCAAATATCATTGGATTTTAAAAAATTAAGAATGGCATCTTGATGTGAAAAGGTCTGATTGGGTTTTTCCTGAAACCAGCGTAAGGCTGCTAACTGAATATATATATTGTCACTTTTTAAAGCTTTTAAAAATAATGAGGCTGGAGCATTATGATATTGAATTGGTAGACCGAGCCGAAAAGCTTTTGCTTCAAAGCCAGGATAGTTAGATTGGGTAATTGTATCAATAATAAATTCGGATAAGTGTTCTAGGGTTTGCATAATGTTTAATGGTACCTTACTTGATCTTGAGGGATATTTTAGTGATTTGACCAATTATAGTTTTGATTATAAGGGCTGGTATAATTTTGGTTTGGTCTGGTGCCAGGATTATTAAATTGAAACATATTCGGTTGAGGATTATTGGGTTGATTATGAGAATTTTGCTGTAAAGGAGCCAGCATATTGTTAATACTGTTAAATAAATTATTATTGGGGTTGTTGGAATTATTAGGATAGTTAGGATTGTTTTCTTGAACTATAGTACTTTTACTAACATAGCCGCGAAAAACCAATTTATTTAAAAATTCGCCTTGGCTAGAATAATTGACGCTAGCTGTTTCAACATATAGTTGTTGGGCGTTAATTTTTTTAAATTTTAAGACGGTTTCAGAGAAGTTTTTGTTTATTTTTCTGGTAGTAGGATTTTGTGAACTGCCCGATACTATTAAATCCTGTTCAATAATGTTAGGTGATAGAATTTTTACGGTATTGCTAATTAAAGAATTTTCTAAAAGATTTCCCGATACACCAGTAACATTTTGGGCATTGCCTAGGATAACATCAAGATAATTAGGCATTTGATTCAGCATTGATGACATTTGTTGCATTAGTTGGTTATTGGCACCAGGATAATTACCCAGGGCTTTAAGTCCTTGAAATTCACTTGTCTGCGCCATATAAGTTTCACTAAAAGGGATTAAAAAATGAATAGTTGCTGGTTTTAAACTAATTTTATGAATACTTTTATAAAAATCAAAACTGACACTGCCTTGCATATTTATTTTTAATACTTTTTTGGTATTAGTAGCTTCGGCGTTGTCAATTTCATAATACTTTGGACTGACCACATTTTGGTAAACAGCTAAATTGCCTGTCCAGGTACCTACAAAATCACTGGGATAAGATGTTTTTTGGGCACTAGCTTTTAAAGTAGCTTGTTGGTCAGAATCTAAACTAGGTTTAAGTTTTAAAAACTGACTGGGTAATTTGGGATTGGCTTGAGTAACTACTTCTTCAAGTCGACCATAAAGTTTTAGCGGTGTTTTAGATGTTGTTAGTGAATTATCTGGTTGTGGAGTTAATGATTTTTGCCCTAAGGCAATTGAAAAATCTGGTAAAAGGATTAACAGTAAAAGGCTGTTTATAACAAAATATAGCCAAATTTTGCTAAATTTACATCTATATATAGTTGTTGATGGTATATTTAAAAAGTTCAAAACATTACCTTAGAAAGCATTGATTATTGCCTATTATAAATATTTAATTTTATCATAACATGGAAAAAAAATTAAATTCAATATTAATTATTATGGGTGTAGCTGGTTGTGGTAAAACTGTTATCGGTAAAATGCTTGCCAATTCATTAAATTATCTTTTTGTTGATGCTGATGAATTTCATAGTCTCGAACATAAAGCTAAAATGAGTGCTGGAATTCCGTTAACCGATAGCGATCGTAAAATTTGGTTGAATTTTTTGCATGAGGAAATAATTAAATGGCAATCAACTGGGGTTAAAGTGGTTTTAGCCTGTTCAGCCTTAAAAGAAAGTTACCGGATTAATTTGGCTCAAGCTGGTGATGTTCATTTTATCTATTTAAAAGGAAGTAAGGAATTAATTAGCCAGCGGTTAAAACTGCGTCAAGGTCATTTTGTTGATCAACGGCTTTTGGACAGTCAGTTTGCTACATTGGAAGAGCCTCGTAATGCTATGACTGTTGCTATTGACAATAGTCCTGAATCGATTGTAAAGACAATTCTGCAAGCAATTAGGTAATGAAATTGTTTCTCTAAGATGTAAAGAAGGTTGAATTTATTCTTTTACGATTTTAAATTAATATTCTATACTTATTTTAAGGTATAAAAGTTACTGATTAAAATTAACCCTTTATTATTATTTTAATGTCGCCAATTCTAATTCAAAACATCTTATTTCTTATAGTAATTATTATCGTTATCTGTGTAATTGCTATGGGGTGTATTCTATATGATCAGTGGAAAGTATTAAAAAGTACTAGTTCGGAAAATAAAGTTCTAAAATCTAAATTAGAGTCGGCTAAAGCCGAATTAGAACATTTGTCTAAACTAGATATGGAAAGCGGAACATTAAATTTAATTGGAATCAATGAAATCTATGCATTAGAAATTAAGAAAAAACTTAATACAAGTCAGCCAATGTCAGCTGCCATTATTCATATTGATAATTTGACCACTGATTCAGTTACAGCCGTTTCTAATTCTGGTCTGGTTTTAAAAGAGATTGCTAAAAAAATAAAACATAGTTTACGACCCCAGGATTCGCTGGCCAGAATTGGTATTGCTGACTTTTTTATTCTTTTACCGGATACGCAATTAGCTTTTGCGATTAAGGTCGGTGAACGAATTAGACAATCCTTGTCGCAGGCTAATTTTGGTTTTTTTAAGGATGGTTTTACGCTCACAACGTCAATTGGGGTTATTGCTATTGAAGATGATTTCACTTTTGAATATATTTTAACCCAGGGTAATAAGGCCGTTACGCGTTCTAAAATAACTGGTGGTGACAAAGTTGCTATAGCTGGCAATACGTACCTGCCGGAAAATATTGATAATGCCAATGATGCTATTGATACTATTTGTGATGGTGATAGTGTACGAACGTTATTTCAAAAAATTGTTGATTTTAAGACAAATTCAACGTATGGGTATGAAATTTATGCCCGTGGTCCTGTTGGAAGTTTTGAAAGTCCGGATGATTTTTTTCAATTAAGTGCTGAATACAATGTATTAACGAAAGTTGATTTAATTTGCTTACGAGCCTGTATTGAAGCTGTACGTAAAATTCATGGCAGTATCAGGTTTCATATTAATTTATTCCCGGCTACATTAATCAGATGTGAACCGAGTCTGATTTTAAACCCCTTAATTTATAGTGGTACTAGTCATAATTTCTGTATTGAGCTGAGTCAGAAAAAATTTATCACCGAAGAACTTATTTTATTAAAAGAAAAAATTCAATTAGTTAAACAAAGTGGTATTTTTGTGGCAATTGATGATTTGGGTCTGGACAATGATTCGATGCAAAGAATATTGATTTTAGAACCAGATATTATAAAATTAGATAAGACCTACACTAATGATGTGGCTAAAAATGCCATAAAAAAACGTTTTATAACTAGACTGGTCAATGTTTCTAAGTCGTTGGGATCGGAAGTTATTGCTGAGGGTGTTGAAGCTTATGATGATAAAGAAGCTTTAATTAATCTAGGTATTAAATTAGGTCAAGGTTATTTGTTTGGCAAGCCAATAGAAGTCTTGCCGGAAGAAAAATAAAGTACTGGCTACAATTTACCAATTATCAGTAAAGAGGGTTTAATTTGACTTAATATTTGTTTTAAAGGGATATTTTAATTAATTCTTCTTTAGCTTTTAAGTCGCCAGCCTGAGAAGCTTTTTCTAACCAGGTTTTAGCTTCAGCTTTATCTTTAGTGGTGCCAATACCATTTAAATACATCATAGCTAAATTGTATTGAGCATTAACTAAATCGTTATTGGCAGCTTTGGTCATTAGCGTAAAAGCTTGATTGTTATCTTTAGTAACGCCATTGCCATCAATATACATTAAAGCTAAATTATATTGAGCTTCACTGTAATTTCCTTGAGCCGCTTTTTCAAGCCAGGTGGCAGCTTTAGTTGGATCGGCTTTGGCGGCAGCGCTGCCTTCAAGATACATTATACCTAAGTTGTATTGAGCTTCGGCATAGCCTTTATTGGCTAATTCTTTAAACAATTCTTTGGCCTTGGCTTTATCTACAGTTACGCCTTCTCCACCTAAATACATTAAAGCTAGATTATAGCTAGCATCTTCGTTACCGTTTTTAGAAGCTTTTTCAAACCAGTTGAAAGCTTCGGTGTCATTTACTTGTGTACCAATTCCGGAAAGATAAAATAAACCTAGGTTGTATTGAGCTTCAGGCATATTCTGATTAGCGGCCATTGTAAAATAACTTAAAGCTTTGGCATTGTCCTTGGTAACACCTTCACCTTGAGTATACATCATGGCCAAGTTGTATTGGGCTGCTGCGTTGCCACTTTTAGCTGCAGACTTGTAATAGGTTTGAGCTTTGTTTAAATCTTGAGGAACGCCTTCACCATTTTCATACATTAAGCCTAGATTATATTGAGCTGTTGGGTTAGTGTTAGCTTTTTCAAATAAGTTTTTGGCTGTAGCGTAATCTTTATTATTAATAGCATCAAGAGCCATTTGAATATTATTGTTATCAGCTAGGGCAATATTAGTACTTAACAATAAAAGTCCTGATAGTAATGATAAAGATTTATTTAACTTCATAACAAATTCCTCGTTAGTTTTATGCCATTAAGGTTTAATTTTATTGAGTGTATGCGTAATTACAAATAAATTTTATTATTTTTTAATACTCTGTTGGCACTTTAATGTAGTATAAGTTAATAATATTGTGTGAAACAATTTCCAATAATAGGGGTATTTAAACTATGTTGAATTTTAAAAACTTATTACTTAGCTTAGGTGTTGTTCTTGTTTCAACGGCTAATATTAATGCCTATTGTTTGCCATCATTCCTTAAAGGCTATTTATCTAATAATCGGGCGAGTACCACAACTACTAAGACTGCATCGCCAACATCTGCTAAATTAAATTCCTGGGCTTCTAAACACCCAGTAGAAAAGAAAGCAGCTATTGATGGAGCAGTTGGTGCTGCTGCTGGAGGTGTTGTTGGATTGATTAGTCATCGAGGTTTATTGCATGGTGCCTTAATGGGTGCTGGATCTGGAGCTGGAATTGGCTTGGCTACTTCAAGTAAATATTTACAACATCACAAAATCGAAAAAGATGCTGCCGTGGTAGGGATTGGTGGGCTAGGACTGTGGTTGGCTAGTAAAAAAGGTCATGGCTTACTATAAATCAGTTTTTTACTGCTTGACTTACTTCTTGGTTTATTGATAGCCAATTAGCTTTAATACCTTATTGTTATTTTATATATAGGTCGGAATTTTCCCAAAGTAAAATTTTATTAGCTAAATGCTTAGTGCTATCAATTAATTTAGCATTGGGAATGTCAGTATTATCCACTTTGTTTTGAGCCCATTCAATGCCAAGATCTTTCGCTTCGTGTCTAGCTAAAAGTCTTGGAATAATGGTTACTAAATCAATATCAATGTACCAGATTTCGTTAATGAAATGGGCTACTTGTGACCAGACGTCATCCTGAAGTAATAAGTAATTACCTTCAACAATTATTAATGAATGATTTGGTTCAATGGTCAAATTGTCTTCTTGAACCTTTTCTTTTTGACGGTTAAATGTTGGCGCCATGACAATTTGATCTTTAACAAAATTTAGTTCTTGTAATTTGTTTAAAAAATCAGTTTTATTAAAAGTTTCTGGACAACCTTTTATTTCAAATAGATTATTTTTTTTTAATTCTTGATCTGACATATGAAAACCATCCATATGTAGGATTTCTACATATCGAGTTTTAGCAACATCATTTAAAGCAGTTTTAATTTTTTCAGCAATAAAACTTTTGCCAGATCCTGGTGGACCGGTTATGCCAATAATATAGCGCTCATTTTCTCCTAGATTTAGATTTTGTAAGTAGTCAATAGCTAATTGCATTGTTCTCTATTCATAAAAATTAAAGCAGTATTTTGTTTACATAGCTTTTAGGAATATTTTAATTATCACTAAAGTAATTATAATATAAGGAAAAGTACATAGTAGTAATCAATATTAAAATTTATTTATTAATTTATTAAGACATGTCTAATTTAATCGTATCCGGACTTAATTACAATTTTGCATCTTTATCCATTCGAGAGCAGTTTTCGATTCCTAAGTCATGTGTTAATTATGCTTTAGAAGCTTTAAAACAGTCCCCTAATATCAGTGAAGCCGTTTTGCTTTCAACTTGTAATCGTACTGAGGTTTATGCAGTAGCCGAAAATGTCAATAAAGGTTTTGGTGATTTAACCAAGTTCTTTAATATGGTTCAGACTGTGTCTGGACATAGTGCTCTTGATCCTGAATTTAAATTAATTAGAGAAGATGTTGTTTTGCATTTATTAAGAGTAGCATCTGGTCTTGATAGTATGGTTTTAGGTGAAGGGCAAATAATGTCTCAGCTAAAAGATGCTCATCAGGCTGCGTTGCAAGTTAAAGCTTGTGGTCGTGATTTGGACTATGTCTTTAAATTGGCTTTAGAATGTGGTAAACAAGTAAGATCATCTACTAACTTGGCTAAAGGTGCGGTGTCTGTAGCCAGTGTAGCTGTTGAGCTTGCTCGAGAACAGTTTAAGGATTTAAATAATAAAAATATTCTGATAATTGGTGCTGGAGCAATGGCTCAAACTTGTCTGAAATTGTTATATTCAGCAACTAAAAACACTAAAATCCAATTAATTAATCGCAATCGTGACAATGCCGAAAAATTAGTTGCTAGTTTTAATCTGCTTGCCCACAATGTTACCGTTGCTGATTTTGAAGATCGTGATAATTTAGCAGCTAATGCTGATTTAGTGATTATGGCTACTGGAGCTTCACAATATCTTTTAAATGCTAAAGTTTGGTTTGAAAAAAACCTGAACTCTATTAAAAAGTCTAAACAAATTTTTATTGATCTTTCAGTTCCACGTAATATTGATCCTGATCTTAAACAGGTGGCCGGAATCAGCCTTTATTTTATTGATGATTTGGTATCAATTGTGGATAAAAACTTGGCCAGTCGTGAAGAATTAATTGCTCAGGTAGAATTAATCATTGCTTGTTATATGAAAGAGTTTATAAATTGGCAGTTGACTAAAGCGATAATTCCTACTATAACAAAACTAAAAATAAAAATGGAAGAAAAGCGAATTAAAGAAATTAAAAAAATTAAAGCTATTGCTCTTCAAACTCATTCTATTGATTCAGTTAATATGAATGAACAAATAACTAAGTCGTTGATTAACACTATTTTGCATGAACCAATAACTCATTTAAAATCCATTACATCGCATGAGTCATTAATTCAGGAGACATCCTCTTTGTGCAGGTTGTTTTCTTTAGATTCATTAAATCGTAAACCGTAGATATAAGCAAATGCATTTTAAAGTAGGTAGTCGCGCCAGTTTATTAGCTCTCAAACAAACCAATTTTGTTATTGACGAGCTTAATAAAGTTTATCCTAATTTTACTTTTGAAATTGTAAATATAACTTCTACTGGTGATAAAAATCAAAATGCGTCAATTAGTGGTATTGGTGTTGAAGGTGTATTTGTAAAAGAATTAGAAGAGGCATTGGTTAAACATGATGTTGATTTCGTGGTTCACTCTCTTAAAGACATGCCGACTCTTATAGATGATAAATTTGAATTGGTTAGTGTGTTAAATCGAATAGATAAGCGAGATGTTTTGGTCTCTCCAAGCCATACATCATTCAATGATCTTAAGCCTGGCAGTATCATTGGCACTGCTAGTATTCGACGAACTTGCCAATTAAAAGCGCTAAGAACTGATTTGACGTATAAAAGTATTAGAGGTAATTTACCAACGCGCTTGAAAAAGCTTGAAGAAGGTTATTGTGATGCTTTAATTATTGCTGCAGCAGGTTTGGAAAGACTTAATCTGACTAATAAAATAACGCAATATTTTGAATTTGAACTATTAACCCCGCCAGCTGGCCAAGGTGCTTTAGCTGTAGAATGTTTAGCTAATAATTTTGAAGTTAAAGCATTTTTGAAATCAATTGACAATGAGTTGGCTCGAGCCCAGATAATTAGTGAACGGGTGTTGTTAGCTAAACTGGGTGGTGGTTGCTCGTATCCGATTGGAGCTGTTTCCTGGATTGATCATGAGCAAAAGTTGCATTTACTTGGTTGTGTTGCTAGTCTTGATGGAAATAGTATTTTACGGCATGCTGCTAGTCTGGAAATAAATCAGGCACGTGAACTAGGTAATATAGTGGCAATTAAATTAATTGAAGCTGGCGCTTTAAAATTACTTGGTCGCGGATTAAATTCAATTTCTAATTAAATAATGACTCAGCAAATTAAAGTCTTAGTAACTAGGGATTTAAAGCAGTCAGATGATTTTAAAGCCAAATTGGAAAATTCAGGTTATCTGGTTTATGAATTTCCCGTGATTGAAATTACTAAAACAGATAATTTAGCTGATTTAGATTTAGCAATTGAGCAAATTCATGATTATGACTGGTTAATTTTTACTTCAGTAAATGCCACTCAAATTTTTTATGAACGTTGTTTAGAAATTTATCGTAATACCAGTAAATTACAACAAATTAAAATTGCGGTTATTGGGCCAAAGTCAAAGAGTTATCTTTTGGAGCGTAATATTAACGTTCACTTTATGCCAATAACTTATATCGCAGAATGTTTTGTCGAAGAATTTCCATATTACCCCCAGCTTAAAGGTTTAAAAATATTATTTCCCCGAGCTAGTCATGGTCGTGACTATATCATTGAAAAATTTACCCATGCTGGAGCTTATGTAAACATGCTTAAAATATATCAGAGTACACTGCCTAAAGATTTAAAGCAAAAAGGTAATGAGCTTAAAGTACTTTTACAAGATGAAAATATTGAGATTATTACTTTGTTAAGTGCGCAAACTGCTCAAAATTATAGTGCTATATACAAGACAGCGGGTTTGGATATACCCAATTTGGTTTTAGCATGTATTGGACCTGAAACTTTAAAAATGGCCAGGCAGAATTTTCCGCAAACTTCTTGTCTTATGCCGTCAAATTATACGTTAGCTGGACTCGTAAAAGCAATAAACGATTATGTTAAAGCTTGTAAATAGAATTTATGTAATATAATTAATTTTACTGATAGTTGTCAGACTTTAAATTATTTTTCTGTAAGTATTTTATATTAAAATTTATTGGTTGATTTAGAGATTTATTTGTTTAAAGTGAAATGTTGAGAAGATTTAATGGAAATAAATTTACATGGACTGGTAAAATTTCAGAGCATTGCGGTTGCTAAGCTTGATGTTGAAATTTATTTATTAACTAACCAAGATTCGCCAATGGAATTACTTGGCACTGTGAAAACTAATATCCAAGGTCAGTTTAATTTTATACTTAAACAAGGATTTTATCGTCTTAAAATTTGTCCTAAATTTGAAACTCGTTTAATACCTATGTTATCTGAAGTATTTGAATTAGATAATGATTCTTATTTTGAATTTAGTTTAAGCTCTGGCTTTTATATTACGGGTAAAATCTGTGAAGGTAATAACCAACAGCAATTATTAATTTATGGTGAAAATAGTAAATTGTTAATTCAGGATATTAGACTTCAGGAAAATGGAGACTTTAAGACAGTTTTAGCTTCAGGTAATTATCATTTGGTCTTAAGACAGGGTAGTTATACTGGTTATTTAAAGCCGCTGTTGACCGTTCAAGAGGATACTCAATATATCAATAATGCATTTAATATTCTCGAATATAATTTTAGGATAGTTAATTTGACTAGTCAAAATAAATTTTCGAGCTTTCGAGTTTTTATAATTCCTCAAAATATGGTTGAATATTTAACTAATGAAATTCTTAATATGAATCAGGAATATATTGTTAATTCTGCATTTTCATTATTTTTAGAACCACAAAAAAATTATTTTTTAAAATTGATTTATCCTGATTTCTATTATATTTATCATTTAAAATTAAATGAAGTAAAGCCTCACTTAGAACATGAAATTGATATTGCTAAATTAATTGCTATTAAATCGGATAATTTAAAACCCGATGCTACGCTTAAAATTAGATTAATGAACGCCAGTAATGAATTAATTAAAAATGTGGCTGTATTTTATTTTTTATATAATAAAGAAAATAAAAATCAATTAGAAGAGTTAATAAGCGAGGCTCTAATTTCGAGACATTACGGCTTAACCAATAGCGATGGCGAGTTAACTTTAAATCTTGAAGCACAAATATATGGATTTTATATTTATCCATTTTTAGAAGAAAACTTACGACCTAAATTTATTCAACAGCTTTCAGTTAATGGCAGTATGACTAAAACTATTCGACTTGAAATAAAAGCATAAAGATTGGTGAAAACACTCTAATGTATTATCCTGATGCTTTTTCGAAAAAACAATGATATTATTTGTCATTACTTTAAAAATTTAGTTGTAGTTTCTCGAAAAGAAGCTTTGAATTTTGCTTGTAATTCAATTGTGTTTAATGATACTATCATTATTCAAAGTGGTAATAATAATACAGTTGATGCTTTACAGAAATTTGGCTATAAAACTGCATGCATAGATGTTGGTGAGTTTATGAAATCTGGTGGTGGAATAAGCTGTTTGACGTTATGGGTGTATTAAATTTAAGATTAGCTTAAATACAGTCTTGTTTGTGAATTAAAGGTGTTAGTGACACCTTTAATTAATCTTAATAAACCCATAAATATAGTGAAAATTAATTTTGTGAATTTGTTCATTTTATCACGATTTAAGCTATT
>DAHXLC010000206.1 GCA_027371815.1 Candidatus Melainabacteria bacterium | reverse complement strand
CATCATTATCATATTTAAGCCGGCCTGAAGCAGTTGGGTTGATGTGATAGAACCTGATGAATTTTGAAGTTCGGTTATAAATTTATTTATAGAATTGTAATCAAATATTGTATTATTTTTATTTTCTGTCATAATTAATACTCCAAGGGTGATATTAGACAATAGTATCACTAGAAAAGGCGCCCGGTTTATATCAACCATGCGCCTTTTCTATATACGAGTTGCGTCGCCAGTACAAAGGCTTGATAACTAGATAGACACAATTTATATATTACTCTCTGATAATTATTATCGCTTAGGTGAAGCTTATTATTATAATTCTAATCTAAGCCTAGCTTATGATGAATTTAAACTAGACTTACAACAAAAACTAGTCAGTAAAAATAAAAATAATGAGATGTTAGGTTTGGATTATGCCTGGCTGGGAAATTTAATAACAATATTAGGAATTAAAGAAAATGCACTAAATTATTTAAATAAAGGTGTAAGTCTTGTTCCTGATCATGAAAGCTCATATTTAGAACGTGCTAGATATTATATTACACAGTTAAAATTTAAAGAAGCAATTAATGATCTTAATACTGCAAGTAAATTGGATCCCAACGATAATCACATTATAAAACTCCAGATTATAACTTATTTTTTGCTTGCGCAATATAATAAATCCCTACAAATTTGTCAAAAAATTATAAATAGTTCTAGTAATAATTTTAGAAAGCGATCAATTATTTATGGTTATTTTAACTATAAATATTTAAATCTGCCTTATAAGGCTAAGCAATTTATAAAACAATATTTAAAAGATCCTCAAATTAACGAAGATTACAAATCCTTATTTAAATATTTATGTGGCACTGTGTCACAAGAAGCATTATTGGTTAAAATTAAAGCAAATTCAGATTTTGCTAATATCTGTGTATTTGCTTCATATTTAAATGACAATCAAAAGGATAATGAATACCTTGAAGCGTTTTTAATCCATGAATACCCTGACACTATTGAATATCTGTGTGCTTTAGCCTTAGCTAAACGCCACCATTTACCAGTACCTTGTCGTTATGAATCGCTTAAACCTAAATCTGATTAATGTTTTTGGCTTAATAATAATTGATTTCATCGGGAATATACAAATTGTTTAGAGAATTGGATCCACTTCCGATCAAATATTCTAATTTGCTACCTGATTATGGCTAACTTTTCGTTAAATTTAGCCATAATCTTTTGCTGTATCGATTTGTTGTCAGGAGGGATATTAAATACGGTCGTGGGCTAAATTTTGGTTTATAATATAATAATATTTAAATTTATATTAGTGTATAGTTAATTTTCATTGAATTTAGTCAGTTTGGATTTGATTAATTATGAGTTATTGGAAAATCATAAAATCATTTATTAAAAACGGTTTTAATCAAACTAATGATTTCTCGGTTTTTACCAATATTTTAGTAATTAATGAAGCCAATCTAGGCAATTTAATTTTAAGTACACCAGTATCCAGTGCGCTTAAGGCCAATTTTCAAGTTGCCAATATTACCTATTTAATGAAACCTGAGTATAAAGACCTGCTTTTAAGTATGTGCCCTTATATTGATGAAGCTATTGACTGTTCCCTATATGATGACTTAGAAAAAAAGATTAGCTTAATTGAATCGTTTAGCCCAGATTTAATTGTTGATTTGTTTAGTTTAAATGAATTAAGTTTATCCTGGTTTTCTAATGCTAAGTATCTAAAATTTGTTAAGCCTGATTTGTATTCAGGGAATATTAAACATTTAGTTAGAAGTTATCTTGACACAATTATCCCAATTTGTCCTATTATACCGAAGCCTTTTTTTCCAACCTTGTTTCCGGAATCAGTATCAAAAAGCACTTTTGCCGAAATTTGTCAAAAATATAATTTAGATAATAAACCAATTATAGGAATTGTTGCCGGTATTAACCCTAATTATCCCAGTCGAGGCTGGATTAGTGAAGCCTGGAGTTATGTAATTGATAATATTTTACACAAGTATAATGTGACACCAGTATTAATTGGTTTTGACGAAGAACGCACCAGTTGCGAAGTAGTGCGGATGCAAGTAGATGGCAATTGCGTTAATCTTGCTGGGCTAATGGATTTGGCTGAGCTAGCCGTTTTTATCAGTCATTGTGAACTTATAATCGCACCAGATACTGGCATTAATCACCTGGCTGTTGCTATTGGCAAGCCAACCATTGGTTTATATGGGCCTACGCCAGCCTACTTTACCGGACCATTTGGCGGTGAACATTTAGTCTTGGATCAAAGCCGTTCTTGTGAGTGCCATGAATATAACACCTGTAAGGTAGCAGCTTTACATCAGCCGGGTAAATGTATGAATAGAATTATGGTTCCTGAAGTTTTAGATAAAATTGCTGAAGTCTTAAACTCTGAATATGTCCTTAAACTGGAAAATAATTCTAATTAGTGAATAGTAGTTTTATTGAAAAATTTTGAACCAGCAAAAGTTCTTGACGGTAAGTTGCCATGAGTTAATGAATAGTACCAATGGAGAAATTAAAAAATATTAAAACTCCTATACAGATAATCAGCTGACAGAGCCAAAAAATGTTCACAACTTGCCACTCACTAAATTTTGGTGCTAAGAGTATTTCAAAATGATGATGAATTGGTGCCATTTTAAACAAACGTTTGCCTTCACCAGGAATTTTTTTGATCATTTTATAAAATAATAAGTATAGTTTTTTTAAAGGTTCAGTTAATTTAAAATAGAGACTGTTAGCCGGTAATTCATTTAGATTAAGCTCTTTAGTTGCTTTAAAATAAAGCACTTGGAAAATAACTGATAAAGTTTCTAGTGCAGGAATGATCATTAAAGCAATGAGCATTAAATTGAACTGGTAACTGATGATTATTAAGCCAAACATGCCACCAATAAAGAGACTACCGGTATCACCCATAAAAATTTTGGCTTTATGGCAATTAAACATTAAAAAACCTAGAAGCGCCCCAGTTAGACTTGCACAAATAATAGCCAGCTCAATTTCACCTAGCATTAAGAAAATAAACGCCATAGTCATAAAAGATAGGCTACTGGTACCAGCTGCTAGACCATCCATGCCATCATGGATATTAATTGAATTACAACAGGCGGCCTGCATAAAGGCACTATAAATATAAGAAATTACGGGGAAATGATTGAGTGGAGATCCTGGTATTTTGAGTTCAAAAATATAGCCGGTAAAATTTTTAACTAATTCATCAAATGAATGATTCCAGGTTTTAACGGTATAGTAAGAAGCAATCATGCCAATGATTCCTTCTAAAATCAGTCTGATGTAGCCAGATATACCTTTATTGGTTTTATTTAGAGTTTTGGCCAAATCATCAGTAAACCCAATCAGTCCACAGGCAAAGCCTAAAATTAACATCCAGGGTAAAAACAACAGATCAATTTGTAAAAACTTACAAGTGGCGATAGACATGTAAATCGTGATGAAAATAAAGATAATCCCACCCATAGTTGGGGTTTTGGCTTTAGCTAAATGACTTTGCGGACCGTCACTGCGGATGTTCTGGCCTAATTCACGTTTAGTTAAAAAGTTAATTAATAGCGGGTAAAATACGATTGAAATAACTAGCCCAATGACAATTATCAGCAAAATTACGAAAAAATAATTGGTTAAAGTTGGGGGGAAATTGATAAAATTCAAGAAAATTAATCCAAGTAAAAACTAGTTACTATTTTTCGATGATCTTTAGCGTAAGCAACTGCTTCAATAAGAGTATTACTGGTATGGAAGAGGAAACAAATAGTCTGTTGGCTGCGGTCGATAATTTCATGATTACAGAGTTTGCTGGCATCAGCTAAAGTCATTGACCGACGGTCTGGGTATTCGTGAATATTTTTAATGCCAATAAGCAAATCCTGGACTTCGCTCGGCTGTTGGGCAATGGTTTGGGGTAGGATAATTTCCAGTCGATCCGAATTAGCTCGTTGAGCGCCTCTTATTACTGCCATATTCGTCCCATTGGCGCCACCTGATGTTACAATTTGATTGCCGCATAACACTAAGGCATAGCTTAACATTTCTACTAGCTGTTGGTGTGTTAAGGGTAAATTTCGCGTGCCGATTATGGCAATTTTTCTGGGACCAGATTGCTGAATAATTAATAATTCTTGAGCCAATTCATCAACAGATGGAATAGTTATGGTACTTGGTTCACCTATATTCATTTTAGTAAAGATTTCTCCAGGTAAGCTATTTAATAAATTTATAATAAAATCATTAATTTGGCTAGCATTTGTTTAAGCTTTGTCATTTAATTTAAATATAATAATTAAAATTCCCCATTTAAATTCTTGACTTTAGCTAAAATTTTAGGCTGTTATAAATTTGGATAACCTCGTTTTACCTAATTCGTTAATGATGCAACAAATGATTTTTACAATATTTTCTAATATTTAATTGATTTGATTCAAATCAATATTGACAAGGTGTTTAGATTATTAAGTTAAAGAAATTTAGACTTTTGGTCATTTGCTTTCGTAATTTTTATGATAAACTAATTTCTTATTTAATTAAATCTTGATAACTTTCCGATATAGTTTGTATATATAAGGATGTAAAATTTTTATGGTTGAAACCTTGACAAGTAATCCGCTCGCTAAGCTAAATTCTGAACAAAAACAGGCAGTTAGTTTAGGCTTTGGTCCAGCCCTAGTAATTGCTGGAGCTGGTAGTGGCAAAACGTTGGTGTTAACTCAGCGGATTATGTATTTAATCAATGAATTAGGTCAATCACCATATTCAATACTAGCAGTAACTTTTACTAATAAAGCAGCCAGTGAAATGAAAGTGCGTATTTCGCGTTTTCTTAATGAGTATGATGTAAATTCGCTTACGCTAGGAACCTTTCATAGTATCTGTAGTCGAATTTTAAGGCAGGATATCGAGCATTTAAATAAGCGTGAACTTAATAATTTGAGTTCGAATTTCGTAATTTATAATGAATCTGACTCGTTATCAGTTTTGAAAAAGATCATTCACAACTTAAATCTGGATGAAACTGTTTATGATAAGAAAGACATAAAATTTCAGATTTCCAATTTAAAAGCTGATGGCCTATCATACAATAAGGCTATTGAAAAGGCCGGTAATTATCGCCAGGAAAAAATTGCCCATATTTATCGTCTTTATCAGATTGAGTTAGCGCAAAATAACGCTTTAGATTTTGATGATCTGATTTTTTATACATTAGAACTGTTTTTAACCAATGAAGAAGTTTTGCAAAAGTGGCAAAGACGATATCAGCATATTTTAGTTGATGAATTTCAAGATACGAGCAGATCGCAATATGAATTAATTAAAATTTTAGCTAATGAGAAGCGCAATTATTGGGATAATGCATCCATAATGGCTGTAGGTGATATTGATCAGTCTATTTACTCTTGGCGTAAAGCTGATTATAAAGTGGTTTTAGATTATCAGAAAGATTTTGCGCAGAACGTACTCATTAAACTAGAAGATAATTATCGATCTAAACGAGTAATTTTGGATGCTGCTAATAGTATTATTAAAAATAACCATGAAAGAATTGATAAGGTATTGCGCTGTAATCGCGATGATGGATCAAAAATTGGTTTATATGAAGCCAGTAATGAAATTGATGAAGCTCGTTATGTAATTGATCGTATTAAACGACTGCGGTATGAAAATATTTCGCTAAAAGACTGTGTGATTTTATATCGTACTAATGCACAAAGTAGAGCTTTTGAAGAAATTGCCTTTAGCAATCAGATACCATATAAAATTATTGGTGCTAGTCGTTTTTATGACAGAGCTGAAATTAGAGACGTGATGGCCTATTTGAAATTAATTTACAATTCTCGTGATGGCCAAGCCTTTAATCGGGCGATTGCCAACCCCAAACGAGGTATTGGTGATGTATCCTTGACTAAATTAGAAGAATTTGCCCGAGCTAATAATTTAGGAATGCTTGAGGCTTCTTTACAGGCGCAAAACATTTCTACCTTGTCTAAAAAAAATCAGGAAACCTTAAATGAATTTGCTCGGTTAATTAGTTCTTTCAAATTTTTAGAACAAAGTATGCCAATTGATGAGTTGATTGAAACTATTATTGGTGAGACAGGTTATCGCCGAATGCTGGAAAAACAGGCTAGTGAAGAGAAAGGAAGTAATGCCAATTCACCAATGGAAAATATTGCTGAACTGATATCTAGTGCTAAGGAATTTGTTCAAGACTTTAATGATGCTAATTTAGAAAATTATTTAGCCCGCATTTCGCTGTTAAGTGATCTTGACAGTTTAAAAGAAAGTTCTGAATCTTTGTCGTTAATGACTATACATTTAGCTAAAGGTTTAGAATATGATCAGGTGTTTTTGGTTGGGCTTGAAGAAAAGACTTTACCGCATTTAAGAAGTATTGACAATGAAAAAGCGCTTGAAGAAGAGCGTCGTTTAATGTATGTTGCGGTAACCCGAGCTAAAAATCAACTTTTTCTGAGCTATTCAAAAGAACGGATGATTAATTTAAGATCTAAAGATACTAACCGTAACACCTGTCAAATTTCCACTATCCCGAGCCGATTTTTATTGGAAATTAGTCCTGAATTATTAAACCGTCATAATTCACCAGATACCACTATTAAATATAATTTTAATAATTTGGCTAAAACTAATTTTAGTAATAACTCAACCCGAACTAATCGGGATATTGTCAGAGCACCTGGACCAGCTGGACCTGCTCGAATTGGTATAAACAATTTTAAGCAAACGCCGATAGCCACTGCTGGTGGAATCAATAAAACTAATTTAGGTAATCAAGATAGAACTGGTTACGAAACCAATTTTGCCATAGGTGATTTAGTTATGCACGATAAGTTTGGTCTTGGCAAAATTGTTAGTGTGATTGGTCAAGTAAACAAAATGTATAATATTTCCTTTAAAAATATCGGAACTCGACTAATTGATCCTAAAATAAGTAAATTGGATAAAATTCCCAAGTGAAAAATATTGTAAAGTCCAGGTAAATTTATTAAAGGGGGAAGTTAAATGTCAGACATGGAAGAAAGAACTTTTGTAGCGGTTAAGCCAGATGGTGTTCAAAGAGGATTAGTTGGTGAAGTTATTCGTCGAATTGAAGCTCGGGGTTTAAAGTTAATTGCCCTTAAATTTGTCCAATTGCCTCTTGAAGTTGCCCTTTCGCATTATTGTGAACATGAAGGTAAACCATTTTTTGATGAGTTAGTAAAATATATTACATCTGGACCAATTGTCACCATGGCTTTCCAAGGGAAACATGCCGTGTTAATTGCCCGTAGTGTTATTGGGGCAACTAATCCTGTGCAGGCAGCAATGGGAACAATTCGTGGTGATTTTGCCGCTGAAATTGGCCGTAATCTTGTTCATGGTGCTGATAGTGTGGAAAATGCCAAGCGTGAAATATCATTGCATTTTAAAGACAGTGAATTAGTTACATCCTGGCATCATACTGGTGAGCAATGGATTTTTGGCAGTTAGTCAAAAGCTTAAAACTTATATATCGCTTGGATTTGCTCAAGGATTAGCTGGGGATGAAGATCTTTTAGACAGGCTAGGGTTTTAATTGGGCATTTGGTTTTAAAACAGGGTTGACAGTTTAAGTTAAGACTAATGATTTTGGCTAGTTTACCATATGGGCCATTTCTTATTTTAGGGCTGGCACCGTAAATAGCTATGATATTAGCTTTTTCAATTGCACTAGCTAAATGCATGGGGCCAGTGTCACCACCAATTACGAGGCTGGCAATATTAAATAAATAAATTAAATCAATAAGGTCAGTCTGATTGGTTAAATCATAGATGTTATCTTTAGAATCAAGCCCGTTAATGATATTCTGGTTAGTTTGCGCATCAGCGCTACTACCAATTAAGATGATTTTGGCAGATAGCTTTTTAGCTAATTCATTAATTAGTTGAATAAAACTTGATTCAGGGTAGTTTTTGGTCACCCAAGTCGTTTTAGTTATAAATACTATTAGCGCCTGAGCTGATTCGTTTAAGGCTGAATCTTGATTCGGGCTGGAGATATTATGGTGGTATTTAATTAGATTCTCAATTTTCTCTTTATTTATGGTATCTGGTATTGGAAAGGAAAATTTAATTTGAGGATTATCTGGAAGCGCTAAATTTAGTAATTTAATTAAAAATTTGCCTAATTTTAAGTTTTGGTTAATTATCGGCTGATTGATATCAAAATAGTCACCAGTATCTAGCCGATAATTATAGAAAAGATTAGCTCCCTCGCGAGCTTTGCTAAAGCCAATTCTAATTGGTGCTTTGGTTAATCCGGTAATTAAACCACTTTTAAGTAAACCCTGAAGATCAATTACGGCATCATATTTTTCTCTTCTTACTGCTTTGATAATGTTGATAAATGAATTAAGAAAGTTTGAATTTTTAGATTTAGGTAAAATAAAAACTTTATCAATAATTGGATTATTTATTAAAAGGTCTTTGCTCAATTCACCAACTACATAATGTAAGTTTAAATCTGGAATGGTATCTTTTAAGAGGCTGGCAACTGGTAAAGAGTGTATTACATCCCCGAGAGCGCTTATTTTAACGATTAGTATTTTCAATTTTAAGGTATTACCCCCCTAAGCTAAATTTTAAGAACTGTTAATATTCTAACTGATACTAGCCATTAATTACGATACCGCACCAGATATGGCATCAAAGTATGTTTATATATTAAATAACACTATTTTTTATACGATAGATACATACTTATGGTATTAATGTATAGATATTTGGGTATAATAATAATGACACCTAAAATGGTGCAAAGGAATTCAATACCATAAATATAAAGAATAATTACCAAATTCTTTAATATTATTAAAATAAATTAATCTAGAAAGGAGATAACTATGGCTAAATCAACCAAATTAAAATCTAAGGCTAAAAAAGCTGTTAGTGTTAAGGCAAAGCCTCTAGCTAAAATGGCTAATAAAAAAGTAAAAGTTGTTGCTAAAAAGGCTAAAGCACCATTAAAATTAGTCAAAAAGGCTACAGTAGTGAAGGCTAAAGGCAAAAGTCCTAAACTTAGCCTGGCGCAAGCTAAAGTCAAAAGATTAACCAAGGAAAGATCAAATGCTGTAGGTATGTCTTTAAAAAATATTAGTTCCAGTAATCGTGATTATCCTTTTAGTGGTAAATTTACAGTAAGATTGCCCAAATCCTTACATCAAGCTTTAGTAGAACGTTCCAAAAAAGAAGGTGTTAGTTTAAATTTGTTTGTAACTAATGCACTTTCGCGAACGGTTGCTTCAGCAGGATCGGTTAAGAAAAAATAATCAAGTTAATTAGCAATTAAAATAAGTATAATTTTAAGCTTTAAGCGTAACAAAATAAATCATGACTATTTTGTTACGCTTGATTTTGTTATATAATGACTTAGGTTATTGATCATGAAAATTCCGATACTAGATTTAAAAAAACAACACCAAATAATTGGTTCTGCTCTTGAAGAGGCAGTCATTACGACGTTAAGAAGTGGCAGTTATATTCTTGGTCAAAATGTGACTACCTTTGAAGAAAATATTGCTAAATACTGTGATTGTAAATATGCTGTTGGAGTAGCCAATGGTACTGATGCCTTAATTATTGCTTTAAGGGCTTTAGATATTGGCTTAGGTGATGAAGTTATTACCCCTTCGTTTACTTTTGCTGCTACAGCTGAAGCTATTCATTTGGTCGGAGCCAAGCCCGTATTTATTGATATTGATATTAATACCTTTAATCTAAATCCTGAATTATTAGAAGCGCTTATAACACCAAAGACTAAAGCAATTATTCCGGTTCATCTTTATGGCAAACCTAGTCCAATGGATAAAATTATGAAAATTGCTCACAAGCATAAGCTTTATGTTATCGAAGATAATGCACAAGGCATTGGTGCTAAATTTAATGGTCAAACCACGGGTGGTTTTGGAGATATTGGCTGTATTAGTTTTTATCCAACTAAAAATCTCGGTGCTTGTGGTGATGCTGGTGCCTTAACTACTAATAGTCTAGAATTATATAAACGTATTAAAAGATTGCGGGCTCATGGTATGGATTTGCGTTATTATCATGAAGAAGTTGGTTACAACAGCCGTTTAGATGAAATCCAGGCGGCAATATTAAATGTGAAATTGAATTATTTAAATTCCTGGATTTTAAAACGGATGACTTTAGCTAAAACTTATCATAAGCTGTTAAACGGTATGTCTGATTTGTTGATTTTACCTGTTGACGACCATGATTTAACTCAAAACAATTTAAATACGCATGTGTGGCATCAGTATACTATAAGATTAAAAACTAAGGCCAATCATAATTTACGGGATTTAGTTGCTGATAAGTTAGCTAAGCTAGGCATTGGTAGTATGATTTACTATCCTGTGCCCTTGCATGTTCAAAAAGCCTTTAGCTATCTTAATTATAAGGCTAAGGATTTACCGCAAAGTAATCTCGTGGCTCAGGAAGTTTTATCCTTACCTATTTATCCTGAATTACAAGATAGTGATTTAGAATTTGTTAGTAATTCTCTAAAAAGCATCTTAACTGAATGTTGCAGTCTGGTTTAATTTATACGACTGGGCTTGTTGTGTTAATTGCTGATTCAAGAAAAGCTACCACCCAGTCTTGAAGTTGATTATAATTTACCGCATAACGCATTAAATTCATGCGACGTTTCTTTTCTTCAGGATCCAGGCTCAAGGCTATTTCAATTGAGTTTACTATGTTGTCAGGATTATGTGGATTGATAATTAAAGCCCCATGCGCTGTTTCATTGGCGCAGCCAGTATTTTGACTTAAAATTAAGACGCCTTGTTCATCAATTCTGCTAGCAATATATTCTTTAGCGACTAAGTTTAAGCCATCAGCAATTGAATTAATTAATAAAGCATCACTGGCTTGGTACCATGAGGCTAATTCTTGCTGGGTTAATTCTTGTTTGATTAGTTTAATTGGTTCCCAGTTATTAACCCGATATTTATTATTGATTTTAGCTATGGATTGCATTACGTTAGTGGCATAATTTTCGTAAATTGATCCAACACCTGTTGGTTTACCTAAAATTTGGACATAATGAATACGTTTTTGCCATTGTTGATTTTTAGCTAAAAACAAATCAAAAGCTGTTAATTTTTCAATAATACCTTTACTGGGACATAATTTATCAACTCCTAAAATTATTTGATTAGCTAATTTATGTTCCTGCTTTAACAGAGTTGAATGAGGACGTGCAAATTTGGCAAATTTCTGCCAAGTACGAAAATCAATACCAAGTGGATTGGCCATCAATTTGATGGTGTGGCCATTTAAATTGATTTCATTATTATTAGTATTAATTTTAGCCTTAGGAATTAGATAATTTACGTATGTTAAAAAATTTTCTAAATAAGTCTTTGACTGAAAACCAATTAAATTATTATTTAATAGACCTTGGATAATTTCCTTGATAATGTGAGGTTTTTTTAACTGTTTAAATTTTGGCCATGATGTATGAATGAATTGGCATAAAATACTGCCCTTTTGATTAGCAACAAATGGTGGTACTAAGGCTAATTCAAAATTATTTAACCAGTAAATATTCGGCAGACTGTTTGAATAAGTGTTTTGGCATGCATAGGCGATTGACTCATTGCAGGCTTTGTACGCCTGCCATTCATCATTATTGAATTGGGCTAAATCCTCAAGATCATGCAATATTAGATAAAGATAATTACTGATGAAGTTTTGGCTAAGTTTAAATAAATTATTTGGTGCGGACACAGGGCTGTACTGAAAAATTCCATTATCAGTAATTTTAGATTTACCAAAGGCAAACCAGTTAAATCGGGTATTTAATTTATTAGCCAATAAATTAATATTCGAACTGCTGGACTGATTTGGGTAGGTGAAACTTAAAACTTTAACTTCAGGCAAATAATATTTTGATAAATACTCAGTAGTATCACTAATTTTTTCGAGGTTGGTTAAATAATCTAATGTATAACTCATTTTATAACCTTTAGGCTTAATACCGACTTAAATGTAAACCAAGGAATCCTAACTTATGCATAAATTAATTTAATTGTATATGCGTAAAGTGTTGCTTTGATATAACTATAACTGTTACTAATTAAGTAATCAAGAAGTTTTTTCTTAGGTTAGTAAAAAATAATATATACATTAGTTGGTTTTATAAACCAAGGAAACCAAAATTACCTTTTTAGTAATTTTGGTTTCCTTAAGGAGGATTAACTTAGTATTGACAAAAACTGTCAACACTATATTGCTTGTTGAGATTTTTTAGACTTTTTTATACTTACCAGTTTTGTGTAAAAAAGCTATTTACCGTACTGTTTGAAGTTGGTGTACTTGGCATTGGTCTTGTTTCAGGTTGGGGATCCATTTCACAAGGAGCGCATTCTTCTTCAGTATTACATGGGGTTGGTGATTCTTGCGTCATTGTAGTAATTTCCATAGTTGTTACTACGTTCATACTACCTTCTTCAACTTCATTTCCACATGATTTAAGGGTTTCATCCAACATATTACCTTTAAGTCGCAGTAAGTATTCGACATAGTCACCACGACTCATTTTAGCTTCAAAGACCTGGGCATCAAGCATTTTATGAGCAACTGGAGTTACACATACGGCTGTAGTAGTACCACGGTTTTTACCGAAGAAATATGATTTAGCACCACCTTTTGGTCCGGTTTGTTTAGCTTGACTGGAAATTTTGATTGATGGTAAACCATCTCTTTCTCTAATGAGCATTTCAACATAATCACCGTTGGATACCTTAGCTTCACTAGCTTGATCTTTTAATAATTGCCGACCAATTGCGGTCAAATTAAAAGAAACTGATCCTGATTCTTTTCCTGGAAAACGAGATCTACGGGGTAGAACTGTTTTTGGGGCTGTATCATTTTGAACTATTGTATTCATTTATTTTTTTAGGTTTGACGATTAATCGTTTAACCTTTCCTCCTTTTTAAAAATAGGGTCCTACACTGGTATAAGATATTATTATCTAAATTGTTTATTTTGATAATAAGAAAAGTTTTGTACAAATTTTTCTTTGCAATATGGTTAACTTGTTTATTAAATGGCTTTAATTTAATTAGTAACTGAATTAACCCTTTCCAAGAAGAAAATTATATATCATATTTGAAATTAAATGTAGGTAGTCAATGATTACAGTCTTTTCATAATTGGGAACAAAATCTTTGTATCCTAGTTTTCAAGCCCTTGTTGGCTGTAGGTTAAGAACATTTCATAATTGCCCAATTTGCTAAATAGGCAATTATTGTTCCCAAGGCAGCTCCAACTAAGACTTCTTTAGGTGTGTGACCTAAAAATTCTTTAATACGTGCTGACGATAAACGCGCATGATTCGAAAATATTTCCATGACAATTTGATTAAGGACTTTGGCTTGGAGTCCAACCGTTCTTCTTACGCCGGCGGCATCATACATTACGATAAACGCCAGGCAAAGGGCTATGGCAAATGATACTGAATTAAAGCCGTTAATCAGACCAACGGAAATTGCCATTCCCATGGTGCAACTGCTGTGGCTTGAAGGCATACCACCACTTTTGGTCATCATTCTTAAATCAACTGTTCCGGTTCTTATAAGTTTTGTAAAGACCTTAATCGCCTGGGCAAAAAAGCTACAAAAAATAGTTACTAAAATTACCTGCGGCCCTCTTTGGTTAGGATTTACATAGTTATTAGCAGCCAATGCCATGGGGGTATTGGTTGCTAATAGAAGAAGGAGAAAACTAGTTGAATAAATATTTTTTTTCATAAGATTTATTGGTGGCGATTAATTGCTTTGTCGATTATATATTCAAAGGTCGAATTAAATTCACTATTGAGCTGGTGAAGTAAATTTAAGCATTGTTGCTTTATCTTTGACAGCGCTTCTTGAGTTTTGTCAATTCCATATAAAGTTACATAGGTTAGTTTATCATTTAATTGATCTTTACCAGGGCTTTTGCCTAATTGATCTAATGAATGAGTGGCATCAAGCAAGTCATCAGCAATTTGAAAGGCCAGACCTAAAAGTTCGCCAAATTCCTTATATACAGATGCTTGCTCATTAGATTCGGTGGCTAAATAAGCTCCTGACCAGGTAGCAAAACCAAAAAAAGCGGCAGTTTTTAATTTATGAATTTGTTCTAGTGGCGGTTGATTGAGACTATTTTTTGAATAAGCGATGTCAAGAGCCTGTCCGCCAATCATACCATTTAAGCCAATAGCCTGATTAAAATTTTGTAAGATATTTAAAATTATGGCTGGTTTAATTTTTTCGGTTAAGCAATGAATTATTGTCTCATTAGCTAAAACAATTAAGGCGTCCCCAGCAAGTAATGCCATGCCTTCACCGTATACCTTATGATTAGTTAATTTACCGCGACGATAATCATCATTATCCATACAGGGTAAATCATCATGGATTAAACTCATAGCCTGAAGCATTTCGATGGCTGCACATAAACCAAGTACGGGGCTATCTTTACTTAAGCAAGTGCGGTTAATTAGGGATTCATAAGTTAAATAAGTTAATATTCCCCTTAGACGTTTGCCACCACCTAGAACTGAATATTTGATTGCTTGACTTATAAGACTATTGTCAAGACGATCAAAGTAATTGACAAGATATTCTTCAATAAGATCTTTGCGTAAATTTATAGTACTTTCTAAGTTTAATTTGGTGGAGTGCATTTAACGATTTGGTTTTGTCCTAAGCTGTAGTTATGAGGCTTTGAGATAAAGAGTGTTTAGCTTTTTTTAAATTTATTATATTGCTTTACCAGGTTATAACCAAATCCAATTAAAGGATTTCCCTGTGTCTTAACAATTAAGTTTAGTACTGGTGACATTACATCAAAAGCATTAGTAATTATATCCAGAAAATTATAGATTACGTCTTTTTTAACGGTTTCATCAATTTTGTCGTTTAAATTGGCAATTTTATAATTTAAAAATTCCAGATCTTGTTTAATAACTATACTGGTAGTGTGGGCATTATCTTCAATTTTCTGGAGTTTAATTAAAATCAGTTTATGTTTAATTAAAAATATAATCGTTAATATTGCTAAAACATTATAGGTAATGATTAAAATAAATTTAGCCAAATCCAGGAGGCTATGACAGATAAATGCTGCTAGGCTACAGATTATTAACAATAAAATTACTATTGGTGTGGACATGGATAAATGTATTTATATAGATGGGGAATTAAGATATTTCCCAACCAGCATTCTTTGAATCTGATTAGTACCTTCATAAATTTGTCCGGCTTTAGCGTCACGATAAATTTTTTCTAGCAATAGCTGTTTATCCTGGCTGTGTAGGCCAATTATATTCATTGCTTCACTGGCAATCTGCATGGCAATATCAGTGGCATGCCATTTGGCGATGGAAGAATCTTTGACACTTAAATTACCTGAATCTACCAGTCTTGCGGCTTCTAAAGTTTTGACTTTAGCGCTTAGGCTTAAACTGACTAATTTGCCAATTTGTTCATAATGAGATTTTTTTAGTGATTGAGGATGTCGATTAAAATAGGCATTGACGGCATCAAGAGCCCCATAGGCCCAGCCTACTGCTTGCGATGCAATGGTAATTCGTCCTTTAGCTAGAGCCGACAAGGCTACTTTGCGACCTTGATAGGGCAGACCTAAAAGATTGTTAACCGGCACAAAACAGTCGGAAAAAACCAGTTCACACGTCGAATAGCCCCGCATACCTAACATGTCAAATTTTTGACCAATACTAAGACCGTTTGAATGAGAGTCCACAATAAATGCTGTAATTGTATCTTTAGGTGCGGATTCAGCGGTATTGATATTAAGCCTGGCCATAACAATGTAATAATGAGCACTGGCACCACTGGTGATAAACACTTTACTGCCATTTAATAAATAACCATTGTCAACTGGTTTGGCTTGAGTTTGAATGTTAGCCGTATCAGATCCTGCCATTGGTTCAGTTAAACCAAAAGCTCCTAAAAATTTACCACAAGCCGATGGTATGAGATATTTTTCCTTTTGACTCAAAGTGCCAAAACTATAAATTGGTTCTTGACATAAGACATGGACGCCAAGTGAGCTCATAATCGGAATGGACTTACGAGCCATTACTTCATTCACGAGCGCAAAACTTACATAATCGCCATCCTGGCCACCATATCCAGGTTTAAAGGGTAATGAACCAAAACCTGCTTGGCAGGCTTTTTCAAATAAAGGATAAGGAAAGATATTATTTTGGTCAGCTTCAATGATACTGTCTACCGACACTTGACTAGCAAATTCAGAGGCTTTGTTCAGCCAGTCTTTTTGTTTGGCAGATAAAGGAAAGTGGTCAGAAGATTTTAAATCTATGGTTTTGGTCATTATTTGCAACATTAAAAAAAAAATTATTATTATTATTAAATTATAATATGTTCATCAGCATAAAAGAAATTATTATATATTTAATTTATTTATATATTTATTTATATATTGCTGAAATATTTTAACTCGAACAATTGCCCAAATTAATTTAAGTTTAATGGTTAATATTATTAAACCCCTCCATCTAGAAGAAAATGATCTTATTGGTTTAATTGCACCCAGTTCAGCCTTATTTAACCCATTAGTTATTGATGATCTTAAATTGTTTTTTGAGGCGAAGTCGTTTAAAGTTAGCTTAGGTCGACATGTTTATAATCATAGTCTGGATTTTGCCGGATCAGCTGAACATAGATGTGCTGATTTTCATGAATTTATTGCTGATGCTAAAGTTAAAGCCATTATTTGTTTAAGAGGTGGCAATGGTGCTGCCCGTTTATTGCCTAAACTTGACTTCAACCTGATTAAGCAAAATCCAAAAATTATTATTGGTTTTAGTGATATTACTCATTTATTATTAGCGATTAATCAGAATGCTAATTTAGTTACTTTTCATGGGCCAACTGGAATGGGTTTAAAGGATAGTGATTTTAACTATAAGATGTTTAAAAAAGCATTAATTGATAATCAGGCCGTTGGCAAAATTGTTAATAATCACCCCCCAAATATTTATGTACTTAGTGAAGGTATGGCCAGTGGTTATCTGACTGGTGGCTGTTTGACAATTATTGCTCAAGGGCTTGGTACCGATTACGAAATTAATACCAAAGATAAAATTCTGTTTATTGAAGATATTGGTGAAGAGCCCTATAGTATTGACAGAATGTTAACCCGGCTTAAATTGTCGGGCAAGTTTAATGATGCTTGCGGTATTGTATTTGGTCAGTTTTTAAATTGTTATCCGGGTGAAAGCTCTCGTCAAAAGTCAATTAAAAATAAAAGTATTGAACAGATTTTACAGGGATTTTTTACGGGTTTTAATAAACCTGTTCTATATGGCTATAATTTTGGCCATGGTCCAAATAATATAACTATTCCGATTGGTATTAAGGCTAATATAAAGGCAAGCTATAGTCAAGAGTCGTATTTTGAAATTAGTGAATGTGGTACTACTTAAATGATTAAACCGCTAAAACTTAACCCTGGTGATAAAATTGGTTTAGCCTGTCCTGGTGATAGACCCTATCATCCTTCACAAATTATTCGGGCTTTAAAATTAATTGAATTAGCAGGCTTTGAAGCTATTTTAGGTCAGAATATTTTAAAGTCTGACGGATATCTTGCCGGATCTGATCAGGAACGAGCCTATGATTTAAATGTATTTTTTAAAAGCGCAGATATTAAGGCTATTATGTTTTTAACTGGAGGTTATGGAAGTTTGAGACTATTGCCTTACCTTAATTATGAAAGTCTTAAACTTAATCCTAAAATAATTATTGGCAGTTCAGAAAATACAGCGTTAATCTTAGCTATTCAAAAAATGACTAATCTGGTAGTTTTTTATGGCCCGCAAATTTTAGAAATTCAGCATAAGGCGCAACTTGAAAATCTGGCCAGATTTTTGATGGATAAGGAATTAAAATATAGTATTAAAGCTGGGCACGAGCTTTTAGAAGACAGTAGTGAAAAATATTTTTATAAAATGGATTTCAAAAGTGATTTGACTAAGTCTAATGTGACTAATTTAGTTAGTGGTAAAAATATTCGTGCTGTATTATATGGTGGCAATTTGTCTTCTTTGGTCAGTCTAATGGGCAGTGATTATATGATTAATCTTAATGATATTATTATGTTTCTTGATGATGAGAATGAACGAACCGATATTTTAGATCGGCAGTTTACTTCTTTATATTTAGGTGGGCATTTGCAAAACATAAAAGGCTTGTTATTTGGTGAATTTAAAAATTGTAACAGTAAAAATTCACCAAATTTATTCTCTGTTGAAGAATTATTTGAAGACTATATTCGTGAACTGAGTATTCCCAGCTGTTTTAACTATAATTTTAGCCAGGTTATTCCAATTGGTATAAAGGCTGAGTTGAATTTTTATAATGGTGAATTAACTTTTCGTGAAAAACATTTTTTATAAATTTTGCCAAAATTATGGTTGATGATTATCATTTTTTAAAATAGGGCTATTACTATTTAACGTTGCAACTTCAACAAATTGTCGGCTAAAGGTATCAATATTCATAGTTACATCACCATTGCCTATGTTGGTAATGCCATTTTTTTTCTGGCCAATTTTCGGTAAGTTTTTATTGGTTTCATAGTTATTACCCCAGGGATTTCTCACAATAATTTCTTTGGTTTCAGGATTGAATTTCATAATTGTATAAAGGTGACCCGGGACAATTCCGGTTGTTATTTTGTCGGTGGTTAAACCTCTACTAGCTGCTAATATTGGGTATTGATTTTTTAAGGCGGTATTAATGTAATTTTCTAAATTGTTAATTTGTTCCGTTGACATTTTTGACGGTAGCATTTTAAAACTGGTTTTAGCTCCAGTTAGCAAAGCTAGACCAACGGTTGGGTAAGTACCATTTACGGCTTCGGCAGGAAAGCGTTTGATGGCTGCAGCTTCGAGAATATTGGCCCAAAGTGGTTGATTGGTTAGTTTATCTTTCTTTATTTCAGCTTTAGTAACTTGAATGGGTTGGGTTTCATCACCGGGGAAAGTTACCGTATAGGAATTATCTGGATTTTGAACAATCATATTGGTTAATGATTTTTTTCCTTGAAGCGTTGATGCCAGTGAGGCAACTGTTGCTTCAAACCAGCAGTCATTCCATTTATATTGGTCGATACCGATTGATTTTGATTGAACTATGAACTTGTAAGCTATCTCAGTTAATTTATTGTGGTTGACATCATTGGTTTTACGGTTAAAGTTAGTTTTTTTAACGATGTCTTCTATGCCAGGATTAGGATTTGAATCAATGGGACTTTTTTGTATAAGATTATTGGTAAATTTATGGTTTTGCTCAATTATTAGGTTAGGGCTATCGGTCGAATTAGTATTGACCATTTGAGTTCGGTGATAATTAGACTTATGATAAATATTCTGGATAAAGTCTTTAAGCTTGGTGTCCATTAATTGACTATCTTTGGTAAGATTGGAGTTGTCTTGGGAATTTGGTTTTGGCTTATCCATAATTTTAAGTAAAATTTGGTCAATAAAAAGCAGTACATTTTTAATGTACCCAAAACTTGGCTTGATTTAACAATAATTTAAAGAGAAATTATTGTTAAATCAAGAGATTAATGCTGGTAAGAATTGCTCTTTAAAAACCAATTTGATTTTGACTAAATTTATCAGGTTTTTATTTGACTAAAATTTTTAACTCGTTAGGATTAGTAATATTAATGCGTGAATTAGGCGTTAAATTGTTAGGGTAATTTGAGTAACTGGCTTGGTTGTTATTAGGCTGATTTATTAAAGAGTCATAAGTATTACTATAGTTGAATCGAGTTAAGTCATTGTAATTTCCTGTACTTGGAGTGCTAGGCGTTGTTAGGTCAAAATTATAATTATTAAGAGTTGAATTAGAATAAGGCGAATAATTGTTAAGATTATAAAATTTAGTCATTGAATTCATTATTAAATTTTCTTTGCTATGTTCAGCCGTTTTAAAAATATCATTATTAAAA
>DAHXLC010000201.1 GCA_027371815.1 Candidatus Melainabacteria bacterium | reverse complement strand
TTGGATTATCATAATTTTCCTTAAAAGCAAGCAAAATTTAAGTAAAAAAATTAAAATATTGATTCGATATTTTAATTAACAGGAAACATAATGTTTAATTGGAAAAGATCAGTTATTTTAGCTAATTTCGATTGGGTGATTTGATAATTATTGGTGATAGTTTTGCGTGATTATCTTCAAAATTTTCCTTGACAGGAACCACTTACCAAATAATTTTGATTTGAAACAATTGTAATGATTCGTTACGATGGAACTATTTCATTTAGGTATTTATTGTGTAATTGCCCGCAGGCTGCACTAATATCTTTGCCCCGTTCCAGTCTTGAAGTTACTTTGCGTCCGGTAGTTTCAACGATGGCTTTAAAAGCTTCTTGAACTTCGATACTTGGCCGTTTGAAACTAATACTATCACTTAACTCATTGATCGGGTTATATGGTATCAAATTAATATGACAATTGATTTTTGAAACTAATTTAGCTAGTTTATGAGCTTGCTCGCTCGAATCATTAACCCCGGCTAGTAGGACATATTCAATAGTGACCCTACGATTAGTTGTCTGTAGATATTCAGTCAAAGCCTGAAATGTGTCTTTAATTGAATATGCTTTAACGCCTGGCATAATGCTGTTTCTTAAATCATCGTCGCAAGCATGTAAGGATAAAGCTAGTGTGATGGGCAGATTTTCTGTAGCCAACCTATTGATACCAGGAATTATTCCTGAAGTTGAAACGGTAATATGCCTTTTACCAATACCTACTGAATTAGCAAAAACATAAATAGATTTAATGACTTCTTCTGTATTTAATAAAGGCTCTCCTTGCCCCATGTAAACGATATTACCAATGCGAACTTGATTATCCCTTTGAATAGACATAACTTGATCCACTATTTCTTGACTGGTTAAATTGCGTTTAAAATTAACAAATGATGTTGCACAAAATTTACACCCAACAGCGCAACCGACTTGTGAAGATACGCATACAGATAAATCCTCTCGCTTTTGAAACGTCATTAACACTGATTCAACATATTTATCATCATTACTTAAACCAAACAAATATTTTTTAGTACCATCCTTGCTAATCTGACAGTCTTTGGTGTGTAGTATTGATAATGAATAGTTGTTAGCTAAAATCTCTCGTTCTGTTACTGACAAATCGGTCATCTGGATGAACGAAGTGGCAAATTTCGCATAAATCCAAGTATGAATTTGTTTAATCTTGTAAAGTGGCAATTTGGTAGGTTCAAGAACGCTAATTAAATCAGTTAAATTAAGACCTGACAGCGATGGTTTAGTATGGCTTAACGAATTCATGGCAATTTATATGTTAAAATTAAAATTTAAGGATTATGGTGGTAATAAAATTATTCAAAACTTAGTATAGTATTAGCTTCTTACTAGATGTTCCATTTTTTTGTTTAAAATGCTTAGAATTATATGTTGATTTACAAATAATAATCTTAAGAAAATCTTTATTGTTTTCATTTGTAAACATCAATAACTAATTATTTTATGAACTAATCAGAAGTATTTAATAAATTATACTATAGTTAGATATATAATTTCTTAAGTTTGACTTAATTTTAGCAAAAAAATATTGAGGTTGTTAGGTAATAATGTTTGAAAACTGGGAAGATAAAGCATCTGATTTTATTAAAAAAATATTTGGAGATACCAATGAAAAACGTATTGGTGATCTTAAAAAATATGTTGATGCCGCTATAGCTTTTGAGCCTAATATCGAAAAGTTGACCAATGAAGAATTGGCTAATTATACTAATATTTTTAAGCAAAGAATTGAAAATTCCTTAAGTAGTGTTGAAGATATTAAGCTAATTCCTGATGATGAACCGAAAATGCCGGGTCAATTTCGTTCTTCAAAAGATAAGCAATTAGCTATTATCCTTGAAGAAATATTACCTGAGGCTTTTGCAGTGGTTCGTGAAGCCGGCAAGAGAATCCTCGGGATGCGTCACTTTGATGTTCAATTTTATGGGGGGGTCGCACTACACTTTAATAAAATTGCCGAAATGCGTACTGGTGAAGGTAAAACCCTTGTAGCTACCTTACCGGCTTATTTAAATGCTTTATCTGGTCGAGGTGTTCATATCGTTACCGTTAATGATTATCTAGCTCGGCGTGATTCGGAATGGATGGGGCGACTCTATAAATTTTTAGGTTTAAGTGTCGGACTGGTTTATTCTCATCAGCCAGAAGAAGAAAAGGCTTTAGCTTATAAAGCTGATATTACTTATGGTACCAATCATGAATTTGGCTTTGATTATTTGCGTGATAATATGCGGACATCAATTGATGAATTAGTTCAAAGGCCTTATTACTTTGCTATTGTTGATGAAGTCGATAATATTTTAATCGATGAAGCTAGGACACCACTAATTATTTCAGGATTTCCGGCTGAATCTCACATTGAAGTTTATCAGCATATGGCTCATGTTGCTCCTGTGCTTAATAAAGGCAAAGATAAGGATGATGAGGAATGTGATTACTGGGTTGATGAAAAAACCAAAAATGTGTTATTGACTGAACGTGGTACTATTAATGGGGAGAAATTACTTGGCGTTGACGATCTTTATGATGTAAAATTTAATTATGCTCATCATTTAGTCCAAGCTTTACGAGCCAAAGAATTATTCCGTAAGGATATTGACTATGTTGTAAGGCAGGATGAAGAAGGCAAGGCTGAAATAACAATAGTTGATGAATTTACCGGGCGAATGATGGTGGGTCGGCGTTGGAGTGATGGACTGCACCAGGCTATTGAAGCCAAAGAAAGGGTTAATATTCAAGAAGAAACTTTGACCTTTGCCTCGATAACCTATCAGAACTTATTTAGGCTTTATCCTAAGTTATCGGGCATGACTGGAACTGCTATGACTGAAGCTAAAGAGTTTCGTAAAGTTTATAACCTGGATACCGTAACTATTCCCACTAATCGCAAAAATGTCAGA
>DAHXLC010000152.1 GCA_027371815.1 Candidatus Melainabacteria bacterium | reverse complement strand
CCCCTATGGAAAATTTTGGCAATTTTAATTCTAATCAGACCCAATCAGTAAAGTTAGATTTAAATTCGGTTAATTTATTATATTTATTGGTAGGAATATAATGATCCAATAATTGAGAGCCCCCAATTATAGCAGCTCCATAAGCTATTTTAGTATAAATTCCCCCAGGAATAAATTCTTCGGCAGGCACAAATAACATATTCGTACTCCATTGCGTAAATAAGCCGTTGCCATGAGTGAAGTTTTCCACATAATCATTAACAACAAAAACCCCCATGTCAAATCCCGCACCAACGCTAAAGTTTTTAATCATCGCCGTTTTACCACCAAAGACTTTTTCAGCTTCAAGCATATCTGCTTCTAATTTAGAACTTTCTAAAATAGCTTTTTGGCGTTTTAATAATAATTCAAGTTCATCTTTGCTAAATAATTTAGGTTCGGTTTTAAATAAATCCTCTAATTCCAGAACATTTTTCTTCGCTAAACTCTTATCTAATAATGCTGGATTATTTAACCATTTTGTACGTTTATCCAAATTATCTAATTCTTCAAAATCAATCTGGCCAATAAAACCATCCTTATCAATAGTTTTTAAGGTTTGAGCTAATTTACTACTATCACCTTTAGCTAATTCATCGATTTTACTGGTTTCTTCAGCAATGGTTTCCTTAACTATTTTATTACGATTATCTAAAATGGTTTTCTTATCAAAATGCCTTAAATACCAATCACCGCTTTTAGCAAAAACGGTATCAGGATATTTATGAATCACATCTTTAGCTAACATACTTAATGTATATGGAATTGGACCACCAGTTAACAAACCAGCCGTTCCACCTTTAAGACCAGCTAAACCCATGTCATAGCCTTGGCTTAATAATTCAGCAACGAATGGTTGCTTACTTGTTTCACTTGTATTAGTAGAATCCAACTTATGATTAACTGGGGCAAAGGCATTACTTGAATTAGTCGTAGCAATAATTTGGGCAATCGCAGAATTTGTTTTAGGAATAGCGCTGGACTTATCCTTACCTGATTGTTGATTACTAGTAGATAACTCTTTAATTAAAGTATTATGCTGACTAGAGGCAGGCTTTAACGCTTGCGACTGTAATAACGAATTTAAATCTAACTTTACTGATTGGGTCTGATTAGAATTAAAATTGCCAAAATTTTCCATAGGGGTTTCCTTATATATTCCTGAATCGTAATATAGATATTAATTCGGAATATCCCTAATGAGAATACGTAATTTTATCAAAAACTATACTTAATTAAAAATTTAATATTATTAAAGCATTTTGTGACGAGAAACCAATCTTTAATACTGACGCTCAAATAAGTCAAATAACTCAAAATTACGATAGTGTTTTAAGACGACAAAGACTTTAACTAAAGCTAAGCTACTGCTTAATCGGCAAATTCAATCCTATTTATAAAATCAAATTTCCTAATTAGTTCAAATTAATAAATCAAGTTCAAAAAATATAGTAATTTCCCCAATGGTTTTTTGGTAAATTATTTCTTAATATAAGTATAAATACAAAATTCCAGCTGAACAATTATTAATTCAAAAATAAATGGAAAACTCTTTAACCCTTGAAACTAAAGTTAATAATACCCTCTTTAAAGGCCAAACAGCTTTACAAATACTAGCTAATAGTGCAATCTATTCAGCTATTGATGCACCACTTACCGGATTAACGCAAATTGTTGATAAAGTTAGTGGCAGTCATTTATCCAAAATAGTTAAACATACAGCTGAAACTCTGGGGATTAAAACTCCTGGCAACGAAAAATTTGGAACCTTAAACTGGGCGGCTTACGAATTGGGCTCAGCTGCGGGAATGATGCTCCCATTTATGACAATATATAAAGGGATGTCGGTAGCTAGCGATTCCTTATTAGTAGATTCAAGTTCAGCTATAACTGACAAATTGGCTCTTACCGACACAATGGCATTAGCTAAACGTGAAGCATTAAGGTCAGGCGTTAGTGGGTTTTTGTATGGTTCTATATTACAGCCAACGGCACCAAATTCTCATTTTTTGGCCAATCGGTTTAGGAATGGTATTACTGATGCAGCCAGTTTTGGTGTTTTAGGATTAAGTAATTCATTATTAAGCAGTTCTCTCGGTAAATTAGCCTCATCGGTTCAAGAATCAGCATTATCGCCTTTAGTTAAGACACCAATTCAGTCATTAATCAACAATCCTTTAAATGCTGGGCTCCTAGCTAGTATACCAACTGGTATTAGCAATGCCGAAATTAATGCCTTAGCTAATCATAAACTAATAGCTAGTAGTAATGCCATAAAACAAGACGTTTTAACTATGGCCTTTATTGGCGGTAGTTTTGGCCTGGCAAACAGATTCACCTTAGAACCCAGTTCAAATAATCCAACCATTAACTTAGCTAATATTCAAGGCTTAACTTTTGAAAACAGTCAAGCTTTAACCCTAAAAAGTAGCGAATTGCCGCACGACACTTTAAAGCCCAGCCCCAGACCTCATGATTTAGTTTTAGGTGTTGGCGGGGTAATCGGTGCTTATGAAGGAGCTGGTGCCATTAAAGCTCTAGATGAACAACACCTTCACTTTGACAAAGTAAGTGGTGGCAGCGCTGGCGCAGGTCTAGCAACATTGTATACTAACGGTTTTACCGCTGAAGAGATTTTAAAAACCAATTTAGACAGTCGTTTAAGAATGTTAACTAATCCCTTTATAATGTGGGATTCACTTATACTGCCTGAAGCAAAACAATGGAATGTTTCTCGATCCATGATATCACTGGAACACCCCTGGCTCGAACAAATTCAAAAGCTTAATCTCAAACCTAATTCACACCTACAAATTTGGGCTTATGATCCAATTAATGATAAACCGGTATTGTTTAAAGGTCAAAACTATGATCTAGCCAAGGCTTTAGCTGCTACAGGAGCCTATCCCCATGTATTTGCTGCCATTATGCATGAAGGTAATGCCCTAATTGATGGCGGCTTTTATCGAGCCAATACCGATGAGTTTTCGCATAATGACTCTATTGTTTTAAAATTCACTGGTAATCCCGAACTAAATACCGAAGTAACTAAGCCAAGCAGTATTGTGATTGACTTACGCCGTAACGATATTAATGCCCTGGATTTTGGACTATCAGAAGCTAAATGCCGGGAATTGTTTGAAGATGGCTACAACAAAACTACTCAAGCTCTGCTGCAAGCACAAAAAATGGGCAAACTTTAAAACCTAAAACTTAATTAAAATTTATCTCCTAACCCTAAAATTGTAGTCAAATTAAGCTTTAAGCCATAACAACCTCATTAAAATTCTTTGGCACCAGTTAAAACTTCCCTTGAATTAATTATCTGCTTTTCAATTAAAAGCTTCATTATCGCATTCGTCTCATCTTCCAAAGACAATTCACTAGTATCTAAGCGCAAATTTGGCTGCACAGGAATTTGGTAAGGTGACTTAATTCCCGTCATAGTATTAGCAGATTGGGACTGCTTATATAGGCCTTTAGGATCCCTTAACTGACATATTTCAAGCGGGCAAAAAACATGAATTTCCCAAAAATCACTTTCACCAATAATTGTTTTAGCCATCAGCCGATCTTTAATATAAGGAGCAATACAAGCAACAATTACAATAAAACCAGCTTCTTTAAACATATTAGCCACATGCGCAATCCTGCGATTATTTTCACTGCGGTCTTCTTTACTAAAACCTAAATCACTGCATAAGCCTAATCTTAAATTATCAGCATCCAACACTACCGTTTTTATTGATCGCTGAAATAATGTCAGTTCCAGATTGCGCGCCAAAGTACTTTTACCAGATCCGGATAGTCCTGTTAACCAAATCACGCATGCTTGATGATTATAAGCCAGTTGGCGATCTAACCTATCAATTAGACTGATTTCTTTAAAAACATTATTACAATTTAATTCTTTAGACTTAGAACCAGTAATCACATTCATTATATTGCCGCAGGCAACAGTTCGGTATTCGTCACAAAGCACAAAATTAGCCAAATGGGTATTAGCGGAATTTAAATCAAAGGCAATTGACTTATCTAATTCAAGATCAACCAATTCAATATCACCAAGGCTAATTATCTTATCGGGCAAATAATTTATTTTAGCATAAGTTGAAGTAAAACCTAATTTAAATAAATATTTTTTATGGGCATCCATGGGTTCACAAACCAACCAGGCTAAATTAGCGCTAAATAAATTATCCACAAAAGGAGCATTTTGGGCTAAGGCAATTATTTCACCACGTTCGACAAAAATCTGATCAGTAAGGCATAAAGCAACACTTTCATTAACATAAGCATAGTCAATTTGTTTCACCGGATAAGTTTCAATTGACTTAACGACCGACTCCTTTCCTGATGGGAAAAACATTATTTTGTCATTAGGCTTAATTTGCCCACTGAAAACTTTACCAACAAAATAACGTTTATCATTTAATTTATAGACATCTTGCAAGCCAATTCTTAAAGTATTCGATAAATTAGCCTTGGTGATATTGAATTGGTTGATCTTGAATTAGATAAGTCAATTGCCTTTGATTTAAATTCCGCAAA
>DAHXLC010000150.1 GCA_027371815.1 Candidatus Melainabacteria bacterium | reverse complement strand
TTATATTAAATTTATCTTCAATTACTAAAGTCTCCACATCCATCAAATTTACCAATCTAACTTGTTTAACTTTTTCAAAATATAAATATTCAGTCTTTTTAAGGATAAAGTCCCCGTAATTTACGGGCATCAAGAACTTTTTGCAAGGCTAAAGCCATACTGGCCATTCGTAAACTTACTTTATGCTGCTCGGCATAAGTAAATACATTATCACAAACATTATTAACCAGTCCTTCCAGGCGTTCATAAACTTCTTCCTGCGTCCATAATAGCCTCATTAAACCTTGAACCCATTCAAAATAGCCAATGGTGACTCCGGCGGTATTGGCTAAAATATCGGGAATAACTTCAATGCCCCTGTCATCAAGAATTTCATCAGCTTTAAATGTAGTTGGCGCATTAGCACCTTCAACTATTAATTTACATTTTAAAAGGCTTGCATTAGATCGGTGAATTTGATTAGCTACAGCACAAGGAATTAATACATCACAACTCATTTGCAGTAATTCATCATTGTTTAAGAATTACGCTTCTTTATAATCTTTCATACTCTGATGAGTTTTAACATGGTTAGCTAATTTAATAATATCAATACCCTTAGCATTATACAAACCACCCATGCTATCCGAAACACCAATAACCTTAAATCCGGATGTAGCCAGACTACTGGCTACGCTGGATCCTACCTGACCCAGTCCTTGAATAATTACACTAGTATCATTTTTTGAATTTTGCTTATGTTTTATAAAGCGTTTTAAACTTAAGGCTACACCAAAACCAGCTGATTCCGTAAGCCCAAAGGATCCACCAATGGATTTAGGCTTGCCGGTTACAATCGATGGCACTGTATAACCTTTATTAACTGAATATGTATCCATCATCCAGGCCATTACCTGTTCATCAGTATTTAAATCAGGTCCGGCAATATCTGAGGAGGGTCCAATCATTTCAATTATTTCGGAAGTATAACGGCGGGTTAACCTTTCTAATTCTGTCTTGGTTAATTTATTACGATCCACCCTAATACCACCATGGGCTCCACCAAACGGTAAATTCATTAAGGCACATTTCCAAGTCATCAGCATAGCCATAGCTGTAACTTCACCTAAATTCACCTTGTCATGAAATCTAACCCCACCTTTACCAGGCCCAAGCGCTAAATCATAATGAACACGATAACCTACAAATGATGCAGTTGAACCATCATCCATTTTAACGGGCACAACTACGGTTAAAGCTCTTTTAGGATGTTTGAGCGGAGCCAGTTCATCGTTAGTCAAATTCAATATCTTACTAGCCTTAGACAACCTGGACTGTTGCATTATAAAATCATCATTTTCCCATTCACGTAATGTATTTGATTCTTTTTCAGTAGCAATTACAGTTGTCATTTGATTACCTCTTGATTATAAATATTGTTTTTACTAAATCTAAAACACTAAGATATTACTTACTTTAAATTGACCTGATTGTCCAAATAAAAGCCTTAAACTATAAGCATAATTGTAAGTCAAATAACTTCAAATAAGATTATGATCTAGTTCAATTTTAAGGGAAATTTAATATTAAGCATCAACCCTAGTCCTTGACAAAAGGCTTACCTCACAATCACATAACTTTTGTTTAAGGTGGTGGTGAAGACAGCAAAACCTATAACTTGATAAGAATAGCAAGGTAAAAGTCACTTTCATCTTCAAACAAATCCAGTTTTAAATTATATGTTTGGCAAAAGTAATTCAATACAGGCAAATCAGGCAGCGGATAAGGAACAATATGGGGTTCAAATACATGCAGTTTTTGGACGAATTGAGCACCCATGGGATGGCTTATGACAATTTTTCCACCAGGATTCATTAAAATGCAAGCTTTAGCTATTGCCGCATCCTGGTTAAAAATATTACCAAAACAAGCATTAAAAAAAATAATATCAAAAACATCATAATTAAAATGACTCAATTCATTATTTAAATAATACGACTGATAAAATTCTTGATGTAGGAACGGGAACGGGTG
>DAHXLC010000032.1 GCA_027371815.1 Candidatus Melainabacteria bacterium | reverse complement strand
GTTACTTGATTTAAAATTACCTGAGTATAGTGGAGTATCTGTTTTAAAAAAAATCAAAGAGCATAATAATCCAATTATGGTGATTGTATTAACTGCTTTAGATGGTTTAAATGAAAAAGTTATTTGCTTAAATAGGTAGCTATACCATTAGATAAAAGTATATCATCTTCGACAATTAATATTCTCATAAAGTTAAAATTAGTTTCCATTATTATTAAATCATCTCTAATTTAATAATAACAAAGATTTAAACATTAGGGACTAAAGTTAGATTAAAATTTTGCCAAAAAATTCTCAAATCGGCTATTTTTTAATGTAATATACTAACTAACGTGATAAAGTTAAAATCAATAATAAAAATACCATAAATTATATGCTATTGATCGACCAGCAAACATCGTATCCTATCGAGGTAACAATATGGACATGGTATCTTATCGAGGCCCCATTGCAGCTGGTGGAGTTTCTTCAGCTCTAGCACAATTATTTTTTGCCAATTACTTTGGTTCCGGTAAATGGTGGTATATACAGGACAATTCATTACAAACGCTGCTTAATGGAGAACAAAAACCAGCTCACCTTAAAGATTTAAATGTAAACGTACTTAATGGACATTACCGTTATTGTAATGAATACCTTTGGCCATTAGTCCATGATCTTCATGAATTTATCGAATTTAATCAAGCGGATTATCATTATTACGCAGAATTTAACCAATTATTAGCTAACGAATTTTTAAAATTAAGTCAAAAATTATCAACCACCAAATGGTTCATCCATGATTATCAGTTAGCTTATCTGCCTAAATTACTGGGCAAAAATCATAAAATAATTTATTTTTGGCATATTCCTTGGCCTTATAATATAACCCCAGAAAATTGCGCAAACATCCAAACCATTGTCCAAAGTCTTTTATATTGCTATGTTATTGGTTTTCATACCCAAGAATATGCCCATAATTTTCTGGACTTTGTCTATAATCATCTACCAGAATGCCAAGTAGATTTTGAACACTTTACAGTAACAATTAAAAATCCAAGTCATACCACCAAAATTGTTGTTGCACCATTAGGCATTGACTTTAAAGCCTGGGAAAAACTATCTTCAATTCCTGAAACTGAAATAGCTAATTTATCGGTCAATAAATTTATCCCTAAAATCCCGTATATTTTATCGGTAGATCGAGCAGATTACACTAAGGGATTATATCAAAGAATACAAGCTATCCAGTATTTTTTTGAAAACCATCCTGAATTTATTGAAAAACTTACCTTTATTCAATTAAGTGGACAAACCCGGCCAGGTTTAAAAGCTTTTGATAATTATTTTGCTAAATGTAAAAATTTATGCTCGTTGGTTAATTCCTGCTGGGGTAAAAATAACTGGCAGCCAATTACCTGGATTGAACAGTCATTTACCGCTAATGAATTAGCAATCTGGTATCGCAAAGCTAATATCATGCTCGTTAATCCCGTTCGCGATGGACTAAACTTAACGGCCAAAGAATATATTGCCTGTCAAACCATTCCTTTAAAAACGGGTAATCCAGGTATGCTTAATTTATCAAGTGGTGCAGGTGCCTTTACCGAAATTGGCAAATACACAATGTTTACAAATTTCATTGATCCTGCCCAAATCGCCCAAAGTATTTATGAATGCTTAAAAATGACTAAAAAAGAAAGAGCTATCCGTATGGATTTTTTAAGTGAACAAATTGCTTCAAGCAATCTTATCGACTGGTGGCTACTATTAAAAAACAATTTTGAAAATTTGGAAATTGCTAAAAAATAGTTATTAGTTAAACTGCTTTGACATAGCTTAATATTGTTTATTTAACTGCCAACGCCAGGCCGATTGAATAATTTTAGTTAAATCATATTCAGGATAAAAATTCAAACCTTGTTTAGCCTTTTCATAATCAGCAATTAAAACTGGTGGATCCCCATCTCGCCTAGCCACAATTTCATAGGCAATATCAGTATTAGTAATCATACTTGCCGTTTTGATAATATCTAAAACCGAAACGCCACAGCTTGAACCCAAATTAAATACTTCACTTAAACAACTGGTTTCAACTAATTCTAAAGATTTCAAATGAGCGTTGGCCAAATCATTAACATGAATATAATCACGAATACAGGTTCCATCATGGGTTGGGTAATCACCACCAAATATTTTAAGCGGTTTATTAGTTAAAGCAGCATTTAATACCAACGGTATTAAATGCGATTCTGGATCATGCGCTTCACCAATACTACCATCAAAACTTGCTCCACTAGCATTAAAATAGCGTAAAATCACACAGCTTAACCCTTTAGTTTTATGCATCGCCAGCAAAACATCTTCAATAATTTTTTTCGTCAAACCATAAATATTTAAGGGATTAACAGGTGTTGTTTCAGCAATTGGAATTTTTTCGGGTATTCCATAAACTGCACAAGATGATGAAAAAACCATTTTTTTTACCCCAAAATTATCCATTGCATTGACTAAATTAATACTGCCACTAACATTGTTCTGAAAAAATTTAACGGGGTTAATTTGTGACTCACCAACTTCTGTATATGCAGCAAAATGGATTACAGCATCCACCGGATAAGTTTCAAACACCTTCTCTAAATCAGTCAAATTCATCAAGTCACAATTTACAATCTTAACATTAGACAGGTTAGCGATAGCTTCATGATGACCTTGAGAGAAATTATCAATAATAAGCAATTCATGCGTAGTAAATTTATTTAAATAGGCCTTAATGAAATGACTACCAATATAGCCAGCCCCTCCAGTCACTAATAACATTTTCACCTCCAAAAAAGCTAAGAATAATTGCAATTATACCTAAATTTTAAAGCCTAAGTCTTTAATTAGGATTTATAAATTAGCCATTGCTTATAAGGCATAAACCCTATAAGCAATGGCTTTCAGACCTTAAATCAATTTGTCAAGTATGATGGTTAACCAAATTAACGAAAATCACATTAAAATGAGTATTTGTAAAGTAAATTGGGTAAAATAAGATCAAGTAATTAAACAGTATAAAAATTATCACCTAACTAAATACCGTCACGAAATTTTAACTTTAACAAATGGTGCGTTCTTGAACTTTACGGTAAAAGTAAAAAAAAAATTGTGCTTAATAATAGTTTACTTTATTATCGGCTGTTTTACTGCAGCTAAATCAGATAATTTAAACTCTAAGTCGCAAGCATTATCCCATCAAGAGTATGGTGCATACGGCCAACCCTTTAAATTACCCAAACTAGGCTATGAAGCTATTGGCATTGAAACTACTGTCTTAAGACCCAAACCATTGCCCAATTATTTAAGCGCAATAGGTAAAATTGAATCTGTTCCTAGTCGTCAGTATTTTGTCCATTCGGTAGCTAACGGTCATATAACCAAGGTTTTAGTGGTCTTAGGTCAATATGTTCATACCGGCGATGTTTTAGTTGAATATGAAAGTCCTGATATCAACGAACTATCATCCAGCTTAATCTTAAACAAACAGGGAATCGAAGCACAAATTCAGCAACTCGAAACCAATTTTCAGGATGAAATTAAAGAAGCTAGTGCTCAAGTAGATTTAGCTAAACAAAATTTTGAACGAGACGACGTCTTATTTAAGGAAAAAATTGGCTCACAAAAGTCTTTACAAACATCTAAAGCTTATTTAGAAATTAGTGAATCTAAATATAAAGTAGCTCTGGAAAAACGTGATTTAACGCTAAAAGCCATGCATACAAAATTACAGTTAACCATTGAGCCAATTATTCAGAAATTAAAATTATTGGGAGCTGACGATAACACCATTAATAAAATTATTCAAAGTCAAAATCCAATTGCTAAAATTGTGTTAAAGAGCCCAGCCAATGGTGATATCATTTTTCAAAATGCCACTTGTGGACAAAGTATCAGTCCTGGAGTGCGTTTATTTGTAATTTGCAACGAAAAAGAGGTCTGGGCAAGTGCTAACATTAATGAAAATGATATTGCTAAAATTAATTTAAATGACAAAGTTAAAGCTTTCGTTAACTCATATCCCGATATTAAATTTACCGGAAAAATTGTCTTCCTGAATCACGATCTTGATCCTCAAACCAGGACATTATCCGTTCGGGCACTGTTAAACAATGACCAGGAAATTTTAAGGCCGGAAATGTTTACCAATTTAAAAATTTATCTACACAAGCCAATATATAGCCTTATTGTGCCTACTGATGCAGTGGTGGAAAGGAATGGCCATTCCTATGCTTTTACTTTGAATAATGGTATATTTCAGTCAGTAAGAGTTCTTACTGGTCAGATGTTTCAAGACAATATTGAAATTAAAGCTGGTTTACATCCCAATACTACTATTGTAACTAAAGGTGCCTTTCAACTTTTAGCCCATGTCCTAAAAACTCAAGGTTTTGCTGAACTATTTAATCAGCCAACCGAAGGTGATAGAGCCTATGACAAAGATGAAATTGCCGACCAGGTTGCCAGCCACGAAAATAACTGGCTATCAATTATACCTTATCTTGTTTGCCTAATTTTAGGGTCTATTATTGGTGGTTATCTCGTTCAAGTTAAACTAAAAAAAACAAACCAACAACCACAAAGCCAAGAATCAATCGTAAAATCTAGCGATAAACTCAATAACAAATGATTGAACATTTAATTGACTGGTCAATACATAATAAATTTATTGTAATTGTTATATCAATAATTATTATTGCTCTAGGCATCGCCAATCTTCAGGATATAAGTATTGATATTTTACCTGAATTTTCACCACCACAAGTTATCGTTCAAACTGAAGCTAAAGGTTTAACGGCCACTGAAGTTGAAGCCCTGGTAAGCCTACCTTTAGAAAGTGTACTTAATGGCACTGAAGGTGTAACACTAGTTAAATCCTTATCCATGAATGGCATATCCAGCATCACGATCATTTTTAAACAAAACATGGATATTTATCATTGTCGTCAGTTAGTTGGTGAAAAATTACAAATTGTGCAGGCTCGTTTGCCAAAAGGTACAAGTATTCCAACAATGTTACCAGTTATGTCAGTTATGGGTGATATTTTAAAAATCGGTTTGATTTCTAATGAAATAAATCCCATGCAATTAAGAACTCTAGCTGACTGGGAAATTAAAAACCGCCTAGCAAGTGTACCTGGTGTAGCTAGAGTTTTAGTTATGGGTGGCAACCAAAAACAATTTCAAGTAATCGTATCATCCAATGCCTTGCGAGGTTTCAACATATCCTTAACCCAGGTACTAGCAGCTGTTGAACAATCTAATACAATTTTACCCGGAGGCTATTTAGCCACATCCGACCAGACTTATACCATAAATGCCACCACTAAGATTAGTAGTTTAGCCGATTTGCAAAACACTGTTGTAGCGTCATTTAACAATGTCCCTGTGCTATTGAAAGATGTTGCTAGCATAAAAATTGGAGCGGATTTTAAAATTGGTGATGCAATTATTAATGGTATTCCCGGCATTGAAATCACTGTAACCAAACAGCCTAAAATAGATACCCTTAAAATCACTAATGAAGTCGAGTCAGCATTTAATGAACTGAAACCCTTATTACCTAAAGACATTCAAATTATTACTTTATTTCGGCAATCGGATTTTATCCAAAATTCAATTAATAATGTATTAATTGCCCTTGGTATAGGTGGCTTACTTGTTGCCATTATTGTTTCAGTATTTTTAGCCAATTGGCGGATGACGATAATTAGCCTTACCGCTATCCCGTTATCCTTGTTTTCAGCAACACTGATTATTCGTCTATTTGGTGGCACGCTAAATACCATGACGCTTGGCGGTTTAGCTATTGCAGTTGGTGAAGTCGTTGATGACGCATTAGTTGATGTTGAAAATATCTATAAAAAATTAAAAGAAAACCGGCTAAGTGACAACCCTAAACCTAGTGAATTGGTAATCAAAGAGGCTTGTAAAGAAGTTCGTTCATCGGTAGTGTTTGCCACCCTAATAGTTTCAACGGTGTTTATACCAGTATTTACCTTAGGTGGCGTCGAAGGGAAAATCTTTACGCCGCTTGGTTTTTCTTATATTTTAGCAACTTTATCTAGTTTAGTTGTAGCATTATTAGTAACTCCAGCCTTATCCATGTATTTTCTTGGCTATATTGATACGCTTAACCTTAAAGAAACGAAGCTAATTAAAATTGTCAAATCTAGCTATCGCAAAATTTTAAACATCACCTTTAAACATGAAAACCTCGTTATTCTAGCGGCCGTAATTTTATTTTTTTGTTCCTTATGCCTAATTCCCTTTATGGGACAATCTTTCTTGCCTGAATTTAAAGAACCTAGTTTAATAATTGGAGCAACATCTTTACCAGGGCAATCTTTAGAAGCTACGACTAGACTAGGTTCAATCATTGAAGACACCTTACTTAAATATCCGTTTGTTAAATCTATATCGCAACGAGCTGGACGAGCCGAATTAGATGATGATTCAGCAGGTCCATATTATAGTGAATTTGACTGTAAAATTAACGATTCAATAATGAGTTGGTCCAATTGTGTTGAAAAAATTCGCCATAAACTCAATAATATTCCCGGCTGTGTTTTCGACATTGGCTCTTTTATTCAGCATCGCATGGATGATGTATTGTCTGGTGGCACTAAAGCCGATATTGCGATTAAATTATTTGGCCCCGACCTAGATATACTGCGCACCAAAAGTTTGGATATAGCCAATATTCTTAAATCAGTTAAAGGTGCAGTTGATGTTCGTCCGGAAACTCAAGTTTTAATACCTGAAATATCCATTAAGCTAAATCGCACAGAAGCCGCACGCTATGGTATTAGTGCCCAAGAATTTGCCAATAATATCCAAGTTGCTTTTAGTGGTTATATTACATCTCAGGTTCTGGAAAATCAAAAACAGTTTCCTTTAAGGGTTCTACTGGATGAAGATTCAAGGCATAATCTTGAATCAGTAAAATCATTATTTATTGATACACCAATTGGTACAAGAATTCCCCTGGCTTCAATAGCCACAATTCAAATAAAAGAAAGTCCTAACGTTATTATTCGTGAACATGTAGCTAGACGAATTGTAATTCAGGCAAATTGCCAAGGTCGTGACATAGTTAGTATTGTCGATGAAGCTAAAGCTAAAATTAAAAAAAATATCAAATTACCGAAAGGCTATTACATAGATTATGCCGGTCAGTATAAAGCCAGAATTGAAGCAGCTCAGACATTATTTTTTTCCAGCCTGCTATCATTAATTTTAGTTATAGTTTTACTAAGACAAGGATTACCTTCTTGGTTATCGACAATACTTGTACTGCTTAATCTTCCCTTGTCAACAATTGGCGGTATTATTGCCGTAAGCTTGACTGGCAACGAGTTATCGATAGGATCACTTATTGGTTTTATCTCTTTATTTGGCATTTCAACACGAAACAGTTTATTATTAGTAAGTAAAATTGATAAATTTATGGAATCAGGTCATAATATTAATGAATCCATAACTTTAGGTTGCCTCGATAGAGTAACACCTATTCTGATGACTGCCAGCACTGCCGCTTTGGGAATGTTGCCCTTAGCAATTTGGGGTGGGTCTGGTAGGGAATTAGAGCATCCCTTAGCTATTGTTATTGTTGGCGGTTTAATCAGCAGTACAACACTAGTATTAATTGTAATACCAGCATTATTTAAGCTATTTTTAAAAGCAAAAACCAATTCAGTTAAAACCAAAGGCTTAGCTTAATAATTAAATGACTTTGGTAAAGTGATTAATTTATCAGCCTTGTTTTATGATGATTTTGTTTAGAATGTGCCTGTTTTCCCGGCAGGGATAAATTCTACGAAACACTTATAGTCGGCACTAGTATCGGCTTATCCGGCCTGGTTATGGTCGTTTATCTTCTTATAACTCGATTTAAGCAGTTAAACTGGTTCAAAACTATTTTAATATCTTTGTTACATGGACTTTTTGCCGGTTGGCTATTGACTGCTTATTATATTAAATAATGGGACTTTAACTAATTTTTTGTTTAAATCTTCTAAAGGCAAGACAACAAACTAAAAACACTCTATCGCATATATAAATCTATCAAAAGTGTCACTAGCGCCTAAAATTTATCATTGACACACTAAAAGCAGCCATTCATTTTATCAAAATACCGATAACTACTGTTACAGATTTATCTAGGCCATTTGCTTCTGTTCAGCTAAAGATTGAAGCAAATGGCTTAATTCTAGTACTAGATCCGACTTGACAACAGACAATAATTACACATTAAGTTAAAATATTTAATATGCTGTTAATTGACGACAATTATTTCGGCAGCATAATTAACCATTGCTCCTAAACCATCTTATTAAAACCAGGTAAAAATTATGATGAATTTAATAGATATTGCTGAAGGTGTATACTTAAAAGGCCTTGATTACAAAGAAATTGTTCTTGTTGAAAAAATTATAAAACATACTAATAGTGCTTTCGAAATTATTTATAAAAAAAATGACAACTCTATTCATTCTGAAATACTATATAACACTTTCGAAAATTCATTGGAAATAATAGCTAAAGAAAATTTATATAATTCAAACAACAATAGCTTAACATTTAAACTTATTTTAGAAGCATACAGACTAAAACATGCCTTTACATTTGACCCGTATTTAGCAATAAATGATTCAAAAATTGAACCATTTCCACATCAGATAGAAGCTGTTTATAATATCCTACTTAATAAACAGCCATTAAGATACTTACTTGCCGATGACCCAGGTTCAGGTAAAACAATTATGTCAGGACTTTTAATAAAAGAACTTATATTTAGGTCAAACTTAAAAAGATGTTTGATTGTCACACCAGGTATCATAATGGATCAGTGGCAGTCTGAATTGTATGAAAAATTTGGCATCCCATTTGAAATATTGACAAACGAAAAGCTAAACACAACATTTTCCAGCAATTGGTTTTTGAGTAACAATTTGGTAATTGCTTCTTTAGATAAATTAAGCCGTGATGATTCATTACACTCAAACATATCTAGTTCAAGCTGGGATTTAATAATTATTGATGAAGCTCATAAAATGACTGCTTCTTATTTAAAGAACAATATTAAAGAAACAAAAAGGTATAAATTAGGAAAACTTTTATCTAACACATCAAGAAATTTACTTTTATTAACAGCTACTCCACATAATGGGAAATCTGATGAATTTAATTTATTTTTAAACTTACTAGACAGGAATAGATTTATTGGTAAACATAGAACCGGTGTTCATACTTTTAAAATTACAGATATGTTCAGGCGCAAAGTAAAAGAACAGTTAGTTGATATGGACGGTAACCCACTACTCCCGAAAAGATATTCATATTCAATAAAATTTAAATTATCCGAAAGTGAACATAATTTATACAATAAAGTAACTCAATATGTCAAAGAGCAATTTCTAAAATTAGACAATTTGAATAAAAATGTGAATAAAAATGCAATCGGGTTTGCACTAACAATCTTGCAAAGACGGCTTGCATCTTCATCTGAAGCGATTCACCAATCATTGGTTAATCGCTATAACAAGTTGAATTCAATAATAAACGACTTTAAAAGAAATAAATCTCCAAAATTTGATCTTAATAAATTTAACGAACCTTACATTGAGATAAATTTCAATGATGTATATGAGTACAATGAAGAAAATTTTGAGTCTTTGGAAGATAAAATCTCAATATTATATACAGCATCAGAAAATATAAATGAGCTTGAAAAAGAAGTTAGCTGCCTAAATGAATTAATTGAAGCCTCCAATAGGCTGAAAGAATTTGATTATGACAGTAAATGGGTTGAGTTATCTAAATTAATAAACGAGCATCTTAATATTGATAATAGAACCAGTTTAAGCCCAAAACTTATAATTTTCAGTGAACATAAAGCTAAGTAGACATCGCATTCTCGTGTGTCTTCCGCAATAAGGTTCCATAAATAGCATTCGTTTTTTTGACCAATTCTATGAATTCGACCGAATCGTTGCTCGATTCTATTGGGGTTCCATGGTAAATCGTAATTTAT
>DAHXLC010000071.1 GCA_027371815.1 Candidatus Melainabacteria bacterium | reverse complement strand
ACTGAGTCCCATGGAGCCACCGAAATATTTCGGGATAAAAATCAAAGACGACTTGCTATTAAAGCTAATATCCGTAATCGTGATTTAATGTCAACTGTACTTGAAGCTCAAAAATTAGTTAAAAAAGCGATTAAACTTCCGCCTGGTTATAAAATTTCCTGGGAAGGCCAATTTGAAAGAGCTACGCATGCTATGGTTAGACTAGCCCTAATCATTCCTCTAACACTCTTACTGATTTTTGTATTACTATATGCAACAACGGGATGCTCAAGAACAGCTCTATTGGTTATGACTACAGTACCGATGGCTATTCCTGGAGCCATTTTTGCATTATGGATAACGCACACGCATTTTAGTATTTCGGCTGGTATTGGTTTAATTGCTTTATTTGGTGTATCAATCCAAAATGGGGTTATTTTAGTTTCACTGGTAAGGCAATTTAAAGACCAAGGTATGACTATTAAAAATGCCGTGATCCAAAGTACTTTAATCAGAGTTAAACCAGCTTTGATGACTTCAACTGTAGCAATGGCTGGTTTAATCCCTGCCGCTATATCCACTGGTATTGGCTCACAAAGTCAGCGACCAATAGCTATAATTATTGCTATTGGCTTATTCCCATCAATTTTACTTTCATTAATTGTCCTGCCAACATTATACGAATGGGTTGAAACCAAGTTTGGTGACAAAAAACAGTTATAAACTTGGTTCTAAGCTTTGTTCTAAACTGTCTAAATTATCAAATACAATTGAATTTAAAAATTCCTTGCGTTTAGAAGAAGTGGCCATAATTTCATTTGACAAAAATACTAAAGCATCTGGGGTAGAATTACCTAATTCGTAAAGATTACAAAGATTAATCGATAATTGAGTGGCCGTTTCAAAACCATCATGGGTTAAATTATATTTATTCATGATGTCATAAGATCCTGGTATTGGCTGCATTACGTCACTTATAGCAAAGGCCTCTAATACCAGACTTTTTAGCCAATCACCAATTATAAATTCCTGTTTAATTTCGATGATTGATAGCCAAATTAAGATAGTCAAAATTTCTTTAACTGTTCCTTGAAATAAATTTTGCTTAGCTGTTTCATTAGGTTGTGCTATATCATAATTACAATGATTTAAATAATTATTAAAAATAATTTTGGCAAAGCGACCTAATTTCATTGTCCAAATTAAGGAGCGTTTATTTAATTCAAGGTCATTAAACGGAATTTTTTCATAACTAGGTTTTAATGATGAAGTTTCACTGTTATCTGTCAAATTTAACTCCTTGGTAGAGTAAGTTAAAACAAAATTTTAATTTTATTTTAACTTTTAAAAGCTCAAAATGAATAAATTGATTAAAAATTAAAATTTATCAGCGAAAATATTAAACTATTGTTTTAATTTTAATATGTAATAAATTTGTTTTATATTCTATAAATAGAGGTCATTTTAAGCTTAGAAAATTTTCTTGTTCAAATGACATTTTAATAGATCCTTAAATTTATCTATATATATTTAATTTTTTTAAAATAATTTACTGTAATCAATATAAAAAGAAGAGGAAACAGAATATGGCAAAATCAGTAGGTATAGATCTTGGAACAACTAACTCAGTAGTTGCAGTTATGGAAGGCGGCCAACCTACAGTTATTACAAATACTGAAGGTCTGCGAGTTACGCCATCAGTAGTGGCATTTACCAAATCAGGTGAGCGCTTAGTCGGGCAATTGGCTAGACGTCAAGCAGTGGTTAATCCAGAAAACACAATTTATTCAATTAAGCGTTTTGTTGGCCGCAGATTTGGTGAAGTAGATTCAGAACGTAAAATTGTCTCTTACAAAGTTGTCGAAGGTAAAGATGGCAGCTGTAAAGTATTAATTCAAGGTAAAGAATATAGTGCTGAAGAAATTTCTGCTATGGTTTTACGTAAATTAAAAGAAGATGCCGAAAAATATTTAGGTGAAAAAGTCACGAGTGCAGTTATTACTGTACCGGCGTATTTTAATGATTCGCAAAGACAAGCTACGAAAAACGCTGGTACTATTGCCGGATTAGAAGTGTTGCGAATTATTAACGAGCCTACGGCAGCAGCTTTAGCCTATGGCATTGATAAAAAGGCTAATGAAA
>DAHXLC010000028.1 GCA_027371815.1 Candidatus Melainabacteria bacterium | reverse complement strand
TTTTACTTTTTTTGTTTTTTTTTCTAATATAATAAATATAGTTGAGCTAAATACTTTAGGATGAGTTTTGTGCGGGTGTCTATATATATGTATGCTAATTTAAGTTATTTTGCTTCAAGTTCTAATTACAGTAATAATGAATTTAACTTTCTCGAAGAATCCGGCAAACGCAAACTGGTTCCAGCTCATATTGAATGTCTAAGTCCTTATAAGCCAGGCCGACCAACAGTTGAGCTTTGTAAAGAATTAGGGATAAAAAGCTTCATTAACCTAGCTTCTAATGAAAATTCACTTGGGCCACCTAAAGGAGTCAAAAAAGCTATTAACGACGTATTAGCAGGTGTACACTGTTACCCTGACGCTTCAGCTAGCAATTTGCGGAATGCTCTGGCGGCTAAATATAACGTCAAAGCTGCCAATATCACTGTAGGTAATGGTTCGGAAAGTATAATTTCCAATATTTTACGAACTTTTCTGCACGGAAGTAATGAAGTTTTAACGTCACAAGGAACATTTGTGGGCGTAAGTTTGCTCGTTAAAGCCAATGGCTCTAAGTTAGTAACAGTTCCTTTAAAAAATTACTGTTTTGATTTAGAAGCAATAGCCTGTGCCATAAACAAAAACACGAAAATTATTTATTTATGCAATCCAAATAATCCAACCGGACAGATAATTTCCCAACCAGACTTTGAAACTTTCATTAAAAAAGTCCCACCCCATGTCTTAGTGATACTGGATGAAGCCTATTATGAATTTGCTAAAGACTACTCATATTTTCCCGACTCGTTAAATTATCGTTATGATAATGTCCTTACCTTAAGAACTTTTTCTAAAGCCTATGGACTAGCTGGCCTAAGATTAGGATATGGCCTAGCCCATGAATGCTTAATTGACTACATACACCGGATTAAATTACCGTTTGAACCAAATACGTTAGCTCAAGTAGCTGGGTTAACGGCTTTAAAAGATGATAATTATCTGGAACGCACTCTAAAAAATAATAACCTAGGCAAAGAGTATCTCAAGCAAAACCTTGACATGCTAGGAATTGAACACATTCCAACTTATGCTAACTTTATTATGATTAATCTGGAATCAGAAAATCGTGTCAACAATACCTATAATGCTTTATTAAAACAAGGCATTGTTATTCGACCACTTAAGGCTTTTGGCCTACCAACCTGCATGCGTATCACGATTGGCTTACCTATGGAAAATCAAAAATTAATTAAGGCTTTTAAAAAAATTATTTAAAATTATAATTCGCTTTACACTAACATCGCTCGAAGAGTTAGCTAAAGTTTGCTGACTTGTAAAATAATTGTAAAAAAATGTCAATGCAATAGTTAAGTTAGTGTGAATAAATTACAGATCCCCAAATTTGTCACCTATATTGGAATGATACAAATCTTTCTTTTGGAGAAAAAAAATGACAGCAACAATACAAAAAATAGAATTAAAACCAACCTGGACGATGAGCAAAGTTCAAGGCGAAGTAGCTAACATGAAAGCTCAAATGTGCTTTACAGCTCACAGCGTAATTGAAAAATTAAGCCCTGAAGCCTTAACCGAATATACCAACAAAATGACTGAAATGAAATTAGGCTATTTCACTAAGTTAAATGTAAAAACTCCAATGGATTTAGTAAAAGCTTTCGGAGAATATGAAGTAAATTTAACCGGTAGCAATATTGAAATTTATGGAACTGAAACTGAAGCTGGTTTAACTTTCAAAACCTGTGCCAGCTGGCAAGCTACTAAAGAGTTAATGAACCCAACGGTAGCTAAAGAAAAAGAAATGATGGAAAATATGAATTCCTTTATTGGTAAACTTGGCAAACATTTTGGTTTCACTGGAACCACCAAGTTTGAAAATGAAATGTTAACTGTTACTTTTACCAAGTAGTTTTAACTAACTAAATATTTTAATATATAAGCAAGGGTTATTACTCTTGCTTATATATTAAAAGTAAATAATTTATATTTCATTATATTTCCTCTTGAAAAGACTCTTTTCATTTATAATAATTTAGTGTAAAGTTTACATTGTGTTTATTATTTATTAATAATTCCAAAAGTCATTATATATAAATTTTACTGGCATCATTTTTTAAAAGGCGGGCATTATGATACATTACCTATATTCAACCAGAGGCAGTTATCTGTATTTAGTTGGCAAATACAATAACAAACCAAAAACTACTACTGGCCAATTTGTTTTATCCGTTCCCGATAAAACATCTCAAATAGCCATAGATTCTTTAGCTCATCGCAGATTCATGGAACATTTAAGAAAACCACGCAAGGTTAATCATGAACGTCATGGCAAACATAATGTTGAAACCATGGTTCCAGTTCAAAGAGAATTATTATCAATAGTTTAAAATATACTAATTAAACTAATCATGATAAACTAAGAAACACTTTAATACAGTGTTTCTTTTTTTATGCGTTCATCACTCAACCGATTTAAAGGCTTTACCAATTTTGAACTAGTAATAATTACGTTTGTGATTATTCTACTGGTAGCAGTAATTTTGCCTAATTTATTTAAAACATTTGAAAGTGCAAAAATTAGCACTCTAGACAAAAATACTAAATTAATTTTCCAGAGAATTATTTTATACGCCAAAAATCATCATGGCCAATATCCTAATTTAAACACCGTATTTTTAAAGCAACTGATAGTTAAAGACGAGTTAATTAATCCTTTTACTAATTTTTCCCAAACACCCATATTAGGTCCAAATGTATATAACATTAATAATTTAGATAATAAAACTAAACTGGGCAATCCTGGTGATATTCTGGTTGGTAATATCTTAAACAAAACAAAAATTATTGGTATTTATGCCTTGACTCTTGGAAATACCGGTCAAATTCAAACAAAATTATACTTATACTTACCTAAGGCAAAGGAATAAACTTATGAAATTTGGTAATTTAGAATTAACCATAATCCGTGAATGTGAATTTAAATTAGATGCTGGTGCCATGTTCGGAGTGGTACCAAAAACACTTTGGTCAAAAACAACCATTCCCGACGATTTAAATCGGATTCAGCTAGCCTGTAATTTACTGCTTATTGAAAGTCCAGAATTTAAAATTCTTATCGAAACAGGTATGGGACCAAGATGGACCACTGCTGAAAGCCAAAGGTATCAAATTAAGACATTGGTAAACTGGGAAAATATTCTAGCTCCAATTGGTTTAACACATAGCGATATTGATGCTGTAATAATTTCACACCTGCATTTCGATCATATGGGTGGAGCAGTGTCATTAATTGATAATGAATTAAAACCTTCTTTTCCTAACGCAAAATATTTTATCCAAGCTGGCGAATGGCAAGATGCACATTCTCCAAATGCTAGAGCTAAAGCCAGTTACCGTCTTGATGATTTTGAACCAATAAAGCAATATGGATTATTAGAATTAGTTAATGGTGAATGTGAAATTTATCCAGGTATTAAACTTCATTTAACCGGTGGCCATACTAAGTCGCATCAGGTAATAAGTTTTACTTCACAAGGATCAACTGGCATATATCTAGCTGATATCATGCCTACGGCTAATCATGTAAATCCAGCCTGGGTAATGGGCTATGATCATTATCCACTTACCAGTTGCGACTATAAAAATGAGATTTTAAATAAAGCCTCACAACATAATTATTTAGTTGTATTTGATCATGAAATTAATACTCCTTGGGGGCACATAAGTTTAAATGATCAAAAGCGTTTTGAATTTAAACCGCTTGATAAATCAAGCCTAGAGCCAAGAATATTTAAAAATAATTAACATAACGTTATTTTTTCATTAAGGTTTTTTCATTAAGCTATTTTGTAACAGCTTAATTACATTAGATGCTGGTGCCATGTT
>DAHXLC010000026.1 GCA_027371815.1 Candidatus Melainabacteria bacterium | reverse complement strand
TTTTAGAAAGTAATAATGGTGACAAACTTATTCAACGGCTGGATGGTAGCGAAGAAAAAATTTATAAAAACGGTTTCACTGATGTGAAAAAAGCTAATTTAGATACGCAGGTAGCAATATTAGAAGGTTTGATTGCTACTAAATTTGGTGATCTTGATCAGCAGTCAAGATTTCATGATTTGATGGATAGTTTTATTGAATATGGGCAACAAAAACAATTTAGTAATAATGAAATTGCCTTAACTTTTCATCATGTAAATCGCTTATTGGCTAGTGGATCAGAAGGATATCTGTCAGAGCCAATAAGATCAAGGCTTGCTGAACAGGTATTATTTAACGCAGCTTTCCCGAAAACAATTGATCAAGGTAATAATAAAACTTGTAATGTAACTACTATAGAAACTCGAGTCTACGAACGATCGCCTCAGCAAGCGGCTAAACTAATTGCTGATGCAGCTATCTATGGTAAGACTATTACCTTTGATGGTAAAGTTATTGATATTGGTCGCAGTGGTGGCTTAGACCCAGATCAAGAATCTTTAGATGTTTTAGGGAATGGTTTCGATTCTAGCCATGATTTATTGCCATATCAAGATATAAAAATTGATGGAATACGTAATTTTGCTAATCAAATATTCCAAAACGCAGCTGTTAACATTTATTATAATATTTTTCCCTTAACTCAAGCTAAGCCAGAAGATATTATTCAATACAGTAAAACGGTACCAGATCCAACTCGACCAAATGATACTGGTGAAAAATTACAGATTTATTCGTTAAACGCTATGCATAAATTAGAATTAAAAACAATTCAAGATTCACCATATATCGATTCACATCGTCTGGTTGATTTATATAATCATCTGGTACCAGCATATGATAATTACGATCAGCCCCATATTGGTCAAGATAAGGGCTTTGTGGTGGTAGGTAAAAACGTTGCACCATTAATAGTAGACTCGCTTAAAAATGGTTCAGTTTCCTATACTAATGAAAGCAGTCATTTTGAAAAATTTCTTCAATATGCTAAAGAAAAACAAATGTTTCCGCTCATTGCATCAATAGATACATCTGTTGATGAAGGAATATTTGGGCCATATCGCGGTGGTCATAAATTCCATGTTGTTGTCTTGCATGATATTAAAGTCGATTCCACAGGCAAAGATTCTAACCTAAAAGTGGAATTTACCAATCAATGGGGCAGTAAATTTAATCATATGGGTAATAAGGCAGTATTAGCTAAGGATTTATTTAAAAGTATTTATTAAAACAGTTAGTTTTAGTTGTCAATTACTTGAACTTTTAGCTTCTTGTCAAAATAACATAGATTTGGTATTATTTTATTAAGTGATGGGGTTCACTTTTAACCGCCTTACTCGGCTGATAACTCCTAGAAAATTTAACTGGTTGTATGTGTTTAATTTATCGTATGCATATTGAGTAAGGGCGTGTTCATGAATAAAATTACCCAAGTATTAATATTACTTGTTTTATTAAATTTAAATTCTTGGTCTTGGGCTAGTCAAGACAATTTAAATTTCGAGCAAGAAAAGTCATTTAATGAAATAGTACTTAAAGAAATTGAGTTATCTCGTTTTAATCTATTATTTAATTATGAAAATAACCGGCAAAGTAATTGGTTACCTTATCGCTATTTTGCCGGTCAAGAGGCTAGTGCTGCTGGAGTAAATGCTGGTTTAATTGTGGGTTTGGTTGCTCGGGAACAGCATTTAAATAATCCAGCTAAAATACATCCGGTAACTTTAGAATATTCTTTAATGCCGCAAATGATTGGACAGTTTGTTGGTGGTATTGAACCAGTTTATGAATTGTTTTTAAAAACTAAAAAATTTTATAATTTAAAAACTAAAAACATTATTCCTAAAATTGCCATTAAACATGTTAATAATTTAAATAATGAATTAAACTTATTAGGCCAAGAATTGAATTTGAAAAATAGCAATCCAATACAGGTACAGGAAGTTAACGTTCAAAAAACTTTGCAACAGGCTTTAATTAGTCAGTATAATCAGTTTCATCTTCAAACCAAAGCTTTTAATATATTTCAGAATTCAATGTTTGTGATGGATAGTTTAAAAAATACGACTGGTGCCTTAGGTAATCTGCTTGGGATAATTTCAGTTCATGATCGAAATCCAAAAATAAATGGGCCGGCTTTTTTATTAACTACTTTATCTGGTGTTTTAATTATTTTGGGTCCCATAGTTAGTAGAGTTAATCGAGTTATCGTTAAAACTATTGTTAAAAATCAATTAAAAGAACTTGAAGTAATTGATTTTCAAAATAAACTAAATCAATTTAATAATAATTTAAATAGTTTAATCGTTATGGTTGCCAAACACCCCCAAGATCAAGCCATCAACCAATCATTAAAGTCCAGGTTGACTTTTTACAAACAGCAACAATTTCTTTTACAAGGAGATTTAAATAAAATAATTAAGCAAAATGAAAAAAATAAAAGATTGGCACATATTCAAATTCCTATTGCTACAATTGTTGGTAGTACTAAAATAGCTTTAGGGGTTTGTGGTATGTTAGCTGGCTTTAAATTTTATCGTCACCCCCAAGAAGCGCAAACATTAGTTGCTGATGGTAGTATCCCTTTTATTTGTGGGACGGGGATAGCTATGGTTGACAATTTACGCTTTTTATCTATAAGTCAGATAGATTATTTTAAAAACAAAAAAATTAATAATTTGCCGGGAATGACTTATACTAATTATTTAAATGATTTAGACAAAATTGAAACTAGTGTTAAAGCAAATATAAGGTCGAATTAATATGAATTGGTTAATGATATTTATTGGTGGTGGTGTTGGATCGATGACACGATTTTTTATTGCTAAAAATATTCAAAATATAGTTAGCATCCCGTTCCCTTTAGGTACGTTAGTTGTTAATGTGACGGGAAGTTTTATTATAGGCTTGTTAGGAGGCTTAGCTGAAAACAAAGGTTTATTTAATGATACTTTGCGCGCTTTGGTCTTTATTGGCTTTTTAGGTGGTTATACGACTTTTTCGACGTTTAGCTTTGAAACGTTTCAGTTAATGAAAAGTAGTGAATTTTATTATGCTTTAATTAATGTTATAACGCACATTGTTTTAGGCTATGTTTTTGTCTGGTTAGGTTATATTTTATCGAGGATTTGGTAATTATGGGTGATTTTATTGAAGGTTATAAATTAAAAATTTTTATTGGTGAAAGTGACCGGCATGATCATATGACATTATATGAGTGGATTTTAAAACGAGCTATCGAATTTAAATTAGCTGGAGGAACTGTTATTAGGGGTATGGAAGGTTATGGATCGCATAGTCAAATTCATAGTGCAAAAATATTAAGTTTGTCTACTGATTTACCAATTATTATTGAATTTAATGATACGATTAAAAATATTGAAAATTTTTTACCGGTAATTGATTCAGTAGTCAAAGACGGTTTAATAACGCTAGAAACAATTAGATTGAAGTTTTATACGAGTAAAATCAGCAAGTAAATATAAAAATAATTTATTGCAATTATTAATGATTGGTTGGTTTGGCTTTAATTTAATGAAATTAATTAAATTCATAATTTACTTTGGTTAATTCCTGTGATAACAGCCATAAATTTTTAGCCATTTTAAGGTCGTGGGCTTTAGGTTTAGCCTTTACTAATTTTGGCATACCCGTATATTCATTAAAACCATCTGGCCCATAATAAGTATCGCCATTTATAGTAGGAACCGTAGCAGCTTCTAGTGTAGGTAAGGCACCAGCATAATCCGTTTGTGAAACCAGGCCAACTAGTGAATTCATGATATTGCCGAGAAAGGTTATTTTGCCGTTTGCTTGCATACCAGTTTCGATGATATTGGTTTTGGCTATGCCAGGGTGACAGGCTAAGCTAGTTTGGGATAAATTATGTTGATTAAATAAGCGATTTAATTCAAAGGCAAATAATAAATTAGCGAGTTTAGATTGAGCATAAGCTCCCCAAGGTGAGTAATGTTTTTCGCTTTGAAGATCCTTTAAATTTATTCTCCCGCGTTTATGAGCCAAACTGCTAACCGTAACGATACGACTGCGGTCGGTCTGGATGAGGATTTTTAACAAAAGACCAGTTAAGGCAAAATGACCTAAATGATTAGTACCAAATTGCATTTCAAAACCATTTTTGGTTATGGTTCTTTTAGGTATAGCCATAATTCCAGCATTATTTATTAAGATATCAAGTTGCGTATATTGATTTAAAAATTCTTGAACAAATTTATGAATTGAGTTTAAATCACTTAAATCTAAAGGCTTAAGGATAAAATCGCCATTTGGGCAGGACGTTTGCATTTTAGTTAAGGCTAATTGTCCTTTTTCTAGGTTGCGGCAGGCTAATATAACTTTAGCCTTTGCTAATCCTAGTTCGAGTGCTGTATGATAGCCAATACCACTATTTGCACCGGTGACAATGATAACTTTATGGCTTAAATCAGGTAAGTTGAGCATAATTGACTTATTCATTGTTGGTAGACTGATTTTCCCTAAGGTTTATTTTGATACTTTACTCCTTGATAGTTTAGTACTTAAAGCCTACCTATGTCTAATTTTAATTAATTATTTATATTTTTAAGTTTATAAGTTAATGAAATAAAATCGATAATTTATAATGTTACTGGCACATTGACCTTAATTTCTCGGAAGTTAAACTAATTAATATTTAATTTGGCTTAAACTACGGTTTTACTAGTTTAAATTATTTATTATTTATCAAATAAGGCTTGTAATTCTTTAATCAAACCATCTAAGTCATCTAAATGACACATGGCTTCACATAACTCTAATTCAGTATCATGAATACTTTCGTCACATTCGCTGTTCACATCGCAGCCATGTTTTATAAATATTGATACAGCTTCAGGATGGAGATCAAGAATTTCTTTTAATGTTGTGTTAGTAGTTATCGTCATGGTTCATTCCTCTTTAATATTTCAAGAAATAATTTTTTGATTAGGAAAGTCACATAAAGGCTTGACTGTAGTAGGTTTGTTTATTAAATCGGCTATGGTGCTGGTATTAAAGGTTGATTCAATTAAAGCAATGGCATCATCAAGTTGTTGGTGTAACCGACATAAATTGCTTCCATGTGACTTTAGTTTAAGTGGGCAGGTAAGTATTCGTTCTATAGGATCAACAGCCGTAACTATATCTAAAATTTTAATTTTTGCAGGCTCTTTAGCTAAAATAAATCCACCGCCTAAACCACGTTGTGATTGAATAATCTTTTCTTTTACTAGTGATTGTAATACTTTAGCTAAATAAGCCTGAGGCACTTTAGTTGCCTGTGATATCTGTAATGTGGTAAATGGTGTGTTATTACCACTGCCAATAAAAACCACCGCTCGCAGGGCATATTCAAGTGTTTGGGAAATTATCATAATGAATTTGAATCCTTCTTTATTTGATTTTTTACTTAATAGGTTACCCCTGAATTTACTTTTAAGCCTTGGTAATTACGAAACATCTTCAAGCTTTGGACATTCAAACATTGGTAATATGGCATTTTCTTGGCTTACGATTTGCGTAATTGATGTGCCTGAAAAAGTGGTTTGCATTGTGGCTATAGCATCATCCAGTCTTTTATGCAGGCTGCATAAATTTGATCCATGGGTAGCTAATTCTAGTGGACAGGTGTGAATCCGTTCCATTGGATCAACTGCTGCTACTATATCTAATATTTTTATTTCATTGGCGTTTTTGGCTAAGATAAAACCACCACCAAAACCACGTTGTGATTGGATTATATTACCTCTGACTAGTGATTGCAATACTTTAGATAAATAAGCCTGAGGAACTTTTGTGGTTTTGGCTATTTGGGCGGTGGTATAGGATCGCTCTTGGCCATTAGCAATAAAAACAACGGCACGCAGGGCATATTCAAGTGTTTGTGAAATTATCATAATTACTCCTTTTGATTTTTTACTAGTATTATTTAATGCATAATTCTTTTTCTGACCTATTTATTGTTATAGATGGTCGTAAGTTAAATATTCCGGTTAAAATTACATAGACTAAAGGCAATACCCCGCCCATTATAAAGGTGACATCACCAATAACCCTCAGCCAGGTAAAGGTTTGGAATAGGGTTGAATGAGTGAATTCATAGGAGCGGGCATACCAAAAGCCTTGCGTATAGCTAGCAAACATTTGATCAAGCCCAGCTGGAAAGATATTTAATACGAGCATTAATAATAAGCCGATATTTAAACTCCAGAAAGAAATACCAATTAATTTATTATTCCAAGCTTCTTCTTTAATTAAATAACGTACAGAAAATAAAATTGCGGCAATAGCTAACATCCCATATACGCCCATAAGAGCTGCATGGCCATGGTTGGATGTAAGATAGGTTGCATGTTCGTAATAACTTACAATTGGGGTGTTAATCAGGAAACCAAAGATACCAGCACCGACAAAATTCCAGACACCAACAGCAATTAAAAACATCATTGCCCAATAATGGGAAAAATTCTTTATTGAGCCATTAACTTTAGCTAATTCAATAAATTTCCAGGCTTCGACTGTTAATAAGGTTAGAGGTACTACTTCTAAAGCTGAAATCATTGAACCTAAAGCCATATTAATGGCTGGTTGAGCCGTCCAATAATAATGGTGACCAATACCAACAATACCACTGCCTAAATAAAGAATGATGTCGACATATATTACAGTTAGAGCTGATTTTTGTGATACCATTTTTAAACTGCAAAAGAAATAAGCTACTACAATTGTGGTATAAAGTTCAAAAATACCTTCTACCCATAAATGTACTACCCACCAGCGCCAAAAGTCCGCTATGGCAAAATTAGTGCTTGGATTATACATTAAGCCAAAACTATAAAATAATGGTATGGCAAAAACACCGTATAGTAACATATAAGGTAAACTGCCATGGTCTTCGCCCACCAGCAATGGTTTAATACTGCGGAAAATAATTACGGCCCAAATCACCATTCCTACGGTTAATAAAATTTGCCAAATCCGACCTAGTTCTAAATATTCCCAGCCTTGATGGCCAAACCAAAACCATAAATTTCCCAAATAATTTTTAATCCCGAGCCATTCGCCGGTAATGCTACCAACAGCCACAATAACAATAGCGACAAATAAAATGTTAACTAGGATATTTTGATATTTAGGCTCATGTTTCGATAATAATGGCGCAATGAACATGCCGCCAGCTAACCAGGCCGTAGCTATCCAAAAAATGGATAATTGTAAATGCCAACTTCTGGTTATGCTATAGGGTAAGATACTTCGAATATCAAATCCATAAAAACCCGAAGCTTCAACAATATAATGAGCTGTCACCACACCAAAAGTAACTTGGAATAAAAAAAGTAAAATTGTTACTACAAAATAAGGATATAATGCTTTTTGCGAGGGATAGGGTTTAAAATCTTTAACATTGTCATCAATTTTACTAGTACTGCTGTCCGGCATCCAGCCTAATCCAGGCGAAGATTGCATGAGAAACTGGGTTAAGCCAATACCACCAACAAGCATAATTAAACTCATGGCTGACCAGAAAAAAATTGGCCAATGTGGTTTATTGCCAACTAATTCTTCACTTGGCCAATTATTGGTATAGGTATAGGTTTTACCTGGTCGGTTGGTTGAACAGACCCAGGCTGCCCAGGCAAAAAAGCGGGTTAATTGAATTCGCTCTTTACCATTACTTATATAGTTAAGGGGTAAGGGTAATTTTTGAGCACTCGTAAATTCAGTATCATAATGGTTTAATAATTGTTGGTAGGCTGACACCTGATTATTAGTAAAAGGTAAGGTTTTACTGACAGGATTATAATTATTCTGTTTAAATTCAGTTGTTAATTTTTCTTTGATTTCGACTTGTTTAAGTTTGTCTAAATTAGCAAAATCTAAATGATATTTAAAATTACTTAAATTATTAAGGCCGATTATCGACTCGCGATGGAGATAATCAGCTGAAAAATCTGGTCCGTTATAAGCCCCATGACCAAAAATGGAGCCAACATCCATTAAACCAAATTTTTGAAAGACTGCTTGTCCAGCTAAAATATCTTGACCAGTGAAAAGCAGGTTTCCCGTTTTGTCGGTTACTTTATCCGGAATAACTGGAGCTTGTGTAGTTGTCTCATGCGCCATAAAAATTAGGGTAGAAAAGCCAAGAAATAAAACGATTAAAACTGCTAATTTCCAACGCCAGGACATGTTTTGTACTCCTTGTGATGTAGTTAATTAGGTGATTGATTATTTGATTAATTAACTAAGGTGTGGCTCGAGAGTTAAAGATATTAATATCCGCAACTCTAGAATATCAGAATTTTTAAGTTTAAGTAGTTTTTTATTCAATTGTTAATGAAATTTTACAATTTTAAGTTTGAAAAATTGGTTGATTTTAAAATTACATAATTTGGCTTAGTTTTGGGTATAAAGTCTTTGTACTGTCTACTTTATTATATCTATGGAAAATGTAGCTAAATTCGTAAAACCTGACAAGTTTAATGCTCAAAATGTTAAACCTAATTCCAAAACTTTAAGTTTATTAAAGGATTTTGGTAATTCGTTAGTGTATTCAGGTTTGCAAGAGCCGGTAAACGGTCTTGTTCAGTTAATTGATAAAACTACCGGCACGGAATTAGACAAGCATTTACAGTTTATAACTCAGCCCCAATCAGCTAAATTTGGTACGGCTTCTTGGTATGCTAGCCAAAGTGGTCAGGCTTTGGGGATGTTGTTACCGTTAATGCTTACTAGTGGCGTTGTAAAATATGGTCTTGGATCTGGATCACAATTTTTGGCTGAAGATGTTACTGTTGGTAATTTAGCTAAGGATAGTTTAATTAATACCAATTTAGATAAGACCGCTTTAGAATTTAGTAAAACTGAAGATTTGAGTTTGAAATTAAATTCAAGTGAATTTGCTAGTAAAGCATTGATGCCGATTAATCAGGATACGTTTGGCTTTGCTAAAGCTAATTCTATTGGTTTAACTTTAAGCAAATTGGCTGTTGACCCTGGCGCAAATTCGGCGCTGGGTTTAAGCCTTAAAGAATCAGCCCTGACTGGATTTACTTATGGAGCTGTTTTAACGCCCGGTCAAAGCCATAACAAGCAGAATTTAACTGATTTTTTAGGTCAACGTTTGGAAAGTGGCCTAAGCTCAAGTTTGATGTTTTCAACTATGACAGCCTCCAGTCTTGCTTTAAGTAGTTTGGCTAAAACGGCTGCGCTTGAATCGACAGTAATGGGTAAAGTCTTTACTAATAATTTAAGCAATTCAGTATTAGCTTCATTGCCAGGTAGTATCCTGGGGACAGAAACTAATGCATACTTTAATACTGGCAAATTAGCCTCAAGTCAAGATCTTTTCCAACAGGCTTATACAATGGGCTTGTTTAGCCTTGGTTTTGGTATTATGGGTGAAACTAAAGCGAAAATTCAAGACTATCATTCAAAAATTAATTCTCTTATAAATATTAAGCCAGCGCAAAATGATTTGCAGGCATTTTGGCCAAATGCTGAACAGGCTTATCCTAATGCAATTCGCCCGCCAATTTATCCGATTGATCCGACTTTTGCAAAAGAAGTTTTTGCCCAAGCTCCGCAACTATCTGATTTTAATGAAGTTGCCCATGTGCTTATTGATGGCAAATTACCTCAATCCGATAAGCTTTTAAATAGTTCGGGTAATTCTGCCGAATACCAGGCTCGAAGTATGATTAGTTTTAATGATGGTAAATTAACATTTACTAATAAATTTAATAAGCCAGTGTATATTAAACCGGACGGTTCAACCGGTTTTAATATTGCGCTAACGCCTAATCGAAGTCTGGAAATTACCCCTAATAGTGAATTACATCTCGAAAATCCGGATGGTCCAAAAATTGACCTATTTAAGTCGCAGGTAACAAATATTCCAGAAGTTTTTTTTAATGGGCGGCCAATTAATTTAACTGATGGTAGTGCAAGCATTGGGTCAAAACTCTTTCCTAAAGGTGAAAGTGATTTGCTCGACAAAACTATCAGTCATGAACATGGTAAAATTACTTACGATCATAATTATAATCAGTTTATCTATACTGATTCTTCTACTAATGGAACCTATATAAAAAATCAAAATAATGAATGGCTAAAATTAAATAAAGGTGACAGTAAAATTGTTTCACCTAGCGATGAAATTCATTTAGCTAGTGAAGATGGGCCATTGTTAAGGCTTAAAATTGTTAATGGTTACAAGTTAGAAAATGGTAATATTGTTTATAATCGACAAAATAATAATTTAATTTTTAGTCAAACTGGTAACAGTAAATTTGAAGATATTGCCCAAACTGGATATTTTGCTAATGCCCAGGGACAGATTATTAAAGCTTTTGGCCCAAATGATTTTTCCCTTAACTATGAAATTAGCCCTCAAAATACCTTACAAAAAGTTACGATAAATCATAATAATAACTACACTATGGAATTGACTTCACCGGATAATTATCGTTGGCAAATTAAATATTTTGATAAAGATGGCAATCCTAAATTTGAACCTAAAGAATGGAAGGGTTATGTTTCGCTTGGTAATGATGGATCTTTAATTTTAAACAGTAAGCCAGGTCTAAGAATTATTCACGGTACTGATGGCAGTAAGGAATATTTATTTGCTAATGGCTATAGTTCAGCCATATCGAGTAATTTGGCTAGTGAAACCAGTATTTTAAAAGCTTTAGGCGATCATTATTTTGGTGATACCGCTCGTCGTGATCGCTTGATTTTATTAAAGGATAATGCGCTTAAAACTATGCGCAAAAATGGCCTTAATGATATTAACATTGCTAATACAATTCATCATATAAATAGAATGTTACGTGCAGGATCGGAAAGTTATTTGGATAAAAATATTCGTGGTAAATTAGCCGAGCAAATACTGTTAAATACGGCTTTTCCCCATACAATTGATCAGGGTGGAAACAATACCTGTAATGTTACAACTGTTGAAGCTAGAGTTTATACTAAATCTCCCCAATATGCAGCTAAACTCATTGCGGATACGGCGATAAATGGTAAAGTAATTTCGCCTACTGGTAAAGTTATTGATGTGGCAAGATCAAAGGGATTACGCCCAGATCAAGAATCTCTGGCTGTTTTAAATCATCAATTTGATCCTAGTTTATTTAAGGATATCAAACTTGATGGTTATCGTAATTTTGCCAATCAAATTTTTCAGATTGCTGCGGTGAATTTACATTATAGTGAAGCATCTTTACCCGAGCTTAAGGCGCTTGATCCAAATGCTCAAGGTTTGATTCAGTATATTAAAGACAAGCCTGTTCCAGGCGATCCTGGTGATACTGGTGAACGATTAATGCTTTATTATTTAAATAATAATCAGGTTCTCGATCAGCAATTAAGAACTCAGCCAGCTATTAATACAGTACAATTAGCGGACATTTATAATTTAATTGTTCCTCATCTTGACGCTGATGGTTATGTTAATAAAGGCATAGATAAGGGCTTTGTCTTAATTGGTCCCAAATACTTTGGTACTTATATTAAGGACATTCAAGCTGGTAAAATCTTAGCGGCTCGTACCCCAGAAGATTTTACTACCACGTTAAAAAATTATAAAGGTAATTTCCCGATTATCTTATTAGTAGACGCTAATTCCAATGAAAGTCTGTTTGGGCCAAGCCGAACTAGTCATAGTACGCATGTGATATTAATTGATAATATTATTGAGGATATGGCGACCAATCCACCAAGTCTTAAAGTTGAAGTAACCAATCAATGGGGGATTAAATTTAATCGCATTGGTGATAAAGCTATTTCAGCTAACGAATTGTTTAAAAGTGTTATTTAATTATTGCCTAAGTTAATTGACTCAAGTTACTATTATTTCCAGATAGATTGATCTCGCCAACTTTAAAATTTGTAAAAATTCCTGTTACAGTGATTGCTGAATTTAAAGGAAATAAAAGGCATTGTGAACGTATTTATTTTGATTCTGCTTCAATACTGGTTCAAATTGGACTCCTGATTTAAGTGTTTTACCGGTTAATACTTATAATGACATTAGCAATCTTGAATCGATTAGAGGTTTAAAAAATTAAGCTGCTAAAAGTGTTACATCATAATTTATTCTGACAAAATCATATTCAACTCTAATTGAAACAGTGTTTTCGGTTTCAAATTCAAGACGAACTTTACCCAGACTGTCTTTACTGTAACTTTCCCAATGTCTGGGTACGCTTACAATAACATTTTCTGGTCCCCATTCTTCAACATAGGCTTTGAGGATTTGGCATAGTTTTTCTTCATCAGTGGCATTTTGAAACATAGTTTTTACTTTTCCTTAAAGAGTATAAATACTGTAAAATTTATCTATGAATGAATAGTAATACTATTCATTCATAGAAACAATGGGAAAATCCCTTAGGCTATTAGTGTTTATACGAAAGTACCAAAGATTTGGTTATAGGCTAATAAAATAATTAGGTTGTATTACTAAAAAATATTAATATTTCGGTGAATATAGTCTGATAAGCCGGTTGAACTGTTACAATAACAGACCGATACATTAAGTCCAAGGGTCAAGGTCGAGTAAGCAAGCTAGTAACTATCTTTAAAACTTGTTAGTATAGTTGTTTAGAGGTGGTAACTTATTAAATTGACTTTTACTTTAATATATATTTTAAATTAGCATGGCTGATAAAATCACTCTTTATTTAGGACCTTATCGACAAGGCAAAACCAACGCAATATTGGCAAAGGCTTTAGCCAATATTACGAGTTATGGATATAGTAATTTAACTTATATTATTGTTCCATCACAGCGATCTGCTAATATTATCAAAGAAAAATTACTGACTTTAGCTAAGACGCAATCAATTATAACCGGTTTTAAAATTCAAACTTTTTATCAGTTTTGTAAAATGCTGATTAATAAGCTTAATTATCCAGTGTTAATCTGTAAGAATGATTTGCGGCTTAGTATGCTTTTAAATGGCTGTAGTCAAGTTCAAACTAGTGAAAGTGATTTTGTAAATTTAACTTCCGGTTTAGGCAACGATTTGCTTACCTTAATCGATGAATTTGAAAGGGCTTTTTTAACGCCTAGCGAGATTTTGCAAATCTTGGCCGTAAATTTTCACGGCAATGCTAAATTCACTAATTTGGCAAAAATATATAAGTGTTATTGGGATAAATTAAATTCTTTAAACTATCTTGATGAACGGCAGTTAGTTTTTCAGTTAATTCAAATTATTAGTCAACAGTCAAATTTTAACTTAGGTGATATTATAATTGATGGTTTTGATCGCTTTAATAAACTCCAATTACAATTTTTAACCCAGTTATTACCTTATGCCAATAACATTACCATGTCTTTTGATTATGCTCAAAGCAATGGGTTTAGTAATAATGAATATCAGTGGAAACAGTTTAGTTACGCTTTAATCAGCCAGCATTATGCTAAGTATTTTAATATTATCAATGTAAATGATGAAAATAATTTTCGTTTGCGACAATTAGAAATCTATGAGGCTTTTGATTTTAATGATGAAATTTTAACTATAGCCAGGCAAATTAAAGACTTAATTATAAATCAGCAATATAATCTAAATGATATTCTGGTGGTTGTGGCTAATTTAAAATACTATACTAATACCATAGATTATATCTTTAATGACAGTAAAATTCCTTATTATTTGGATGACAATATTAATTTAGATGAAAGTTCAATTATTAAATGTTTAATTAATTTACTTACTTTGTCGTTAAATAATTTTCCCCGACTGGAATTGCTTAATCTTATTAAATCACCATTTTTTAAAACAGTGATTTTTAATGATGTTGATATTCTTGATCTCGAAATATTAGCTCAAGAATATTTAGTTGTTGAATCGCTTAACGAATGGTTAAAAGCATTAGTGAATAAGACCACGTTACTTGAAAAAATGGTTAAATTTAGTCAAATATTTAAATTGCCTGATACCAAAGATTCGTTCGAAAATTTTGCCATTTATGTTGAAGATTTAATTCATACCTATATAATTCCAGGCTTAAAATTAACTCCATTAACATTAGAGCAAGAAATAATTAGCAAACAGGCTATTAGTCAATTTCGTGATTGTCTATCCAGTATTGTCCAGGATAATTTAATTAATCCATTGATTTTCGAAATAACTTATGAAAATTTTGTCCGTTTACTCTTACAAAAAGTTGATAATAGAACAATTCATCGACCAAAATTAAATCGTGATTATATTCTAGTAACCAGTATTAATCAAGCTGCCAACCAAGCCTATAAATATATTTTTATAGCCGGGTTGTGTGAAGAATATTATCCTGGTATAGCTAATCTTAACTCTTTAAGTTCCAAAGATGAATTAAGTAGTTGGCGGCATTGTGGTGTAAATTTATTTAATCCGCGCCATGATTTTACCTATGATTATGCCATATTAAAACTCCTGATAAAACAAAGTCATAATTATGTAAGATTGTCCAGTCCAACCTATGATCCTAATGGTGAAGAATTAATGACCAGTTCAATACTGTTAAATCAAAAATTAATGGGTGAAGATTTAGCTAATTTTGCCAGTGAAGCAATTATTCGGCAAAATTATCGATTATTGTCTAAAATCCCTCTATCCGTTCGCAGTACCATTAGTTATTATTTGACTAATAATTTGAATTTAAGTAATATTCATGAGTCTAAAGTTTTTAATGAAAGTGGTGATTTTATTGAATATTTAAATGATTATAAGCTTAAGCCTTGGCGTATGCTGCAAACTAAAATCAACAATATTAATTGTTCAACGTTTAATATTGCTGAAATGGTCTGGAGTCCATCCCGATTTAATGAATATGGTAAATGTCCGTTTCGTTATTTTGCAACTTATCTTTTAAAGCTTAAACCCAAACGTGAACCCGATTATCAATTGGAAAGCTCTTTACTGGGCACGTTTTACCATTTAGTCTTAGAATTATTGTTTAAGCAAATCATTAATCTGCAACTAAATTCAGCCGATGATATTCTGCGTCAATTAGATATTTCCTTTAATGAAGCCTTAGCCCAAATTGAACCCAAAATAGCCTGGAGTAATAGTAACCGCTTTCAACTTAAAAAGTATGAATATCTCTATAGATTAAAACGTTTTGTGACTAATACCTACCTTGATGCAGCTATAACTAAAAGCCAACCCTATGCTTTAGAATATGCTTTTGGTGAGATTGAACCACTGTCAATAAATCTTGAACAAGATAAAATAATTTTTATACGTGGCAAAATTGACCGTATCGATAAAGATGCCGACGGTCAATTTGTTATTATTGATTATAAAACTGGTTCTACGCATATTTCTACTAACGATATTATGCAGGGCATTCATACCCAGCTGCCCATATATGCTTTGGCGCTCATTGCTCAAAACCAAAGAGACTGCATCAGTAATGGTTACTATTTATCGATTGGTAGTGGTAAAATTTTAAAACAGCTTATTGTTAAAGACGTTACGCTTGATGATTACTTGGCTAAAACTAAAGCCAATTTACTTGATTTTACTCAGTCAATAGCTAACGGTAAATTTCCGGTTTCTCCTTATAATGCTGACATCTGTAAATCATGTAATTATTATGGGATTTGTGGTATTAAAGATTTAAGTGGGTTTACTAATACTAATGATGAATAACATTTTAAGCAAGCATTTAACCGAAACTCAATTGGAGGCTGTAACCAGTATTGATTGTAATGTCCTGGTTTCAGCTGGAGCTGGCAGTGGTAAAACCCATGTTTTAGTTGAGCGGTACCTCAATATTTTATTAAATAACCCAGAATTTATGCCTCATAATATTCTGGCGATTACCTATACGACTAAAGCAAGTGAAGAAATGCGCTTGAGAATTAGAGATAGGCTTATGGATATGTTGGAAAGTTCCCCTGATAATGTTCGCTTTCATGAATTGATTGAAGATTTAAATAATGCCCATATTGGAACAATTCATTCATTATGTGAGAAGCTTTTAAAAGCCCATCCAGCACAAACTAATTATGATAGTAAGGTAAGTGTAACTGATAATATAACTTTAAATAAATTTATCGATAAAGCCTGTAATGAAGCTATCAGTCAAAGAATCGCTCAAAACAGCCCAGCACTCGAATTGTTTTATCAATTTGATATAGATGAAATAATCAAAAATATCAAATTTTATCTAAACAAATCATTAGAATTAAAAGAAATAATTCAGTCTTACTATGATAAGACGGCCTTAGAAATATTTGTTGAATTTAAAGATAAGGCCGCTAAATTATATTTAAATGAGTTAAGGCTATTTAGTAAAGAAAATCATTTGACAGATTTTATTCTGGAATTAGAAAATCATGACAGCACTTGTAAATTAAATGATTTTGCTAAACTGGCAATTGATTTAATTCGGCATTTAAATTTTCTCGAAAAAGACCCGAGTTTTTTACCGCAAGTTATGGAGCAAATTCAAAATTTTAAACCAGATTTTCGTTTTGGTAAGCGCAAATGTGAACATAATGCGCTTAAAGAATTTCGAGATTTAATTAAGACTTTTAATGATGAATTTCCCTATCCCTTAAATATTAATGATGAAGCATCGGCAAAGTATATTGCTTATTTTCTAGATTTTCTTAAACTTGTTGAAGTTAATTTTAATACCTTAAAACAACGTAATAACCTGGTTGAGTATAATGATTTGATTTTGTACAGTATTCAACTTTTAGATAATCCACAAATTCAGGCAATTTATCATGATAAAATTCAAAGTATTTTACTTGACGAATTTCAGGACAGCAATTTATCACAATTAAAGTTAATTGCCAAATTAACTGGCATTAATACCAAATTGTTTTTTATTGGTGATGATAAACAATCCATTTATAAATTTCAAGGTGCTAGTGTTGAAGTCTTTAATTATATTCGTGATATTTTTCGCAATAATAGTTTAATGGTTAATCAGTTAGATGCATTTAAACTTAGTGATAAACCCCGAAAAATCATTAGTCTTAACCAAAACTTTCGCAGTAAAACCGATATTGTTGAGTTTAATAATTTTTTCTTTCAGTTCTTGCTTAAAACTAATTTGGAACGAAATTATGAATGTGAATATAATCATTTAATGTCGGCAATTAAGTCTATAGATGGTGCTAGTGTTGAAGTGGTTAATTTGACTTTAAATTCTGATTTGGCTTTTGCCTCAGAAAATAGTACCGGTAAATTATTAACGCCGGATATTAAAGAGTATGCAGCTCAAGCCTGTGTGTTTAAAATTAATGAGTTGATTAGTAGTCAATATTTAATTCTCGATAAAAAAGACCAGCAGTATCGATCGATTAATTATAGTGATATTGCTATATTAATTACTAAAAACAGTGATTTTCAGTTTTATGAAAAGGCTTTGCAATCAGCAAATATTAAATTCCTGAAATTAAGTAAAAAGGGTTTGCTCAATTGTCAGGAAATTATTGATATGGTTAATTTGGCTAAATTTATTGATAATACCACTGATTTTTTTAGTTTTGTGTCAGTGTTAAGGTCACCAATGTTTAATTTTGCTGATGATTTAATTTTACAATTTAAAATACATTATGATAATTATCATAATGTTAGCGATACTGATAATAAATCAGCTAAACCGATAGATTTTCTTGAATTTTTAACGGATGATCACTTTCTTAATATTTTAAGTAAGTCTGATAATATTAAAGTTTTGCGATTTACCAAAATCCTTGAGCAATTAATACTTTCTAGTAAATCAATTGGTTTGGCTGATTTATTTACAAAAATCATTACTTTGACTAATTTTGATAATATCCTTTTAACGCAAAAATATGGATTATCCAAATCCCAGAATATTTGGAAACTAGTGGCTATTGCTGATAAATATAATAAATTGACGTTAAGTGAATTTATCCGTAATTTAGAATTATTTACGCAATATGGTGAAGATTTTGCTCCGGCAATTACCTATGAATTAGATCAAGTTAAATTGTTAACCATTCATGGTTCTAAAGGACTCGAATACCCTTGCGTTATTCTGCCATTATTTCAAAGTGAAAGTATTAGTGATAATAATAAAATATTATTTGATGAAGAATTTGGAGTTTTATTTAATACAGCGAAAGAAGCTAACGACAATACGCAAAAATGTAATTTCTTTCAGATGGTTAAATCATTGCGTAAGAAAAAAGAATTAGCTGAAAAAAAACGACTTTTTTATGTGGCTATGACTAGAGCTCGTGATTCTTTAATCATTATTAATCCCCTTAAGGCCAAAGCCAATATTTTCCATAACTGGTTTAACCAATATTATGATTTTTTTACCGAAAAATTTAAAGAGTATAAAAATATTAACTTTTCGCAATTTGCCATTGGTCAAGAATTAGTGCCTTTAGCAAATTCTAATCAATCTTATTGGCTTCAGCCTGAATCTGTTGATTTGAGTTTAATTGAAGGGATTTCGGCTAATTTACTACAGCCAAAAATTCCTGATACTTATAATCAAAAGCAATTTTTTAAAAATACTGATAATCTTGATGCTAGGGTTTTGGGGAATTATTTTCATATCATTATGGATAATTTACCTTTTAATTATGCTTACCCTAATGCTAATTTGCTTGTTAGTCTGGCAAGTGACATGGCTAGCCCGGGATCGTTAAAATATAAATTGTTAATTAATGAAGGTCAAAAGTTGCTTGACTTGTTTTATCAAAGTGATTTATATAACTTACTTATAACCAGTAGCCAGATATTTCATGAATTACCTATTTTAGATACTAAGTTAAATAATTCTTTAAAAATTCCTGATTTGGTTTTGCAGGATCAAGATAGTTCTTGGCATGTCATTGACTATAAAACTGACAAATTAACCAGTAGTGAAATTGCTAGTCATGTTAAGCATTACCGCAGTCAGGTATTACATTATGAGGCTTTATTAACTAATAGTCTTAATGTTACTTTTAAGAAACATATTTATTTTGCAGCCATTGGCGTATTAGTGGCATTTACTTAAAAGTTATTGCGTCCTTGGCCATTATTGCGTCCACCAAAACTATTGCGTCCATAATTATTTTGATTTTCGAGATCTTTTAAAAGATCATTTGGAATAAAGGAATTCATTGATGGCTGAAAGCGTGGATCACGACGTAATGTTTGTACTATACGTGGGCTTGGGGCAATACTGGAGCCTGAATTACTCATAATACTTTGCGCTGTTATAACATCAGGTCGTGAAATTTGTTCACCAGACCAACCTGAATCAATCATTTGTTGTACAACTTGAACGGTTTGGGGTGTGAAATTAGCTGGACCTAAAACCCGCGAAGCAATACTAGCGCTATAAAGCATGGATGGATCGCTGTTATGTACTTCATAAGCAGTTTGAGCTATTTGTGGATGGGCTAATTCATTATTGCTAAAACCAGCATTGTGTAAATTCATAATAATTTGTGAGGCTGAGTGAATTCTAGCGCTTAAATCAGCACCAGATTTACTTACTTGATGAGCAATATCACTTTCGGAAATATTGGGGCTATAGGCTTGAGCCTTATTAGTCACATTTACTTCCTGCACTCTTGGCGTTTGACCGTTACTATTACCGCCATTTTGTCTGGTCACATAATTGACTTGCGGTTGGCCGATAATTGATTGACCAAAATTACCAGTTATATTACCTAAATTACCAGTACTAGGGCTAAGGTTATTGGCTTCGTCCGCAAAGTTTAACATAACTGTTTGTTCGCCACCATTGCCAGATCCTAAGCCATTGGCTGGTTGGCTGTAGCTGATATTGGGGGCTGGGGCAGAGCCACCATTGCCACCACCAATTGATGGATTCATGCCAATGGGAGCGCTTGTCATTGGTGACATGGCTGCATGTCTACTGCCACCGCTACTACCCATATGACCAATCATCGCACGAATATTTTTATAGGCGCGGCCATAGTCGCCATTATACATTGGTGTTGAACCTAAACGAGCAACTTCTTGAACTAAATCAATATTGCCAGTATCTTCATCAGGTGTAGCCGATTCACTATATATGGCCGTAACGGCACCAACTTCAGGGGCTTTAATATTTGGACCAATATGACCAACCAGGGCAGCTTTTTCCATGGGGTGAGCATTTGCGCCAGCCATATTATCGACTACAGCTTGTTCATAATTTACCAGACCTTTGATAGCTGGAATTCTAGCCCACATGGGTAGTTTTCTTAGGTTCTTATTAGCAGCTGCGGCTCTGGCTGGTTCGGTAATAGGAATACCGGCATTAAGCAAGGTGTCGGTTGCTGGTCCGTTGTCACCACTCCAGCCTGATTCTGGAGATTCAGGATCGGTCATAATATGGGTTGACCAGGCCTGTTTATCTGGAGTCATCGAGCCATAGCGTACACGTAAATATTCAGTATAGGCATTACCACTTTGACCGGATACATAGGCTTCGGAGCCTAAGACAGCATGTTTAAATAAGGATCGTTGGAATCTTTGTTTAGCTAAAGCTGTTTGTCTAAAATTACCACCACTAAACGCCATAAAACCAGCAGCGGCATTTTCCATGGCGCCTTGTGGACCATCTTCACCAGCCGTTATGGCTGATTGACGAGCTGCATCATAGGCTTCTGAATCACTGTTTAAGGCTCCGGCGTAACCAGCTACATACATTTGCATTGCTTCTTGTTCACGGGTAGCATTAGCACCATAACGGATGTGATTAACTGTACCTTTGCCATTACCAACAATATTAGGACGGCCGGTTGGTGATGTTTCCTGAGTTGGACCTTGAGCAGTTCTAATATCAGTAGCTAGGCCTCTGGGTAATACATGCATGTAATTAGGCTGGGTAAACATTTGTGCTGGTCGAACTGATTCATCATTAACATTATTTTTTAATATTGGATCAGAAATTGAAGGGGCATCTTGATAATTTGAAAATGTTGGTGTGGTGGTGGCATCAACATTACCGTTAGCAATAGCAACATCACTTAAACCACCAGCTATAGCTCGAGACGTACCAGTCCAATTGCTTCCAGGATTAAAGGAACGCGAGCCAGGAATTGCTACTGGTGGTGTTATTGGAATATTGGTGGCTAGATTAGCTCCAGGTAAGCTAGAATTACTGTGACTTACAGTATTACCATTGTTAAACTGAACATTGCCGGCTTGGCTACCGGACATTGGGGTGCCTGAAGAAATTCCCTGCAGGCGGATATTATTGTCAACAATATTTGGTCCATTACCTTGATTGACAGCAACATTTAATTCGGTTTCGGCTTGCTGATTTGGCTGATTGCCATTACCTTGATTTAAATTTTGAACTCCATTTTGACTTTGCATTTTGCCTTGAGTATTTAAATTATTGCCCGTTAATGGTGTAATTATATTAGGATTAATATTGCCGAGCATTGGCGTGGGGTTGCCGGTGAAAGGATTCGTTGCCGCTGGATTAGTTGCCTGACCATTGCTAATATTGACATTGCCTTGTTGAAGCTGAGGATTAGTGGTAGTATTGTTGACTTGACTTGCCGCTGGTTTAAGACTAGTTTCAACTGTTACCGGTCGGCCATTCTCATCATTTAGATGAAATACTTGAGTATCTAATTCTTGTCGAGCGGTATTATTAGCACCATTACCAATGGCCGTAGTTTTAGCCGTTTGGCCGTTACTGATATTAGGTAGGGTAACACCATTACCTAATACGGGAGTTTTTAAGTCCGCCATTAAGTTGCTTAACGACTGCGTATTTGGAGTAATTGGCAAGGGCTGGCCATTGGGTGGCTGTAAACCCTTAGCATTTTGGCTGCCGGTTGTATCAATTTTACCGGTTGTTGGATTAAGATTACCAGTAGCATTGGTTTGACCTGGTTGTTGTTTAAGGTTAGAATCTAAGGTAATTGGTTGTCCATTTTGATCTAATTGAGTGTGTAATTCGGATTCGACATCTTGTTTAGCTGTGCCACCATTAGCTTTATCAGTATTAGCTTTTTGGGTCTGACTGGTTTTAACAGGTGGAACGGTAGTTTGGGTAGCGTTGCCAATGCCATTGAGATTATTAGTTGGATTATTGTTAGCGCCATTAGCTAAACTGCCAAGTGGTTTGCCATCTGGGCCAAGTAATGGATTTTTACTTGAAGAAATTTTACTAGGGTCGGTAGCGCCATTAGTTAAATTAGCGTTAGTATTTGTTTTTCCTGATTCAATAGCTTGAGCATTGGGTGCGGTATCTTTGCCGGTAGTTTTTGCATTGGCATCACTGGTTACACCATTTTTATCAGTGGCATTAAGTCCGGTAATATTTTTACTTTCTTCATTCGTTAAATTGGCGTTAGTTGTTTTACCATCTTCTTTGCCGTTATTAGCACCAGCCGGATTAATATTTTTGCTGGCATTAGGATCTTGACTGGTTGGATTGCCTGGCTTAGTTGGAGTTTTAATTGGTGGTGTAACTGGTGTGGTTATATTGGCGGTATTTGAATTAAGGCTACTGCTGTTACCCGCCTTAGCATTATTAGTACCATTAGCTGAATTTAATTCTGTTCCAGTTTTACTACTATTAACCGGACTTGAAACTGGACTACCTGGCAATGAAACCGAATTGGTTTTGCCATCGCTAGTAGCAATACTAGTAGCAGCGGTTCCAGTAGAACTTGAATTTGCCTTGTTTCCAGCCGCATTTAAATTGTTTGGTTTACTACCATCAGCACTGGCTGGATTTTCACCAGGTTTTTTGGCGGCATTTGGATCAATTGGATTGACATTTTTACCATTAGGATTATCCGTATTTTCGGTGCCAGTTGGTTTTTTATTACCATCTTTGCCACCTTGACCTGGTTTGGTTGGTGTTTTTACCGCTGGTGGTGGTTTAATAGGATTGCCATTAGCGTCTTTGGGAAATTCGACACCTTTGCCATCACCAAGATTAACACCGCCATCTCCACCTTTATTGGGATCCTTACCTCTTGATCTGTCCCTGATATTATTTAAAAGTCCAGGATTAGATACGCCATTAGGTAAATTATTTAAATCTACAGTTTGGGATTGAGGCATGCCAGCAGCTGCAAACCTTTGATTGGTATACCAGTCAAAAAATTGACCGGTGCGAGCGCGAGCTGCTTTGCCCATGGATTGAGCCATTGATACAAGACCACCGGTTACCATGCCGGCAGAAATATAATCGGACATAGGGCTAATTTGGGCTCTAGATAAAAATGAAGGGACTTGAATCATTATTTGTAAAACACCAACGCATAAGACAATTTGTCCCCAGGGATTATAGCCTGAAAATATAATAATAACTAATACTTTTAATAAACCAACCCAGACAAATGTCCATAGACTAACTTCAACAAAAGAGCGAATAAAGCCACTGGCAATGTTTTCGGTATCGGGAGTGGCCATAAATACTAGAAATATTGGCGCAAACATATATTGAGCTGTTAATAAGGCTGTTTGAATAGCTTTTAAGACTAAAATATAGATTAATTGGGAAATTAAAGCAACACCAAGAATTAAATATATAACTAAAGCTGCATATGATACTACTTCACCAACGCCCCCAGCTAAAACACCACCAATTGATCCAGCCGCAACACCACCAAGGGTTGCTCCTAATACTGGAGCAAAGGCATTAACTAATAAACTGCCACCAGCCACTAAACCGCCTTTGATTGCTGCTGCTATAGCTGAATCTAGCATTAAAACCTGTGAAGTTGAATCAAAGTAAATGGCTTTAATCATTTCATTAGTGATTTGAATCTCAAAAGCATATAAGGTTGGCCAGGCTAAAAGTAGACCTGAAGTGAATATAAGTCGACCGACAGCCCCCATTAAATTGTTATTACCTCTCCAGGCCGCATCTACCCAATAGCGCCAGATACATAAAATAAATAACAGTAATAATAAATCAATAGCAATACCATACATGACATTGGCGCCTTCACGGATGTATTGGCTAATACCATCATTAGTAGTTGGGCCTCCAGGAATCGTCGCTATTCCGTTTACGGCAATGTTAGGATTTAAGACAAAAGTTCTTAAAAAGGCAGTTAAAAACTGAGCGGCCTGGGCTACCCAACCATCAATTAATTCAGTTAACCATTTGCCAAATAACTGACCAATATTGGAAAATAAATTGCCGACAATGTCATTGCCAAAAAAAGCATGAAGTCCTAAATAGGTTGAATTATATTGATTAAGATAGGTGTTACCAACCAGTAAATTATTCACATTTTGGGACATCGTGCCATAGGCATTTTGTTCGGCAGCTTGTTGAATTAGAGTCGTTTGAGGATTATAGTAGGGGCTGGCCGGATCGGTTGGCTGGGTTTGAGCGGCAGTTCCTGTGGGTATGGCCTCACCGCTATTCATTCCATATCCAGGTGGTGGCTCTGACGTTTGGGCTAAAGCACTGATATTTATTCCCGCTTGAAAAATAGTGGAGAGGAATAAGCTTATGATTATTATTTGTTTGGCGAATTTTTGCATAGCCTGATAAAGTTAAATATGGGTATATATTCTATTGATCTTAGTTTAACTAAAAGATTATTAATTGTCATTGGGGAAATTCCCACTTCAAGTTAAAAAATGTCGATATCTTGAATTAAAAGATATCGACATTTTTTTAATTAAAAACTAATCCCTTTTGTTTAGAGACCACCACCAAGTCCACCGAAGTTGTTGATTGCGAACGTCCCGATTAAGTGGACGGCTGTTGGCCCGCCAAATCCAATCCCTAGTCCTTTAGCTACGTTCATTGCGGATTCTCCACCATCTCTTTGACCAAAGGCTATTTTCATCCCGGCCATTGATGAAGGAATTGTCGATAAGGCAGTTACTACACGCGAAATATCACGAGCTGTATCATAGCCAAAGTCAGCTAATTGACCGACTTCATTGGATTGCCCATAGCGAGGATCGACCGGTGCTCCGACTAAGCCTTGAGCGTGTACGGCCTGGTCATAAACACCAAGTGCCAGTAAGGCTAGTTGTGGCGCAAGGAGGAAACCCACTCGAGCGGCAACCTTGAACATGCGTGAAGCAAGAAGTTTCTTAGTTGTATTTTTAATTGTGGTTACCATGATTTATTACCTCCAGTAATGTGTGTTATATAATTTAATTTAATTTAACGAATGTAAGTTATAAAAGAGTTCTAATGTTTGATAATTTGAGCATGTACTTGCGTACTGGTTGATACGTGTTGACCATCACCACTATATATTCCAGCTTGCGGGACATAACCAAAGTTTTTGCCGTAACTGTCATTACTACTATTCAGGCTCTTGGCAATAGCTTGCATAGGTCGACTGTTATTATAGTGTCGAATAGCTGGTTTAGAGGCTAAACGAGCACTGACAGATGGAATGGCTACAGGAGCTACAGGTAAACTATGAGCTACAGCAATTTGCGGAGCTGGGGTGCATCCTATAGGCTTGCCAAAAGCTGATTTAAAGGCACCGTTCATTGGCTTGGCTGTCATTTGTGGCAATACTTGAGCATAAGTTGGTGCTATAGCTACTTGTGTTGCCGTAGATACCTGTGGTACGCGATTCGCTAAAACCTCGTTGTCTAAGCCTAAGAACGAAGCATCGTGGGGGACGCTGGGAGCGCGTTTGGCAACTTGCACGGGATGCCATATCGCTACTGCTTTCTTGCGAACTATTGGTGGTTCTGGAGTGCCAGCTGATTTAACCCCACCGCCCCAGACATTTGGGGCAAAACTAAATCTGGCTCCACCAGCTTCACCAGCATAAGCTGAATTAAATGAAACTATTGAAAGTATTGTGGAAAGTAGGGTAATTGATAAACGGTATTTCATATTCTTCACCTTTGTAAATTAAGCTTAATATCTAAAGCCATTTCTAGTACCAAAACCAGAATACCCGAGACCTTGAAAGGCTAGTCCTAAAGGATTTCCATAATTAGGTCGAATTGATGTACTATAAAGCATCGGTCCAAAACCAAATCCGGCAACAGCACTTAAAATATTAGAGAATCCGGATCTTCTGGTACTGGTTTTAATTACTTGAGTTTGTACTCCAGCGCTTAAAACTTGGGTCTCAGGAGCATTGGCATTAGGCATGGCGATACTGGACTGATCAAAATGTGGTTGCATGGCAATATTATATTGTTGCAAACCAGTTGGGTTTGGTAAGGAATTGTTTAAATTATTATTTACAGTATTTACGGGTATTGAATTATTCATAAGATTATTAGTTAAATTTGGGTTATTGGTTAAATAATTAAAGGTTGATTGACGAAAAGATTGAACCGATTGAAGATTATTAGCTGAATTATTGTTTATATAAGGATTAACATAAGCATTTACTTGGTTATTGGTAATACCTGGGGCATTATTAGGGATACCTTGCTGTGCCATTACTTTAAGATTAAGATTTAATGAAGTTAAAAGAACTATAAGGCTTAAACTTATTAATTTGAAAATTTTATTTATTTTTAAAACCTTAGTCATTTACTTAAATCCTAAAAAAATCTTTGAAACTTGAACATGATTGAATAATAGTTGAATACTTGAGTCTTGGACAAGAGGGAGAATTCCCATTGGCTTACGTAAATTCCCCCCTTATCTTTAACACTTGATTTAGAAATTGGTTTCAATTGCTGTTGGTTGCAGTAATTGACCAGTTGCTTGAGGTCCTACGTTAGCCGGATTAAATTGTTGATAAGGAAAGCCATAATCAGTAGTAGCATTACTGTAAATACCATTATTTCTAAAGCCTTGGCCAAAATCAAAAGATCGTTGAGCACCTAGACCCATTATCGGATTACCACGCATGGCATTGGTTCCATAATCTAATATGGTATTGCCAGTTGGTACCGTTACACCACCAACTTTCATTTGCATACCACCGCCTAAGTCAATAGAGCTGTTGCGTAGACCATCACCGGTTGGTACACCAAAAGGGACACCCCAACCAGCATATGGACCAAGTTCTTCAACTTCACCTTGACTGCCATCTCCCGATCCTGGAATCATACCAGCATTGCGGCCACGTAATTCCCATTGATGGGTTTGTTGACCACCACGGCGAATGGTGTTTATAGTTGTATTATAGCCACCCATTCCTGGTAAGCCGCCACCAGGATTAACTAAAGTGCCTTGAGCTGCATTAAAATCGCCAGGGCCACCATTATCTAATAAAGGAGTCATTAAGGATCCTGGATTAGGTCCAGGCGTTGAAGCTGGTCCGGGTATAAAAGGAGTTAACATCGGGCCTAACACTCCAGGCGGTGTAGCTACTGGTGGGCCAACTGGCAGTGGAATTCCTGAATTGAGTGAATCGATGGAGTTAGCTGGCATAGCTGGTACCCAGGGTAAAAGTGTCGATGGGCCGCCCATGCCTGGCGTTACTGGTAGTGGTGTTGAGCCATCACCTGGCGCTGGTGGCGCTCCTTGTGGTGGCGGAATAAACGGCCCACTGCCTAACGCACCAGGAATAAGTGGGGTCGTTGGATCAGTTATGCTTTGGGCAAAAACTGATTGACCAATGAAAGAACTTACAACAACTGCAAGTAATGAAGCATTAAGTAATTTTAGATTTAACATTTTGGGTAGTCTCCTTAGAGCCTGTTAGTAGGGGGCAATAGTCATTTGAGGTGGATTATTTGGTCCTTTAAATAATATTTGTGAACCATATAGTTGTAGGGTTTCTTGAGCATTAGCTAAATTAGGATTACGATTAAAAGAATTGATTTGACCAGGATATTGAGCCGCTCTGGTTCCATCTTGAGAATACTGAGGTTGAATAGCAATATTAGGATTAGTGGCTAAGTTTTGACCAAAATCCGTAGTTAAGGATCCATTATATTTGGGTAAACCAAAATCACGTGTACTTTGACCGCCACGACGATTAATCGGTGCCACGCCATTGGGTAGGCCACCACCATAATTTACATTGACGTTAACAGCACTTTGCCCATAACCAGCTGTTGACATGGTTAGCGATCCTGGATTTGACCCAGGTGTTGAAGGTGGGCCAGGAATTTGACCGGTTAAACTTGGTCCTAACTGACCTGGGGTAAAAGTACTGGCTGGCGAAATGGATAAATTCATATTTGAATTACTGATACCCATAGTGTTGGCTGGTACATTATTAATCCATGGTACGATAGTTGGTTGTCCAAGCATACCTGGATTTACCGGTATGGGTGTCGCTCCAGATCCCATCGGTGGCAATGGCCCAGACATGGGAACCATATTAGGACCTGAACTTAATGCGCCCGGAATAAGTGGTGTATTAATATCCGTTACGCTTTGAGCTAAAACTAAAGTTGAAGTTAAGGCCATAATTACGAGCGTTAAAATTATTAAGGTAAAATATTTAGTTATATTGATAATAATCATATTCATAAATCTCATAAGCGCCTTAACATAGATTTTGAGCATTTTTAAGCTTATGAGTTAAATTAAAACAATTTAGGCTAAAAGTCTCTAGGATAATTACGCTATGACTTGCGGTTTTTCCCACTTTAGGTAAGAAGGTTAAAAAAAACAACTAATGATGTAAAATTAATTAACAGCAGAATTTGACATATTTGACAAAAAATTATGTAAATTACGCAATGAATACTTTACTAGTAAGAGAAATACGATTAGCAATGCCAAAATTAAATATTAAAATCAATGTAATCTTTTTTACTTTTATGGTTATTTCAATGTTGATTTATGAAGATTTTGGGCATAAAAAACTAATTGAATATTTAGATTTTTCCCATACCTTTTATATAGCAGGTTATTTAGTTAGTCATAATTTAACGGAAAATTTGTATCTGAATCCAAGCAACCCTGATTTTACAGGTGATTCTGGGTTTCATTACTATGTGCATAAACTTTTGCCTGATTTATCCAAGCAAATGAATACATTTTTCTTTTACACTCCAGCTACAGCTTTAATTTTTGCGCCATTAAGTTTTTTGCCATTGTGGCAAGCTTTATTTTTTTGGCAAAGCTTATCTTTATTAGCCTTAAATTTTAGCATTAAAAAAATTACTCAAGCTTATCAGCTGGAATCCTGGAATCTAGTTTATCGCAATATACTTTTTTTTCCAGTAGTGATAACAGTTTTAACTGGGCAAGTTAATCTTTGCTTGGGAATACTACCGTTAAGTTTAAGTTATTATTTTTTAAAACAAAAAGCTTATTATAAGGCTGGCTTCATGTTGGGGTGTACGCTTTTAAAACCTCAATATTTACCGATTGCCTTACTTGTAGCCGGCTCGTATTTATTGACTAAAAATGCTCAAGTTATTTTTGGCATGATAGTAGCAGTTATTTCAATGATAATTATGGTTTGCGGGTTAATTGGTCCAAAAGTTTTTGCAACCTGGCTGTTTAGTTTTAAAGTCTTTGATAGTATCTTTACCGTAAATAATTTGGCTTATTCGCGAAAACTTATTTCAAGTTTTATTGGTTGTTTTTTAGTTACCGTTCCGGATCAGCTGCGCGAAAATGTGCGTCAAGTAATTTATTTTCTGGCATTGTTATTGTCTTTAAGCTGTTTATATTACTGTCACAAATTGCTTAAAGACAATCCTAATAATTTCCCTTATATTTACATCTTAGGAATATTTATTGAACCAGTGATTTCACCCCATTTGTTGTATTATGATTTGGCTATTTTTACTTTAGCTTCAGCAATAATTTATAGCCTTAATAATGAAGTCTTAAATTTTAAAAAGTTAATCCTGCCAATATGGGTGCTCATAAATTTAGATGCCATCATTATAATGCTTGTTGACAAAGCTCAGGTGATTCCAGCTTTAATTGTTCAGATCGGATTATTATTTAGTTATTTATATACCTTATATAGAATTAGGCAAAAACTTTTAACTGTTGCAAAATAAATATACCTATTGAAGTAAGCTTGTCTGAAGTAATATGACTTTATTGATCTGTCTTCTTGTTGAGATCAGGCTTTAGACGACGGGTTGGATATAGAATAGATATCTTACTTTGTTTGTGTTTTAACAATTGAATGATGAATATAAAAATAATTTAAAATATAGTTGTACTATTTGCCACTTTATTGGTATTATAGTATCAAACTTTAGGGGGATTAAGCGTGAGCACTGAACAATTAGCCAAAATAAATATGACTGAAATGTTAGAACATACGATAACTAGATCTGATACTAATTCAATGTCTTTAGATGGGCTTGATCATATTTTTCAATGGGCGCAAGAAGTAGTATCAACTGCTCCTGATTATAAAATTAATACCGCAAACGAAAAGAGGGTAAGACGTCAAGTATTAGAATTGATTCAAAAATATAAAGATAATGAACAAACGGGCTTATTAAAAGATGAGGTTCAATATCTGCAACGTCGATCAATTGCTTTATTAGATAAAATAACTGACTTACTTAAAGAAAATACCAAATTAAAAGTTGATAATCTTGAACAATATTGGGCTTTGCAAGAGATTGCAGTGTTAAAAAAGGAAAATCATGAATTAAAACTTATGGAGCTTGAACTAGCGCAGGCTAATGAAGAAAGAACTATTCTTATGACATCACTCTTGAAACATAAAAAACAAACCCATATTTTAGAAAGTCTTGTTGAAGCTGTTGAAGAAGATAATAGCCGTTTAGCCCAAAGGCTAGCTGATACCAGAAAGGAATTAGCTAATTTAAAGAATCGAACTTTCTGGCAAAAATTTAAAGATTTTTTGTTTGTAAATCCATAAGTTAATAAATAATAATTGGTTAAATTAATAAACCAGCTATTGCTGCAGATAGATAACTTGCCATAGTGCCACAAAGTAAGGCTTTCATCCCTAATTTGGCAATATCCTGACGGCGACTGGGTGCAATTTCACCGATGCCACCAACTTGAATGGCCACTGAAGAAAAATTGGCAAAGCCACATAAGGCAAAGCTAGCAATTAATTCAGCTCTTTTGGATAGAGTTTCAGTGGTTAAATGATTGACCATACGTGACAAATCACTAAAGGCAACAAATTCATTTATAGCTAATTTCTCGCCCATTAATTTCCCGACAACGTGAATATCGTTAACTGGAACACCTAAAATAAGAGCAATTGGTGAAAATAAAAGGCCAAAAATATCTTTTAGCTTGACAATGTCACTGGTAAAGCCAAAATTGTGCAAATGAATTCCCAAATAGTTAAGTTGTAAGGATAGAAAGGCTAGGCTGGCATCGATTAAAGAAATTAAGGCAATAAAAGCTATTAACATTGCCACTACATTTAAGCCGATTCTTAAGCCATCACTTGCACCATGACTGGCAGCATCAATTAAATTGACATTGGTTTTTAAAATTTCTAATTTGACACTACCTTTGGTTTTAGAAATTTCTTTTTCCGGATAAATTATTTTTGAAATTACTAAGGCTCCTGGAGCGGCCATAATGCTTGCTGTTAGTAAATAGGAAGCTTTAATCCCAAGACCGATATACACAGCTAGTACGCCACCAGATACACAGGCCATGGATCCTGCCATTGAGGCTAAAAGTTCAGATTTAGTCATTGAGGCCACATAGGGTTTGATTAGTAATTGAGCTTCGACCTGACCCACAAATACGCTAGCTGCGTTGGATAAGGCTTCAGCACCGCTAGCTCCCATAAGCCAGGCTACAAATTTAGCAACAACTTTAACAATGCGCTGCATAATTCCTAAGTAGTAAGAAATACTAACTAGGCTGGATACAAAAATAATCGTGGGGACAACGCGAAAGGCAAAAATATATTCTGATCCAATACCAAACATACTCCTAAGTTTTTGCGGCTCTTTAACTAAAAAGCCAAAGACAAAACCCGCTCCTTCGTCCGAAAAACCTAGTAAACTGGTTATAAGGTCACCAATCTGCTTAAATAAATTTTGGCCGAATTCAACTTTAAGGACAAAAACTGCCAGGCTTAACTGCAGGATTAAGCCGGTGATAACTAATCGGTAATTTATGGCTTTACGATCATTGGATAATATATAAGCCAATAACAAAATACTGGTTATACCAATTAGACCTAAGTTTTTTGAGTTTAGTATAGTTTCGATATCTTTAATCCTCAGTTTTTAAGTGGTTTTAATTCAATACCAATATATTCTTCTTCATTCATGTTAAAGGGTTTGCTGAAAGATAGATAACCCGTTTTAATTATTTGGAGAAAATGATGACCGTTTTTAATCCTTGCCCAAAAGGATCCCCCACCAAGTCCGCTTTCGTCTTTATTGATCAATTGGCCATAATATTTATTGTCAATATAGACTTTGGCACCAATGACTTCGGATTTACCATTTAAAAATAAATTATACCCACCATATACTTTAGTACGGGTTAAACAAAATAGCAAAAGCATTACTGATAAAGATATTAAAATCCAAATGGTAATAGCTTTAGAGTTTTTGAAGTTAGAATTGGTAATTGTTTCCATATTTATTCGTTTTTGGTTTCAGTATTGCCTTGCTTTTGAGTTTCGATAATGTTTAATTGTTCTTTTTGTAATTTTGGATCATTGTTCGATGTAGATTTAAGCAATTTTATAATATCATCTTTTTGTAATTGACCATTTTCAATAACTGTCGAATTATTTAAAGGATTATTGCTTAGATTTTGGGTATTGTCATTATTAAGATTATCTTGAGTTAAAATTTTCTTGTCTTCATGTTTTACTAAAATAAATTTTCCCGCTGGCATGATATGGGTTTTGTAATATTCTTCATTATATTTACGCCAAATTTGCGCCATGATATCGCCACCAGTTACATGCGATCCAGCAATCGGTAAGTTTTGATCATTACCAGCCCAGGTGCTAGTAACTAAATCCGGCGTAAAGCCAACAAACCAGATGTCTTTAGATTGATCAGCTGTTCCAGTTTTGCCAGCTACGGGGCGATCGGCTAATTGGGCACCACGACCAGTACCAAATTTTACTACACCAATCATTAATTCAATTAATTGAGATATTTTTTGTGCAGGAAATACTCGATCCGTTTTATATTCACCAGCAAACAATATATTACCTTGATAATTCTCAATTTTACGAATTACCGTTGGTTGAATTTTGATGCCATAACGGGCAAAAGTACTGTAAGCGCTAGCCATATCGAGCGGGCTAATGGCACATGAGCCTAAGGCAATAGATAGATTAGGCTCAATTTTAGTGGTTACACCAGCAAGATTTGCCGTTTCAACTATATTGTCAACTCCAGCTAATTGGGCAATTTTAATAGCGGGCACGTTGCGCGATCCAGCTAGAGCTCGAGCAACCGTAATTTTGCCTAAGAATCGGTGATCATAATTCTTGGGCGAATAATCAGGTAAGCCCCAGGACTGCTTGATAGTTATTGGTGCATCATCAATTATCGTATCATAATCAATTTTATCTTCGAGCAGGGCTGTTAAATAAACAAATGGTTTAAAAGCCGAACCAATTGTATGGGGATTGGTTGCGCGGTTAAACTGAGACTTCCAATAATCGCCAACCCCACCAACCATAGCTAAAACGGCTCCGTCACTAGCATTAATTGATACAAGTGCAGCTTGGGAAATTCCTTTAGGTGCGTGCTTAATAGACTCATTAAGCACCTTTTCGGCACTGCTTTGAGCATTTGGGTCTAAATTAGTATAGACTTTTAAACCCTGGTGTCTTAGATCATTTTCACCAAAACGTGACTTTAATAGTTCTACTACATAGCTAATATAATAAGGATATTGGGAATAAGGGTTAGTACCACTTTTGAAAATCAATTTTTCTTTAATTGCTTTGTTGTATTGTGAATCAGTTATATAGCCATATTCAACCATTTTTTGTAAAATTTCTTGCTGGTTTTCGATGGCTGCTTGGCGATGTACCCGAGATCCTAGTTCTGAAGGCGCCTTGACCAAGCAGGCTAAAAATGCTGACTGAGCAAGATCAAGCTGACTAGCTGCACAGTTAAAGTATTTCCAAGCAGCTTTTTCGATGCCATAGGCATTATTACCAAAATAGACCTGATTTAAGTATAATTCGAGAATTTTTTCTTTACTGTATTTGCGCTCAATTTCAAAAGATACTATAGCTTCTTTAATTTTGCGATCATATGTTCGTCCGCTATCGCCAAAAAATAGATTTTTAACTAGTTGCTGGGTAATTGTTGATCCACCTTCAACAACTTTATGCGCTTGTAAATTAACAAATAGTGCTCGAATAATGCTGACAAAATTAATGCCATGATGTTCAAAGAAATAATGATCTTCAGCCGCCAACATGGCTTGTTGCATTTGATTGGATATTTGATTAAGCGGAATTATTCTTCTGGAATCATCGCCTTCAATAATGCAGACTTGTTTATCATTTCGATCCATGATTTCTATTGATTCAATTGGCTTATAGTCT
>DAHXLC010000019.1 GCA_027371815.1 Candidatus Melainabacteria bacterium | reverse complement strand
TTGCCAGTATCTGCCAATGAATTAGCTTTTATCTTTGCCTGGTTAAATCAAAGAAAATTATTTAAATTAAATTTACAAAATAAAGATATAACTCCCAAAATTTAATTATTTGAACACTATCGATTGAAAAACGCTAAATTTACAATTTTTTTGCCAGGCACTGGCATCTAAGCCAGCTTTAATTGATAATTGAGTAAGTGTTTGCGCTAGTGTCCAATTATACTCGGTTGCTACTTCTGGTAAAAAGACAGCTGTAGCATTATCTTTATTTAAAATAATGCCATCAACGCCCAATGTAATATCATTAAATGAATTTACGGGTCTGGGCTTAGTCAAAATATTTATTTCAATTTTAATTTTAGCTAATTCATTGGCAGATACTGGCAAAAACCGATTGTCTCGTGAGGCAGCTAAAATGGTATTATCAATTATGGCCTGATAAAGTGGTTTAACTGGAAAAATATTTCCAATACAACCACGTAGATTTTTTTCACCATTATCATCAATTTTATATAAAGTTACAAAGACGCCTTTATCATCTTTTAAACTATCAGGTAATTTTTGGACATCAATTTCTTTAATACTATTTTTAGTAACAAAGTTAGTTAATGTTTCTTTGGCTAAATTTAGTAAATAATTCTTCTGCATAAAAATATCCGAATTACTATTTACTTTATCGGGTAAAGAAAAATTAATGGCCATATAACTAACACAATTATGGCTTTCTTCATGGATTACTTCATTAGATGTTGTATATTTAATTAAATGAGCTTGTGCATCCTTAGGTAGTAATTTTAATAATATGGCAATCGGATACATACCACAAATGGTATCTTTAGTAATTGTTTGAAAATTTAAGAATTGATGAGCATCTATTTTGCTTATGCTGTCATATGCTTTCATATCAAGTTTTTGTAAATTGGTATTAATATTTTCGGTAAAAGGAATGTAGTCATATCTTGAGCCATAATGCGTAAAATCAGAACTTATAATAATTAGATCACCCTCATTAATATTTTTTTTAAGGATTGAAGATATTTGGCTTAAAATATCTTCATTTGGTATTGTGCCAACAATTAATGGTATTAATTTAGCATCGGGAAATAGCTTATAAATAAAGGGGAGTTGAATCTCTAATGAATGTTCATTAGCATGAATTTCATTAGAAATTTGAAATAGTTTATTTTTTTTTAATTCCTTTATAACATTTTGATCAATTTCCATTTGGCCACATGGCGTAGCAAATGAATTATACTGTGGCAGCATTACCCCTTCAAAACCAACATAATGACTTGGTCCTAATAAAAATATGCGTTTAGGTTTTAATTTAGCGACAGTTGCATAGGCTTTGCCAGCAATTGCTCCTGAGTATAAATAACCAGCATGGGGAGATATTATCGCAAATATGGGTTTAGAACTAGGGGTTATATTATTTAAATATTTGTCCAACTGATTATTTAGTAATTTGCAATCGCCTTCATACCAGGAATTAGCAAATTTTACTTTGCGGATTAATTCTGTTTTTTTTTGGGAAAATGCATCAAACATAATCATTGTAGTTAAAATTAAACCGATAAAAAAATAAAAATAGCCATATTTGGTTTTGAGCATAATGAAAACAGTGTTAATTTATTTTGCTTTTAACTTTCACTTAATGGATTATTAGTTATTTTACCATTGTCATTATTAATTTTAAGACTAGCACCAACTAATTTTCGTTGTCCTAAACTTTCTAGCTCTGCCTTAACTTCACTAGGCTTGCGATTTGGTTCCAGAATCGCAACGATATCTGAATAATATAAAGTTTCTTTTTCAAGCAAAGCTTTAGCTAAATTATCTAATTGAGTGCGATTATTACGCAATAAATTTTCAGTATTAGATTTACATTGATCAATAATAGATTTAATATCAGCTTCAATTTTTTCTTCCGTACTGGAAGAAATTTTTACACTATTAAAATTGGTATCGCCACCATATGCTGTATCAATATTAAAGGGGAATGTACCCATACCCCATGCTCTTACCATTGATCGAGCTACTCTAGCTATATTATCTAAATCCGAAGATACTCCAGATGTTGTGGTATCCATAAAAATACTTTCAGCAACATAGCCACCAAAACCAACCTCAATATCCACTAAATAATCTTCTTTAGTTTTTTGGACATAATCATCTTTACCTACATGCCAAACATAGCCTAAAGCTGGACCACTTGGAACTATCGTAATTAGCTGGATTCGATCCTTGCGATTACGGTGGTAACAAACTAAGGCATGTCCAGCTTCATGATAAGCCGTAGCAGTTAATTCATCAAGCAATACCTGTCTACTGTATGACATACCGAAAGTTACCCTTTGGGTAGCTTTAATTAAATCAATTTGATTAATTGCTTCACGGTTATCACGAATTGAAAACAGTCCAGCTTCATTAATAATATTAGCTAAATCAGCTCCTGAGGAAAATACTGTTGATCGAGCTAAGTCAATTGAGCTTACACTTGATTCGGTTTTAACTTTGCTTAAATAATGGTTAATAATGGCAATCCGACCCTCAAGATTAGGCAATGGAACATTAATCTGACGATCAAAACGGCCTGGTCGAAGTAAGGCTTGATCGAGAATTTTAATATTATTAGTAGCACCAATGGTTAAAACCTTATGCTTACCAAAACCATCTATTTCTGCTAATAATTGATTTAAAGTCTTATTAGCATCAGCTATGGCTCCACCACCAAGGTCTTCACCCCTACGAGCTCCTATTGCATCAATTTCATCAATAAAAACGATTGAGGGTTTAAGTGATCGCCTAGCTTGTTCATAAACAGCTCTAACCCGATTGGAGCCAACGCCTGCCCACATTGACTGAAAATCCGATCCGGATAAAGCGTAGAATGGAACACCTGCTTCATTAGCTATGGCTTTAGCTAACATAGTTTTTCCCACACCTGGCGGACCAACTAAAAGTAGCCCTTTAGGAACTTTTAAACCTAAATGTGAGATTTTATCTAAACTTTTTAATAAAGTAACAACTTCTTGGGCTTCAGAAATTGCTTCATCCATACCTTTAACATCGTTTAGCTTAACATCTACATCAGGAACTTTAGCTAAATTCATGCCGCCAACATTTAATTTATGTCCAGCAGTGATGGAAACTCTTTCACAAGCTTCTTCTAAAT
>DAHXLC010000013.1 GCA_027371815.1 Candidatus Melainabacteria bacterium | reverse complement strand
TATAGTATGTATATAGTCATATTAATATAATTAGCTATCCAGCGGTTTGGATCGGGAAAATGCAGTTGCATTATACATTATTGGTTTTGTATTGAAATAAGCTGCACTAGCAATCATGGCAGCATTATCAGTGCAAAAATTAAGATCCGGAAAATTAATCGGTATGTGAATGTTGCTTAAAAATTGTTGGCGAATAAAGTTATTAGCTGATACGCCACCACAGACTACTAATTTATTTGCCTTAAAATCATTGATAGCTTTTAAGGTTTTGGTCAATAAAGCTTGTGTTAAAGCTGATTGAGCGCAGGCGGCAACGCTAGCAGCATCGTATTGAGGATTTTTTTCACAGTAACGATATATATTAGTTTTAAGCCCGCTAAAACTAAAATCATAATTGCTTACTTTAGCTACCGGAAATTTAACATAGTTTAAATCTCCGGATTTGGCTAGATTTTCTAATTCAGGGCCACCAGGATATTTTAAGCTAAGGATGCGGGCAATTTTATCAAAGGCTTCACCAATAGCATCATCAAGGCTTTCACCAATTAACTGTGATTTAGTATAGGACTCAAAAAGTCTAAGTTCAGTATGGCCACCACTGATTAATAAAGCTAGAAATGGTGGCTCTAGGTTACTTTCCAACAGACAGGAACAAATATGAGCATAAAGATGATTAACCCCAAGTAAGGGTTTATTCCAGGCATAGCTTAAGGCTTTAGCAGTATTTAAGCCTACCAGTAATGTGCCAATTAAGCCAGGCCCCTGAGTACAGGCAATTGCACTTAAACTTGCCGGATTTATTTTACTGGTAGTTAAAGCTGTTTCAATCAAAGCTGTAATTGCCTGAACATGGTATCTTGAGGCGATTTCCGGAACCACGCCACCATATTTTTCATGCAGGTTAATTTGGCTTTCAATTTGTGACGTAATTATTTTGCGACCATTTTCGACAATGGCAATAGCTGATTCGTCACAACTGCTTTCAATTCCTAAGATAAGTTTATTGGTTATAGGCATTAAGGCGATAAATGATAGATTTAATTAGTTGGGGTAATATTTTATTAGGCCAAATTTGAATATGGGGTAAACGGGCTAGTTAATCAAAGAATTAAGATTAAATTTTAAAATTTAATATTGACATCCAATTGAATGGTGGTATGATATTGTAAATTAGTAAAAATTAATATTTTTGGTTTTGATTTTATAATATTTGGGTACAAATACTATAGCACATGTATTTATGGATTCAGGTCAGCGTAAATTTTATTTTGGGGCTTTATATTATGCATAATATCTTCAGCAATTACTATCGATTTAATACAAGGATTTCATTATTTAGCCTCGTTTTGCTAAGTTTATTGTTAATGCCAAATTGGGCTTTAGCGCAAAGTGCTAATCCGTTTGATTTTAATTCGTCACCATATAATTCAGCTGGAGCTACTGGAAGTTATGGCAATACTTCACAAATGACTAGTAACCAGACTATGACGCCATCGGTAAGTATCCCAACGATACCGCAGAATGTTCCAGGCCTGCAAAGCGCTCAAAATGGTCTTATGGGTATGAGTTCAGTAAATATGTTACCGTTTTCATCGGGTGGTTTTAGTTATGGGTTTTCGATACTGCCAAGCCTGGCTGCTAGCATAGCCCCAGGGATGACGGGCGTTAATGATTATTATGGATTTGGAATGTTGCCACCAGTATCAACTTCATCTTTTGATGGCAATATTTGCGATATGCCTTGTAAGACAACGGGATATTATGATCCTACCCTTACGGCGGCTAGTGGAGGACCTAATTTTGGCAGTGGTTTTGGTGGTGGTTTTGGTTTAGGGTCATCATTATTTGGCAGTAGCTTTAATAGCATAACTAATATGTTTGGCGTAAGTGGAAGCAGTGTAAGTTCTGGGTTTAATAGCATATCCAGTATGTTTGGATTTTAAAAAAGTTGAGGATTAGGATTGTTATGATTAAATTGTCATTAAGTTTAGTAATGCTGGCCACAGTTTTTATAAGTAGTGTTAATGTGGGTTTTGCTCAATCAAGTTATGATTTGGGTAATTTATCCGGTACGTCTCAAACCCCTACCAGTAGCACGGTTAATAGTTTAAACAGTTTTAGTCCTTCAACTAATTCGGGCTCGGGAACTGTAAGTAATCCAATTTATAGTTCTAACGCACCCATGTACCTGCAAGGTAATACGCTTTATTATTCCAATGGCACAACTACAACTATTAGTAATCCATCAGCATATTACCTAGCTGGATCTAATTTGCCGGTTACTTCAGCCACTAATTATTCGGTAAATACATTATATCAAGTCAGTACAACTCCTGGAGCGGCTCTGGCTCCTGTTACAACTACAACGCCATTACCGCCAGCTAATACTCCGGTAACTACGCCAGGCAATGCGCCAACCCCAACAACTGGAGTTGCCCCAGCTTATAACGCAGGAACGTTTGGTAACACTTCTAGTCCAACTGGTATAGGTACGATTAATCCCGGTTCTGCTGTGCCTACCCCAACCGGGAGTCAAAATCTAGGGTTGCGTCCAGCTACTTCTAAAGGCCTAGCGCCAGTATTTGGTGTTTTACCATTACCTTACTATGCTCCTGGTGGATCGGTATATTTTGGTTATATTCCCTAATTTTTTTATGTTGTTTACTATAGTTGCTAATTTAATAAGGATAAGAAAATGTTTAAAACTGGTTTTAATAAGTTGTTTAATTTAAAAAATGTTTTAGGTTTAGCGGTAATTATTAATTTGTTGGTTAATCCTTTATCAGCAAGTTATGCCCAGGGTTTTAATTCGTTGACTTCATTGATTCCGGGCTTGGGTGGATCAAATACGGTTGGTTATACCAATGGGGTGCCTACGGGATTAACGTCCCCAGGTAATACGTCTAGTATGCCTGGGTTTAACTTGACTCCAGGAGCTATTTATCAGCAGTTAAATGGTTTGCCACCAACAACTTTAGATAGTTTTGTCTTTAGTTCTGGGGCAAATATGGAGCAAATATATGGTGATGAGGGCACGGGTGTGTTTTCTCAATCAGGCTTAGCACCAACACCGGGGTTAGTAACTAATTCACCGTTAGCACCTACTCCTATTGAAGGTTTTGCGGCTCAAAATCGGATTGGTTGGGGTATTGCTAGCTCAACATCAAACTTGGGTCTAACTACGGGGCATAATAGCTATATGCCTTCAGCCTGGGGTGCTGATGAATTTTTAATCCCTGGTGGTGAATGGGCTAATAGTGGAACTGGTGGAGTTTCGGGAATGTTTGGCAGTCTTAGTAATATTGTTGGTGGGGCTGCCTTGTTTGGTATGCCTTAATTAAAGTTTCGTTTGGGTTCAACCTCAGGTTACTATTTAGTATAACGAGCCTGCTTGTTTGGTAGGCCTTAATTAAAGTTTCGTTTAAATGAGCCTTTGGCAAAGTCGTTATTTTTGCTTAAAAGGACTTAGGCGATATTTTTAAAAGCCGACAAGGGGATTCGAACCCCTGACCTACGGTTTACGAAACCGTTGCTCTACCAACTGAGCTACGCCGGCAAAATTATTTAAAGTAGTATATTTCATTTTAAGATATATTTTTCTTAATTGGTAGTGTTTAGATCGTTAGAAATTATCTTAACTTAAACTTTGATCCAAAGTAAAATAATTGAAGCATAGAAAGTGTTTGTTTAGTCGATTAATTTGCGTAAATTTCTAAACCCATTAAGCTTAAATTAATTTAATTTTATTTAAATTAATTTTAAATATTTTTAGCTATTACGGATAAATTCGGTAGTAAATTAAAAAATAAACTTTAAACGTTAAGCTTAGTCCGTGAAATTTTATCAATAATATAGACTTGTATAATGGACTTACTTCTATGAGTAATTTAAACTTGCAAAAATATTCATGAAAGTTAAGTAATACTTTATTTGGTTTTTGAAGTCATGATAAAATAAACAATCATTTGCAGGTAAAAAAATAATGCTGGAAATAAATTTTAAAAAAATTAATAACTGTAATTATACTCCGGTTAAAGCAACCAGCGGAGCAGCAGGCTTTGATTTACAGGCTAATATTAAAGATCCAGTTGTGGTCAATAAACTCTCTCGGGTTAAAATTCCTACCGGTATTATCATTGAAGTACCTGATGGTTATGAAGCCCAAATTCGTCCAAGATCAGGGCTGGCAGCTAATTATGGTTTAACGCTTACCAATTGTGTGGGTACAATCGATAGTGATTATCGTGGTGAAATCATCGTGTTAATTATCAATCTGGGTGAAGAAGACTATACCATAATGCCAGATGAACGTATTGCACAATTGGTAATTCAAAAATTACCGGTAGTAAATTTTATTGAAACTACTGAATTATCACTCAATACCAATCGAGGTAGTCGGGGGTTTGGTTCTACCGGAAAAATCAACAATTTGCATCAAGAAGAAATGGCTGGAATTTAGTTTATGTCAGTAAAAAATGTTTTAATCTCTGGAATCAATGGGCGCATGGGCAGATTGACCGCTAATTTGTTAGCGGGTAATCCTGACTATAAATTGACCTTAGCTTTAGGTAAGGCTAAAGCTAGTTATATTGGTCAGAATTTAGGTAAGTATTTAAATATTGAGGCGTTTAATAATTTAATTATTACCGATAAAATTGATTTCACTCAAGAAAAAATTGATATTGTTATTGATTTTACGGATAGGGAATTTTGCTTAGAATTAGGATTAAAGGCCATAAGTCATAAAATCCCTTTTGTTACCGGTACTAGTGGTATTACGAGCGATATCCTGGTTAAGTTTAATCAAGCGGTACGGGAATATGATACCCCAATATTAATTGTTCCCAACTTTTCGCTGGGTGCGGTTCTAATGATTGAATTTGCCAGTCAGGCTAGTAAATGGTTTGATAATGTTGAAATTATTGAATTGCACGATCCCCAAAAAACTGATGCCCCATCTGGTACAGCTTTATATACTATAGATAAAATGGAAAGTTTGGCTAAGCTGTTTAATGTAAGTTCTACACAGGAAGATGAATTAATTGAATCAGTTCGAGGTGGTAAGTCGAAATCAGGTATAAGGGTTCATAGTTTAAGGTTGCCGGGATTAATATCGCATCAGGAAGTTGATTTTGGTAGTAGTGGTGAATTGTTAAAAATTACCCATAGTAGTTTTAACACTAATTGCTTTAGTAAAGGAATAATGTTAGCTTTAAATAAAGTCACTAATTTAAAGGGCTTAACTCGCGGTTTAGAAAATATTCTGACCATTGATTAAAGAAATGGCTTAATCAGCTGAAATTTAAATTGCGTAAGCCACACTTTAAAAGTTATTAAAAAGGAAAAAGAAAAATGGAAAAGCAATATAATGTAGCAATATTAGGTGCTACTGGCAAAGTTGGTCAGGAACTCTTACGTACTTTAAGTGAACGCAATTTTCCCGTAAAAAATTTAAAATTGCTGGCTAGCAGTAAGTCTAAAGATCAAACTTTAAAATTTAAAGATGAGCTATTAACTGTTGGAGAGGTTAATAATAATTCTTTTAAAGACATTGATATAGTTTTAGCCAGTAGTGGTGAAGATATTGCTAAATTATATGCCAAATCAGCTGTACATGAAGGTGCTTGTTTTATTGATAATTCAAATGCCTTTCGCATGGATACTAATGTGCCGTTAGTAATTCCTGGATAATGGTTATACCAAAGAAGAAATTAAAGTAATTAATGAAAGTCGTAAAATTCTTCATC
>DAHXLC010000302.1 GCA_027371815.1 Candidatus Melainabacteria bacterium | reverse complement strand
ATGTCAGAAAATGGACATTGCCGTTTTGCCACCGGACGTTAATTCCTCAGGACTTGAATTTACCAGTCATGGGAATGCGATTCGCTTTGGTTTAAGTGCCATTAAAAATGTTGGACAAGGCGCAATTGAAGAAATTATCTATAAACGGGAAAAGAGTGGTAAATTTACATCTTTAAATGATTTCTTAAATAAAATTGATTTGAAATTAATGAATAAGCGTACCCTTGAATCCTTAATTAAGGCTGGTGCCTGTCAAAGTCTTGGTTTGACCCGTAAACAAGCCTTGCTTAATTTAGAGCCGCTTATGGATTCTAGTCTGCGTTTTCAAAACACGATGGCTTCAGGTCAACTTAGCTTTTTTAGTTTAATTAATGAGGCAAGCATCGCCAATGAAGAAAAAATGATGGGTGATAATTCTGAATTTCTTGAATCACAAATCCAGGAAATGGAAAAGGAATTGCTAGGGTTTTATATTACTAGTCATCCTTTAGCTCGAGTAATTAATCGTTTAAAATGGTTAACCACCCATTCGCTTAATGAAGTTAATCATTTAAAAGAGGGTAGTAACGTAATTGTTGGTGGTTTGGTTAGTGAAATGGCCAAAAAATTAACTAAGCAGAATAAAGTTTTAGGGATTTTAAAGTTAGAAGATTTAGAAGGAAAGGTTGATGTTGTAATTTATAATGATTTGTTTGAAGCTTTGGATCCTCAAATATTAGCTAGTTCAAAGATCTTGCTGATAAATGGTAAAGTCAAAAAAAATGAAGAGAATATTTCCATTATTGCCCAAACGGTAAGACTTATTAATGAAGCCAGTTTGGTCAATATTTATTTAACGCAAAACCAAACTTATAGTGATTTGCACAAAATTAAAGATATACTGAATAAATTTAAAGGCCAGGATCCAGTATTAATTCATTTTTCTGGCTCTAATTCATCTTTCTTGGCCAAAACTATTGTTGTTGGTTCACAGTTTTGGGTTGATGCTAGTGATACATTTAATGGATTTATTAAATCGGCTTTAGCCAGTGAAGTGAAAGTAAGAGTTGAAAAAGTTTTATTGTAGTTAAAAATCTTAATATATTTTGGTTCCTAAATTTAAATATCAGGGTAAGTTTTTTTGGCGTTTACAACTTTAATCATGTTCCTGTCTGCTTTTAGTTTATTAGGGGCTAAGTTAACTAAAATAAGTTAACATAAAAATTTAGTTATCTTTTATGAAACTTTTAAAAAAAGACTAGTAATTCGTAAAATATATAATATAATTTTTTTTCATGCATTTTTTTGCATGTTAGTATATTTGTTTTTCGGTAAATATATCTTAACTACTTGTTAAGGAAAGGAGCTAAACATGTTCGGACCACATTTGATTATTGAAGCCTATGGCTCACCCAAAGAATTACTTAGCGATCTTAACCTTATGAGTAATGTTTTAGAGAATTACCCACCTAAGCTTAATATGACCAAAATCATGCCACCCTATATTTTTCCCTACCATGGTACGGTTGAGGAAGACTGGGGGGTTAGTGGCATTGTTTTGATTGCTGAATCCCATATTTCCATTCATACTTTTCCGGAAAAAGCTTTTAGTACGCTAGATATTTTTTCCTGCAAAGAATTTGATGTTAATTTAGCTATTGATTTCTTTACTAATGCATATAAACCTCAGCAATTTGATCATAAATTGATCATGCGCGGGCGCGAATTTCCTCGTGATATGGGAAAAGCCACTGGTATCATAAATAATGATCGCGCAAGATTAGCTGGTTTAAGAAGTTGACTGGACTATCTTTGGTGGCAAAAGCTATCTGACATTGCATTTTAGTACTGATTAAAAAAAACTTAATCCCATTGTTTTTATAAAGCACTAATTGTGAAAGTTAGCACAGCCTTATATTTGAGTGTTAGGTAACTACTTAAGCTGGTTGAGTTGTTGGTTTATTGTACTAATATTAGATAACAATTGATTGTCATTAGGTTTAAGCGTCAACATTCGATTATTGATATCTAAGGCCAGTGTATATGATTTTACAGCTTCTAATTTATTGCCACTCTGTTGGTTTACTTGAGCTAATATAGTTAAATCTCTAGCATAATTATTTAGCGACTCAAAATCTTTAGGATTAAGCATAACAATTTTTTGTTCAATGTTAACCGCTTGATTTATGTAAATTATGGCATCAGTGGTATCATTTTTTTGTAAATACTGATTGGCTTGATTCATATAACAGCTGGCTAAATTGGTATTTATGGTAATATCATTGGGATTCTTGGTAAGCAAGCTTAAGTAAGTTGTTATAGCAGTTTGATATAAGTCGTTAGCATTAGCTTGATTAAGCACTGATTTAATATTAGCCAGGTTAACCGCTTCGTTGGCATAAAGAATTTTTAAATTAACTTGGAGTGTTTGGTTGTCAATCAGACCTAAATTGTTGTTAGCTTCATTTGCATAGCTTATGGCAGACTCTGGTTGGTTAGAATATTTTTGACTTAATTGAATAAGTGAATCGACCAGTACTAGTAGATTTAGATTATCTTTAGGTTTAAGTTTAAGTGACTGTTTTAAATTTGTAACTGAATTTTCTAGATTCGTAATAATTTCTGGATTGTTTGGGGTCTGCAGATCTATAAAGCTAGCTATTTGATTTTGGACAATACCCATACTGCTATATAGGCTTGGACTGTCAGAAGTAAACTGCTTGGCTGTTTCAAGTAAAGCTAAAGTTTGTTTAAAAGTAGTTAAGTCATTAAGTGATTTGGGATTATTATCTAAATATGAATTGTTAGCCACATCGGTAAGTTTACTTATTACTGATTGGTAATTTTGTTTATTAACATTCATATTGGCTAGATCTTTTACGTCTACGTTATATACTTTGTTGACGATATAATTATTGCCACCCATAAAAAACATACCAAAGCCTAAGATTACTACAACTAGTAAAATTAAAAATCCTGATTCACCCATATATGTCCTTATAAAATAATTAGTAAATTTAAGTCTGTCTAATAAAGCAATTTAAATTATACATTATATTAAAATTTTATAAATATAGGATCAATTTTTTCAATTATTATTTGAGGAATGCCAATAGCATTTTTAGAACAGGAAATGGTTAATTTGACATTATAATTATTTGTTGAATTTGCTGATTTAACTATAAAAGTCAGACTTAGATCACGTGATTTATTTTGGATTTTACCTAAAGTAATATTTTGCACATTAAGTATTAGATTGTTGGGTATGGGGTTCTTGTGTGAATTAGGTTGAATGTCTTGGAAATAGTCTTTGCCAAGCGCCTGGTTAAGATTGGCTAAAGTTAGAATAACTTTAGTAAATGGTAGATTATAATTTTTACATTCATAAAAATTAATTATAAATTGAGTAATAAAATTTTTAATATAATCTTCATCATTAAGTATAAGATCTGCAGTTACTTTTTGATTTTTATGCGGCTGACCAAAATGATAAATACCACCAAAAAACAGGCCAATAAGAATTAAGATTTTAGCGAGAACAATAATACCAATAATTTTTAAAGGCGTTTTAAATTTTTTAGTTGATTTATGGTTGCGACTGGAGCGATAATTTTCTAAAGAGAATTCATCAAAATCTGTGTAATTTAAATTATTGGTTTCATTAGACTCCCCATTTGGGTTTACTTTATCATTATTGGCTAAAATTTGGGCAAAACAATTAGCTTCATCAGGGGTTAAAATAATTTGACTAGCTGGTGGCGTACCAATTTTACGTTTAACTAAAAACATGGTTTTAGTTTTAATTTTTTTTAAAATAAGTTCAAAACCTGATTGGGTCTCAATGCTACGTATTTCATTGCTACTGATTTTGGGACTGGTATTTTCCATGGCAAAAATATCCCCACTTTCATCGCCATGAAATGGGGAACGGAAATTTGCCTTATCGTCTGAACTTGCCAATTTACCTCTTCCTAACAAATTAAGAGCCCAAAATTATTTTGGGCTCTTAAAATCAACTTGCTTTATAAATATTCACGTAATTTTGAGGATCGTCCAGGCTGCCTAAGCTTCCTTAAAGCTTTAAATTCAATCTGCCTAACCCGTTCGCGCGTAACTGCGAACATTTGGCCAACTTCTTCCAGGGTTCGCTGCCGGCCATCATCGAGACCAAATCTTAACCTTAAAACATCACGCTCGCGCGGGGTTAATTCATTAAGCATTTTAGCTAAATCCTGACGTAATAACTCGTGAGTTACCGTGTTTTCGGGTCTATCAGTTTCAGCATCTTCAACAAAGTCGCCTAGTCTAGAGTCTTCTTCCTTACCAATAGGTGTTTCTAATGAAATGGGTTCTTTAGCGGCTTTGATAATTTCATGTAGTTTAACAATTGAAACATCCATGCCTTTAGCTAATTCTGCTTCCGTGGGTTTGCGATTTAATTCCTGAGCTAGCTGACGGGTGACTTTTTTAAGTTTATTGATTGTTTCTACCATATGAACTGGTACTCTTATGGTTCGCGATTTATCAGCTAAAGCTCTAGTTATGGCTTGACG
>DAHXLC010000299.1 GCA_027371815.1 Candidatus Melainabacteria bacterium | reverse complement strand
AATCGATGATGAAAATAATACTCATCAACTTTGTGTATTGTTAAATGAAGTACAAAGTTTTGAATTACCTGACTTGAATCGATATCTACTTAAACGAGCGCTCGATCAATCTGCAACCGTTACCGATTACGCCAACGTATGGGAAGCCAGTCGTAGGCTTGGTCAGGCCGATTTACAGGATTTGGCGGCTTATCGAGGTAAAAAACTGCAACTGCTTGAAAAAATTAAACACGATCAAGAAGAATACCAAAATAAAATTAATAATATCAATCAACAAAACAATACGACAAATGATAATTCTAATTTTTAGTAGCTGTTATTGAATTAGATAATTACAGCGGGGAAACTTACCGTAAAAGTAGTTCCTACATTTACAGTACTTTCAACCTTAATAGTACCATTATGAGCTTCAACAATGGCTTTGACTATAGCTAAGCCCAGGCCAGATCCACCGCCAGCTCTTGATCTTGATTTATCGACACGATAGAATCGATTAAATATATAGGGTAAATTATCATGCGGAATACCAATACCACTATCTTCAACAATAAGAATTAAATGATTGGCTTTTTCATTAAGAGTAAGTGAAACCTTGCCATTACTATCAGTATATCTTAAAGCATTTTGCAGTAAATTAGAAATTAACGCTCGAATTGATTCTTCATGAGCTAGAATAGCTTTATCACTATTTATAGATTGTTTAAAATTAATAGATTTTAGCTCAAATGATTCTTTAAATTCTTCAAAAATTAATTTCATAATATTAGCCAAATTAATAGATTTCATTTCTAAAACCAAATATGGTGTTTCCATTTTAGCCAATAACATAAGATCTCTAGCCAAATCAGACATTCTAACAATTGACCTAGTCATTACTGGTATTATTTCCGGGGAAAGGTGTTTAAGCAGATCATTTTTTCTAAAGTATCAATTGAAGCCTGCATTACCGTTATTGGCGTAGTCAATTCATGACCAGCATCAGCCATAAATTGCCGTAAAACTAAAAAACTTTGTTCAGTTGGTTTTATGGCTGTACCAGAAAAGAAATAACCGGTAACACCTAGACCAGCTAATAAAAATGGGGCAATAATGATAATTGTCCAGGTTAATCTATTTAAAGCATCATCCCGGCTTTTCGTTGGTAACTGAATTTGCAGATAACCAACACAGGTATTGTTAATTTCTAAGGCGCGATAAAATGAAAGTAAACTTAATTGATGGTTTTTATTAGGTAAATTAATAATTCCTTTAGATAAGCCTTTGACTCCAGTAGGACCATATTCTTCAAACAGAACTCCTTGTGGTGTATAAAGCTGAATCGTTGCTAATAAATTTAAATTTGACGACTTCGCAACATTAGCCCAGGTTGTAAGCGTTGGTTTATTATCATGGTAAATAATTGCCGGACGGATTTCTCGTAATAGACCTTTAACTTCTTCATTTAATAAATCAGTAAGTAAATGATTAAAAACTAAAATAAATAAAATGCTTAAAATTAAATACAACAATATAGATAAACTAACAAACCATAAAGTCAATCTTAATCTTAGTTTAGATAACATTTATTCTTAAATTAAACAAATTAACCCACTAATTCCTAATTTTATAACCTAAACCACGCACCGTTTGAATAATCGATTCTTTGTTATTATGGTCTAATTTGCTGCGAATACGCATAATATGCCCGCGTACAGTATCAAGGCTAGCGGCTGTATCAGATTCCCAAACTCTCATAAATAATGATTCTGAAGAAAAAACCTGATTAGGATGACGCATTAAAAATTCCAATAATCGATATTCCTTAGGCAATAAATGAATTACATTTTCACCTTTGGTTACGTTACAGGCTAATGTATCAAGGGTAATATCACCAACCATAAGTTTTTGATTTTGCATTTGCGGTGGCCTTCGCAAAAGAACCCTTACCCTAGCGGCAAGTTCTTTTAAATGAAAAGGTTTAGTCAAATAATCATCAGCACCAGCATTTAAGCCAGTTTCCTTATCATCAATAGTGTTTTTGGCTGAAACCATTAATATTGGTATTGAACCTTGCTTTTCGCGAAACTGTCGACAAATTCTAATTCCGTCCAGATTAGGTAAAATCAAAAACTTATGGTTGGTGATATTACCCTTGATACATTAGCCTGTAACGTAACCAAAGGTGAAAATGTAATTCATT
>DAHXLC010000272.1 GCA_027371815.1 Candidatus Melainabacteria bacterium | reverse complement strand
GAACGGTGGCATTATGACTGGGGAAATTAGATGTGGTTAATGAATTTAAATATTTATCAGGACAAACTCTTGACTAAGTAATTAAAATAATCATTATAATCCAGAAGTTGGCAAGAAGCCCAAAAATGTAGGCCTGATTTTTGATACTTATTTTATGATTAAATTTTTAAGTTATATATATATTAGAACATATCATATAAATTGGAATCTAATAAATATATTAGTTGTTGTTCACTAAAAATTACAAAATAAATACCTAGTAAGTTCTTTTCAATTATCATTTGCGCTAATCTTTGGCTAAATCACTGACCGATGACTGATTTTAATATTTCACCAACATCAATCAACCCTAAGACCCTTTCACATAAAAGTGGCTTAGTAATTTTTACGATGTCTGATTCAAGTGGTGAAACTGCTGAAGCTGTAGCGCGTGCATGCCTGGTTCAATTCCCACCCTCATCCGTTTCAATATATCGCTTACCCCAGATAAGATCTAGTAAGCAAATCTTAACTCTGATTGAAGAAATAAAAGATAAAAACGCCCTTATTGTTTATACTTTGGTCTTACCAGAATTCAGAATGACACTAGAGGCTGCTACGGAAAAATATCGTATACAACGCATAGATTTATTAGGCCAATTAATTGATAAATTAACTAGTTTAACGCATCAACAGCCATTGTCAGTTCCAGGTCGTCTTCATGTCATGGATGAAACCTATTATAAACGTATTGAAGCAGTTGACTTTGCCATACGTTATGACGATGGCAAAAATCCTGATGGCATTAAACAGGCTGATGTAGTTCTAATTGGTGTATCACGTACTAGTAAAACGCCAAACTGCATGTATTTAGCCCAGCATTATGGCTTAAAGGCAGCCAATATTCCTTTAGTGTTTGGTATTGAACCACCACTTAATTTATATCAAATTTCTAATTCAAAAATAGTCGGTTTATCCATTGACCCACATTTATTACAGGATATTCGTTCCACACGAGCGCAAATAATGGGATTATCTTCTCAAGCTGATTATGCGGATTTAGACCGCATAAACCAAGAAGTAAGATACGCGAAAAATATTTTTCGCGAATTAAAATGTCATGTTATTGACGTTTCAGCTAAGGCGGTAGAGGAAATTTCATCAGAAATTTATTTATATTTAGGTCAGTAAGTTTAAGGAGAATGCCATGTTACAAGCAGCATTAAGTAATGAAAAAACCACCAAGAAAGTTATCCTATTTTCCGATGCCGCAAAATATTTTGCCAATGATCGAACGCGAATGAAAGAAATTTTAGGGGGAAAGGGAGCTGGTTTAGCAGAAATGACTTTAGCTAAATGCAATGTACCACCAGGTTTAACCATAACGACTGATGTCTGTCGTGAATATTATGCTAATAACAGCCAATTACCTCAAGGCTTATTTAACGATGTTTTAACCGAATTAAAACAAGTGGAGGATCAAGTTCAACGAAAACTTGGCTGCGCAGATAATCCATTATTGCTTTCGGTACGATCTGGTGCTAAATTTTCAATGCCAGGTATGATGGATACAATTTTAAATTTAGGCTTAAATGACGAAACAGCAAAAGGTTTAACAAAATTAACTAATAACAAAAGGTTTGCCTATGATAGTTACCGCCGCTTTATTCAAATGTTTTCCAATGTTGTATTTAGCGTCAGTAAAGATTTATTTGAAGATGCCTTAGATGAACTTAAATTTGAACGTAAAATTAAAGTTGATTCCGAACTATCAGGCGATGACCTTGAAACTCTGACGGATACATATAAACAGATTTTCAAAACTAAAACAAAAATTGATTTTCCTCAAGATACCAAAGATCAACTATTACAAGCTATTGAAGCTGTTTTTAAATCATGGAATAATAATCGAGCTATATATTATCGAAATCTAAACAAAATTGATCATAACATTGGTACAGCTGTTAATATTCAGTCAATGGTTTTTGGTAATTTAAATAACAATTCAGCTACGGGTGTTTGTTTTACACGTAATCCTAGTACTGGGGAAAAAATCCTTTACGGGGAATATTTAATTAATGCTCAAGGCGAAGATGTTGTTGCTGGAATCAGAACACCTAACAAAGTCTTTAATCTTCAGTTTGAAATGAAGTCTTTATATGATGAACTAAATGATACTGCCAGAAAACTTGAAACACATTACCGTGATGTTCAAGATATTGAATTCACTATTGAAGATGGTAAACTATACATTTTACAAACTCGTCAGGCGAAACGAACTGCTCAAGCTGCAGTTAAATGTGCCTATGATTTAGTATCCGAAAAAATTATCACTAAAGAAGAAGCCCTTCAGTCAATTGAACCCTTAAAACTCAATCAGCTATTATTACCAAGCTTTGATATTGCCCAAAAAGAAATAGCGGTTGAATCAGGTAAATTAATTGCTACTGGTTTAAATGCTTCTCCAGGAGCAGCTATTGGCAAAATAGTTTTTTGTCCTGATGAAGCTGAAGTTTTAAATAGCAAAAACGAAAAAGTGATTTTAGTTCGACACGAAACTTGCCCAGATGATATTCATGGTGTTGTCGCTAGCCAGGGAGTAATAACCAGTCGTGGTGGTATGACTAGTCATGCTGCTGTAGTAGCTCGTGGCATGGGCAAGCCTTGTGTAGCTGGTTGTGAAAGCATTAAAGTCGATCTAGATAATCACGAATTTAAAGTAGGTAACAAAATCTATAAAAAAGGTCACCTTATTTCAATTGATGGATCTACCGGTGAAATATTTGATGGTAGTATTGATAGACATGAACCTAAAATCACCCATGAATTTGATCAGATTTTAAAATGGGCGGATGAAGTCAAAGTACTGAAAATTCGTTCAAACGCTGACACCCCAGAAGATGCCCAAACGGCCATAAAATTTGGCGCCCAGGGTATTGGCTTATGCAGAACGGAACATATGTTTATGGATCCACTACGTCTGCCCTATGTCGTTAAAATGATCTTAGCTACTAACGTTAAAGAACGCGAACAAGCACTCGAAAAACTACTGCCAATGCAGCGTGAAGATTTTATTGGCATATTTAAAGCCATGAACGGATTTCCAGTAACCATTCGCCTTTTGGATCCACCATTACATGAATTTCTACCTAAAGTCTTAGATTTAGTCAATGAATTACATGAACTTAAACTTAATAAAGCTGATTCCAGCAAAATCAAAGCCACCCAAGCCTTGATAGCTAGAGTTAAAGATTTATCTGAAAGTAATCCCATGATGGGCTTACGTGGCTGTAGATTGGGTTTAATTTATCCGGAAATCAACAAAATGCAAGTTCAAGCAATTTTTGAAGCCGCTTGTGAAGCTAGTAAAACCGGCATAAAAGTATTCCCCGAAATTATGATACCTTTAGTTGGTCATGTAAATGAGCTCAAAGTTATTCGTACCCAATTGGAAGAAGTAGCTACAAGCGTCATGAAAGAACACAAACTAGAAATTGCTTACAAATTTGGCACGATGATTGAAGTGCCCCGTGCTTGTGTAACCGCAGATGAAATAGCACAATATGCTGAATTTTTCAGTTTTGGTACCAATGATTTAACTCAATTAACATTTGCCTACTCGCGCGATGACGCTGAGGGAAAATTCCTCCAACGCTATCTTGAAGGAATTGAAATAAATGGTAAACGTGAAAAAATCCTAATTGATAATCCGTTTGAAGTATTAGATCAAAATGGTGTCGGTAAATTAATGAAAATAGCTGTTGAATATGGCTTACAAACCAGACCTGATTTAAAACTGGGAATTTGTGGGGAACATGGTGGTGACCCATCATCAATTAAATTTGCCCATCAGCTTGGCTTAAATTATGTAAGCTGCTCACCTTTTAGGGTTCCAGTTGCTAGGCTCTCTGCGGCTCAAGCTGCATTATCCAATCAATCCGGTGTCACTAAAGATGTCTGAAGACATTGAAAAGATCCTTAAATCGTATAAGTCCTATTCGCCAGGACTAAAAAAAGATAAAGCTGCTTTTTTTGAATTCTCGCTAAAAGCAGCTGCATCTCAATATTATGAAAGTCATTTTGAAAATGCCATCGCAATTTTAAATCATTGCCTTGATATAAAAGACAATAGTTTAACCAGAATTGAAACTATTGCCTTGTATAACCAGCTAGCCATAGCTTATAAAGCTATTGGCAAATATAGTGAAGCCAAAGATTCGATTAATCAAGTACTAAAATCCCAGATTAATTTATTGGGTAAGGAAAATTTAGATGTAGCCCAAACCTATTTAAATTTAGCTGATTTATATATAAGGCTCGAACAATTTGTTAAAGCTGAAGAATTATGCAAAAGTGCCTTAGAAATTTTAGATTCTCAATTAGCACCAAATAATCTAAAATTAGTAACTGCCTATAAAACTTTATCATTAGCTTATCGCTATCAGCATAAGTTTTCCGAAGCAATGGAACTTTTAAAGCTGTGTGCGGACATTGAAGCCTTGCATTTAGGTGAAGATAATTTACAGGTTTCCGAAACGCTATATTACTTAGCCAATAAATTAATCTGGGATTTTAGTACTTGATTAATCGAATCTTTGGCTTCACTATATTTGC
>DAHXLC010000269.1 GCA_027371815.1 Candidatus Melainabacteria bacterium | reverse complement strand
TTGTCCAATAAGTCATTGACAATTTTCCTATATCAATTCAATATACTCAAAAATCATTAATCAAAGATTTGAACTATTCAACAATTATATTATAGTTTAAACTTTTCCCAGTTAAAATTCCAAAAAAGAGTGCAAGATAATACATTTCAATAATAATACTTAAGCAAATATATAGCCTTATACTTAAAATATCGTATAAATAAAAATTTGCTTATTCAAAAATAGCTTCTGCCATGGACAATGATCAAATCAACCTTATGCATAATTTAATATCACCTGATTTTGATCCTGCGTTTTACCTAAATAATTATCCCCCAAGTTAAAGAATTAAATATTGATCCAATAATTCATTATTTAACAATAGGCTCTAAACTTGGCTTTAATCCTAATTGTTAATTTGATAATGCTTACTATTTAAAAAATTATGAAGATGTTCAAAAAATTGGTATCAACCCTTTTGTTCATTATATTTAATTTGGTAAAAACGAGGGTCGATTTACCAGGCACAAAGATGCTCAGTTTAATTATTCAAGATCAAAGTAATTGAACCTTACTTTGATCTTGAAAACAGTTAAAAAATCAAAAACATCAAAATTTTCAGCCAGGTAAATATTAAATATAATTTATCTAATTTTACCTAAAATTTTTAAAACTTTTTTCAAAAAAATTTGTTTACATATATGAGGCAATTTTTTAATTTATAAAACCCGATAAATTAGTCCATAAGGACAATTAAAACCAATCAATCTAACCATTTGCCTCAAAGATTTAATTTAGATAAGTATTTGCCTAAAATTGAATATTTATTATTAGACCTAAGTCAATTTAAAATCCAAGAATTAAAAACCAAGCAAAACAGCTTTATCGCTAAAATGCTGGAAATTGAACAATGTTATGATGTGACGCAAAGTATACATTTATTTATTGATGCTTGTGAAATAGTAGTTGATAGTGATGATGAAGTCTTGTCAAGCCTAGCAGAATGGTATATTTCGATTTAAAATGTACTTAATTTCCAGCAATGAATAGAAGTACTTTTTATTCATTATTGATATGTTATAATTTCATAATTCAATGATTTATTATAAGGGCTTCAATAAATCATTTATAGGTTAGTATTTTAAATTTTTATTTATCATAAATTCAAAAATTCTCCATGTCTAACTCCCATATTTATCAAAGATCGCAAATAAATGAAGCCGATGGAATTGATAGTTTATCAAAACTTGCTAAATTAATCTTAAATAATTCAAGTGTATTAGATATTGGCTGTAATTATGGTGCATTAGGACAATATTTAATTAAAAGTAAGAATTGCATTGTTGATGGTGTTGATTATAACCATGAAGCCATTGAAATAGCTAAAACACATTTAAATAAAGCTATCGTAGTTGATTTAGAAAACCAAGATCTTACCCAGGTTTTAAACCAAAAATATGATTACATAGTCTGTGCAGATGTCTTGGAACATTTAAAGGATCCGGGTAAAACTTTAGCTCAAATCAAAGATTTACTAAATGAAAAAGGAAAGTTACTAATTTCTATTCCTAATATTGCTTATTTAGGCTTTATTTTGGAATTAACCGCAAATGATATCAACAATGTCTTAACTAATACAACTGAATACATCTACCAAGTAATAAAGCTTAAAAATATTAATATCGAAACTTGCGATAATAAAATAAGCCAATTACATAGTGACGCAACTTTGCAAAATGAAAAATTTGAATCATTGCAACACGAATATAATATCAGCACTGAAAAAAACAACCAACAACACTGGGAAATTATTGAGTTAAAAGATACCATAAACCAAAAATCCGAACATATTAAAAATTTAAATTATGAAATTGAACAATTACAGACACAAATTAATAATATTGTTAAATCAAAAAGCTGGATAATTACTAAGCCTTTAAGATACATTTTACGCAATTTTAAAAAGTCAAATTCATCTATAGTGACATCAAACGCTATTCCGGTTGAAGATAAAAATACCAATAAAATATCTAGTCATACAATAGAAACGACTACAAACATTACTAATCCATATTATGAAGCATTATTTAACGATAATAATAACCCATCACAAGATTATATAGAGTTTAAGCAATACCCTGATTTAAAAACAACTATTAAGGCAATAGCATTCTATTTACCCCAATATCATCCAATACCTGAAAATGACGCCTGGTGGGGCAAAGGCTTTACCGAATGGACTAATGTCAGTAAAGCTATCCCTCAGTTTACCGGTCACTACCAGCCACGATTACCAGGTGAATTAGGCTTTTATGATTTAAGATTAATTGACATCATGAAACGCCAAATTAAATTAGCCAAAAACTATGGTTTATTTGGTTTTTGCTTTCATTATTATTGGTTTGGTGGTAAAAAATTACTCGAAAAACCCATTGAAGCATTTTTAAACGATAAAAGCCTGGATTTTAAATTCTGCCTTAATTGGGCTAATGAAAATTGGAGCAGGCGCTGGGATGGTAAAGAAGATGATATATTAATTGGTCAAAGTCATAGTGAAAAAGATGACATTAATTTCATTAAAGAAATGACTCAATATTTTAGCAATGAAAGATATATAAGAATTAACGGCAAACCAGTATTAATGGTATATCGCCCTTCATTATTTCCCAATCCCCAAGAAACTGCTACCAGATGGCGGGAATACTGTAGGAATCAAGGGATTGGTGAAATATATTTGGTATCAACGCAATCGTTTGATAATATAAACCCATTAGACATTGGCTTTGATGCCTGTACTGAATTTGCGCCAAATAATATGAAAATTGATCATTATAATTTAACCAGTGAAGTAAAACTTGTTTCCTCTAATTTTCAAGGCTCAGTTTATGATTATTTAGCCGGGCTAAAGCATTGTTCTGAATACCAAAAACCTGAATATACCAAGTTTAGAGGTATTTGTCCAAGCTGGGACAATGAAGCTAGAAAACCAGGTAAAGGAACAATATTACATAATGCCAATCCGCAAAATTATGAAATATGGTTAGATAATATTTGTGATTTTACAAATAAAAATTTAGCCGATCCTGAAAAGCTTATTTTTATTAATGCATGGAATGAATGGGCTGAAGGAGCAGTTTTAGAGCCAGATCGTAAACATGGCTATGCTTATTTAGATAAAACCTATAATATTTTACAAAAATACGCTGTTACTCAATAAGTAAATTATCTTTAATACCAACAATACAGTTTACTTATCAACATTTTTGATGTTTTTTCTCATATCACGCAGTGGCTTCGTAACTTTCCAGGATATTGATGTTGCCATATCAGTTAAGGCTTTTTCACTGATAATTAGTTGTTGTTTAAGGTTAGTAATGTCTTCTTTTAATAAGTTAATTTCATGCATTTGCCTATTAATATCCTGGTTAAGCAAGCTTATTTGAGCTTCAGTATCCTTAAGCTTTATATCTTTTGCAGCAATTTCAGCAGCATACATATTAATATTTTCATTATACTGATTTTCCTGAAGAATTATGGTAGCAGTATCTTTATTAATTCTTTCCTGGAGTTTTGTTATATTTTCATTATACTGTTTTTCTTGAAAAATTATGGTGGCTGTATCCTTATTAATTCTTTCGTCAAGCTTGACAATATTTTTATTAAGAGAATTGATTTGAAAATTATTTTGATCAATAATATTCCGAAGTCCAAGAATTTCTTCACTGGAAAATAAATCCTTTTCACCAGTGTATAAAATAAAATCCTTAAAATTAAAGCCATATATTTTTTCAACATTATCTTTACGCTTAGGATTATTTAAAATATCAAATAATATATCAAATGCCAACACCCAAGCTAAAAATAAATTTGAATCTAAACACATTTTAGCTAATACATAACCAGTATCAGTTTTAATACCACGATCATAAGCACTGTAATCAGGAAATATTTTAAAGATGTTTTCATGATTTAAGAAATTATCATATTGCTGAAGTAATTTATAATATTCATAATTATGGCGAATACGTGAATCACAACGACTAGCGCTAGTATTTTGTTCATTAGAAAGAATCCGAAACCTTACCAGGCGATCTTCTAAAACATGAATCTCATACTTAAAACATAGTCTTATCCACATATCTAAATCAGGAAGTTGAGCTAACATACCTCGATACTGACCACAATCAAAATAGCACTGTTTCTTAATTAAAACACTAGGATGACATAAGGCATTACCATGAGCAAAAAAATAATTTAACCACTCAAAACGATTTCGCTTTGGTTGACTAAAAACCTTAAAATAAAAATTGTTTTCATCAACCATAGGCTTACCAGATTCTTCAATAATTGAATCAATTAAAGATTGCCGTATTAAAGCCATCAGAAATGAAACTAATCAAGGGCCAACATATGGTGTGAATAAAGCAATTTTTGAGATTGCTTCGGGCAAGTATATTGCGATACATCATTCTGATGATTTGT
>DAHXLC010000262.1 GCA_027371815.1 Candidatus Melainabacteria bacterium | reverse complement strand
GCGTTCGATTACGAAATCTAGCAGCATGCGCTTCAATCTGATGATAAGCATAATAAGCAAATCCTGAAAATTGCATTTCAGGTATTGGTTTTAATCCATACATAGCCATGCCAATAGCTGTACCCATAATGGCTGATTCGGCTAATGGTGTATCAATAACCCGATTATCACCAAAACGGGCATGCAGACCTTCAGTTATCCGAAACACACCTTCATTAACTCCCACATCTTCACCCATGACAATTACTTTGTCATCACTTTCCATTGCTTCATGCAAAGCCAGGTTAATAGCTTTAGCCATATTTATTTCACTCATTTAATGTTCTCCTTCTTTAATATAGATTCATTAAGATAATTAATTCTTAAAACTGCATTAATTAAATTATTGATTTTTTCATCAATATTATTTAGCATTGTTGGACTAATGATTATGCGCTAAATCCAATTCTTTATTGATGGCTAAATTAGCTAACAGTTCTTGTTTTTGTTCAATTAAATTAGCTGGTATTTCTTTATATAGATAATTAAAAATACGTTCAGGATTATCTAAATCTCGCTCTTTAATAATTTCTGGGGCTCTTAAAATTGCTTGTTTAATTTGATTTTCAATTAACTCTTCCATTTCTTGTTTTATAGTTTTGGTTAAGATTTTTTTATCAGTTAAATATTTTTCTAACCTTATTAAAGGTTCTTTATTAAGCCATTTTGAGCTTTCTTCGTTACTACGATATTTTTTTGGATCGTCAGCTGTAGTATGAGGAGTAATTCTATAAGTTAAGCATTCAATCAAACTAGGTCCATCTCCACTTCTTGCTCTTGCTACAGCATCAGTAGTAGCTTTGTAAACGGCTAATAGATCATTGCCATCTACACGAATTCCCGGAATATCATAAGCAATTGCTTTTTGAGCTACAGTTTTAGCTTTCATCTGTTTAGCTAAAGGAACTGAAATAGCATATTGATTATTTAAACAAATAAAAATTACCGGAGCGTTAAATACTGAGGCAAAGTTTAAAGCTTCATGAAAATCACCTTCAGAAGTTGCCCCATCACCAATATAAGTTAAAACAACATTTTTTTCTTTTTTTAATTTCATAGCCATAGCAATACCCGTTGCATGTAATAACTGACTAGCTACTGGCACACAGGCTGGCAAATCATTAATACCTTCAGCAATTTGAGCGCCTTCTTCATAACCCATCCAATATAAAAGATTTGTTTCAAGGCTCATACCTCGATAAAGCATACCAACCAATTCTCGATAGGCGGGCACATGAAAATCAGCTTTTTGAATAGCCATAATGGAACCCATACTAATAGCTTCATGACCACTTGCCTGCGGAAAAGTGCCAATTCGACCTTGTCTTTGTAAAGCCAATAAGCGCTCATCAAAACGTCGAGCCAGTAGCATATAATAGAATGCATCTTTTAAGCTCTTGTCATCCAACTTAGGATCAAGCTTTTTATCTATTTCGCCATTTTCATCTAAAATTGACAAAAAATTTATTTCACGATTAATTTCAATATTTGTAATTGGCATAACTTTTTACCCCATATGTAAAGAAAAACATGCTCGAAATTTATTTTTATATTGTATACTTTTAAATGAAATATTTTAATAAGGCAGACATGCTTAAAAATCTATTTTCAATTCTTGGCAATTCTCAAATCCAGTAGATTTAAGGGATTAAACCAATAATAAATAAAGAATGAATAATTTTATAACTAAAACTTTTAATTATTAATTTACAAACATATGACTAATAAATTACGTAAACCTGAATGGATTAAAGTTCAGCTTCCTATCCAAGAAGCTTATTTTAATATCAAAAATTCAATCAAACTAGGTCCATCTCCACT
>DAHXLC010000248.1 GCA_027371815.1 Candidatus Melainabacteria bacterium | reverse complement strand
TGGTACCCCATAACTTATACTGGTAGCTACTTTACCTTTAGCGCCAGCACCATATCTAAGCGGAGCAACAGTTAGATGCTTTAATTTCAACTTTAGAAAATAATCCTGACTGTGGACTAGTTGGATCACATTTATTAAATTTTGATCTTAAGACTCAAGAAGCTGGTGGTATAATCTACCAAAATGGAGAAGCAGGAAATTTTGGTCGAAACTTAGCTTATAATCATCCACAAGTAAGTTATTTCAAAGAAGTTGATTATTGTAGTGGTGCATCAATTGCTCTAAGTAAAACTTTATGGCAAGAAATTAATGGTTTTGATGAAATATATAAGCCAGCTTATTATGAAGATACTGATTTAGCTTTTAAAATTCGCCAAGCAGGATTTAAAGTTTATTATCAGCCTAATTCAAAATTAATTCATTTTGAAGGGGTTACATCTGGTCGTGATACTAATACTGGAACTAAAGCCTATCAGGTAGTTAATCAGAAAAAGTTTTATCAAAAGTGGCAAAATCAATTATTAAATTATCCTCCAAAATTAATAAGCCAATCTAATCTAAATTATAGTTTTCGAACAAAATCATTACTTTATATTGAACATAATCATATATGGCCTGATCGCGATGCTGGTTCACAGTTAAATTTCACGATGTTAAAAATTCTTAAAGAATTAAACTATGATGTCACTTTTGTATCAGCTAATGAATTTAACTATGATGATAGTATTAAAACTTTACAAGATAATGGTATTGAATGTTTATATGCTCCATTTTATAATAGCATACTTGAGATAATTGAAAAAAACGAATATGCTTTCGTGGTCTTATCCAGGTCAACAATTGCTCTTAAGTATTTATGGTCAATTCGTCAACTATTACCATTGGCCAAAATAATTTTTATGGTGCATGACTTAGCTTATTTAAGGGAATTAAGAGAGGCTGAAAACACTTCAAAAAACTTAGATACGATAAGCCATGATTTTTTTAAAGCTCAGGAATTACATTGTATTAATTCAGCAGATTTAAGTTTGGTTTTAAGTTCCAAAGAACAAGCAATGTTAGCAAATTTATGCCCTAAAGCCAATATTGGACTTATAAATTTTATCATGGAATTACATAATATTATTCCTAAATTTGAATACCGTAAAGATATTCTCTTTATTGGTGGCTTTTTACATTCGCCAAATGTTGATGCTGTCTTATACTTTATTAAATCCATTTTCCCGATAATTCAAAAACAAAATCCTGATCTTAAATTTTATATTATCGGCCAAAGTCCACCCCCAGAAATAGAAAAATTGGTTAATGAAAATATAATATTATTAAATCAGGTACCAAATATTGATCACCATTTAGAAAGTATTAGATTAACTGTTGCTCCGCTTAGATATGGTGCTGGCGCTAAAGGTAAAGTAGCTACCAGTATAAGTTATGGGGTACCAGCTATCGTAACTTCAATAGCCAATGAAGGTATGGGGTTAACTCATGAAAATGAAGTTTTAATTGCTAATACTGAGATAGAATTTGCTAAGGCAATTTTAAAATTATACAATAATGAACAATTATGGAATAAAATGTCTAAGGCATGTACTGAATTTGCCAAATTAAATTATTCGGTTGCTAGTGCTAAGGATAATATCCAGAAATTAATTGACAATCTTACTGAACAAGGAAATCATTAAAATGAGTTCAGCTACAAATCATTATCCTCAAACAGGTTCTGTAATACAGCCACTGACATTACCTAAGGATTGGCTAGCTGGGCTTAAAGAAAACTGGCAAAATGACATTGTTACCGGATTTATTCTTTTCCTGATAGCTTTACCATTGTCGCTTGGCATTGCCATTGCCTCAGGCGTACCACCAATGGCCGGTATCATTGCTGCTGTAATTGGCGGACTACTTGTATCACTTATCAGCGGCTCTTATGTAGTTGTTAATGGTCCGGCTGCTGGACTGATTGTGGTCATTATGGCGGCTGTTGAACGCCTTGGTGGCGGTAGTATTGGTTATCACGCAACGCTAGCGGCTATTGTTATGGCTGGTATAATGATGATTGGACTGGGGCGTCTAAAGGCTGGCGATCTAGGGTATTTTTTTCCGACTTCGGTTGTGCATGGTATGCTAGCTGCCATTGGCTTAATTATCATGATTAAAGAATTGCCAATTATGTTGGGTGTCAAACCGCCAGCCAAAGAACCGCTCATGCTAGTTTGCAAGATTCCGGAAATTATCGCTAACTTAAATCCCGAACTTGCTATAATTGGTCTGGTAAGCCTTACCTTATTGATTAGTCATAACTTGATTAAGTCCAACACGATAAAGAAAATTCCAACACCAATCGTTGTTGTGCTTGTAGGCATAGCCATTGGAATGTATTTTCACATCGATCATAAAGAAGTTTACACATTTGCTGGCCATGTATTTCAGATTGACCCTAGACTTTGTCTTGTGCAGCTACCGCTTAACGTATCCGAAGGCCTTACGCAGCCAAATTGGAGTCAGATAGGTACAGTTGCTTTCTGGACTTCAGCAGTATCCATTCTCTTGATTCAGGGTATTGAAAGTCTTTTGAGTGCAGCAGCTGTTGCCGATAGGTTAGATCCGTATCGAAGACCTTGCAATCTGAATAAGGATCTAACAGCTATCGGGTTAGGTACAACAATTTCAGGAATGCTGGGTGGAGTACCGATGATTGCCGAAATTGTCAGAAGCACTGCCAATGTTATGAATGGTGCCCGAACGCGCTGGTCTAACTTTTTCCACGGTTTATTTTTGCTTGTATTTGTGCTCACGGCTGCCAATCTCATCGACAAAATACCGATGTCTGCCCTGGCAGCTTTACTTGTTGTGACTGGCTATAAGCTTACTTCACCAAAAGTTTTTAGGGAAACACACGCTATTGGTGGAGATCAAACCATTCTTTTTAGTGTAACAATTATTGCTACTTTAGCTACCGATTTATTAATTGGGGTTTCAATTGGTATTTTAGCCAAGTTTATGCTGCATCTTTATCATGGGGCTCCAGCATCAAGCTTTTTTGTGGCTCCAATGGAGTTAAAGTCGCAAGCTGACGGTAGCATAAACATTTGTATTCGTGATGCGGCAATTTTCTCAAACTACATAAGCATAAAAAAACGACTGGATCAATTACCAAGTGGTTTAACGGTAATAGTTAACTTAAGTCAAACCAAATTTATCGATCACACCGTTATGGATCGTTTGCATCAATACTGTAGTGAATATGCTAGATCCGGTGGAAGTTTAACCTTAATGGGTCTGGATTATCATCTACCACATTCGAAACATCCTTTGTCTGCCAGACGTTTGCCCAAAAATGGCAATTGCTAAATTGTTTAAGTTGTACTCAATGGCTGGATTAGTTACCCCTTTATAGCCAAATATTTTTGGCTTGCGATTCAGTTAAGGCGGTTATGCCTTCAGTGAAATAAAATTTAACTATTGCTAACATTATCTTGATTTAGAACATTTTCCTCATTACTGTCACAACAGCACGATTCTACACTAGCGGAATTGTCATTAACCGAACAACAGGATTTTACATTGATATTTGGTAAACAAAATATCAATAGACAGTAATGAGGAAAATGTTCTAAATCAAGATAATGTTAGCAAGCAAAAAAGTGTTTACAATTACCAATATAGTGATGAAACCAGTTTTAATAATCACTTAGAAAATAATAAAGTTACTTTAATTAGTGAAAAATGTGGCTGTAAAATTAACGCTAAAACATTATTAGCTATACCTTTTATGAATATTCAAGTTAAGCCAAATTTTAAATGGACTAGTTACAAATTAGTTTTACGAATTAATGATACTCCCATCAGCCACTTAAATAGGCAAATTATAGCTAACTTGCCTCCACCTGAGCTTAAAGGAATGGGATTTGAACATACTTATTTATATAAGAATTCCTTCTTAATTTAATATTGAACCATCAAATAAATATTTAGATATTTAGTATTTCAAAGTACCATTTTATTTATGGTATGTTTAAAATTAAATATTTTTGATACTAACTTATTTAAATATAACAATGCAAATAATTTTTAAATTCATATGCTTTAGCAAACTGATTTATTTATTTAACTGGTTACTTTGTTAGTAACTATCGTTAAAAATAAAAAATATGGAAATTATATTAAATAAGGATTAATCTAGTATGTCACAAATTGATTTACGAAAAGCAAAACTTTTTAACGTGCTTACAAAAAACATTGTTGGGCTATTAACTATTTTGATATTAGCTATTGCCTGTTTTTACATTGTTAAAATTTTTAAAAAACCGGGTCAGATGACAGTTATTGAATCTCAAGCCATGGATATGTCCGCAATGGTTCCACCTCTTGGTGCTGTTCCAGTAGCCATGGAACTAGTGCAAAAGAAGTTAGTGCAAGGTTCGATTATCTATACCGGTACAGTTCAGGCTTATGAAGATGAAGATATTTATCCCAGAGTTACGGGAAAAATAGTTTACCTGAATGTATATCCTGGCGATCGAGTTAAAAAAAATGAATTAATAGTTAAGTTAGATCCTCAAATTTCTGAATATAGCGCTAAATTTGCTGAAGCCAAATATGAAGCCGAAGCTGAAATGCATAATACCAGTATTGCCAAGGAACAGTTTCAAGAAAAAGAATATGAATATAAAGCGGCACTAGAAGAAGAATCCGCAGCCAGACAAGTTGTAGCTGAAGCTCAAGCCAGTCAAGATTATTGGCTTCCCGAAAAAGCTCGGCAAAAAAAATTGTATGAAAATGAAGTAGTATCACTAGCAGAATACCAATTAGAAGAATCATATTGTAAAGCTGCTATGGCTAAAACATTGGCTTCACAAAATAAACTATCAGCAGCAATCAATAAAAGAAAAGCAGCACAAGCAGCCTATAATTCAATGACGCATCATGTTAACCATCAGTATTTATTAGCTAAAAAAGCTCAAGCCGATGAGCTTAAAGCCAAAATTTATGATAATTATACGAGTATTCATATTAAAGATGATGGTGTTATTACAAAACGATTAATCAGCCCAGGTGTTCTGGTAAATCCAGGAATGCTAATTTTAAAAGTGGCTTATGTCAATAAGGTTAGAGTACAATGTAATGTAAGCAATGAAGACGCCAATAAAATTAAACTTGGAAATCTAGTATTTATTAAAAGTTCTACTTCATCCAAGCAAATAATCTCTGGATCGATAACTGCTATATTCCCTGCTGCAGACCCTGATGCAAGAACATTTATCGTTGAAGCTTTAATTAATAATGTCAATTCTAATAAATCCGTGACCAAAAATTCAACTAATCCGGTTAAGACGCTTAAGGACTATTATTTTCTTCCTGGACAATATGTAATTATGCAAATTATAACCGGCAAATCAACTGGTTTAGCAATTCCAACCAGTAGTGTGATTTATAGTGAAGGCAAAACAATGGTTTGGCAGACTCGTCAAGACAATAGCAAAAATGAGCCAAAGCAATATTCCTGTTTAATGCATCCTGAAATAATTTCATTAAAACCGGGCAATTGTCCTAAATGTGGGATGGACTTAGAACAAAATAAACAACTAGGGCAAAAAACTGCTCATTTAGTAGAAATTAAAACAGGTTTAGCTAATCCTGATTTAACACAAGTTACCCAGGGATTAAATGATGATGATGAAATAATTACTGCTGGTTACGAAAACCTCATTCCAGGCAGTCTGGTTCTTGATACGAAGTGGAGTGACAACGGATCAGAATCATTACCAACGCCAAGTAAATCAACTGGTTCAATGAAAATGCCGGCAATGGAGATGCCCTAAAATGAACGCAGAAAATTCCAGTATACCAAAGTCAGACCTTGCTACCGTAGATTCAGCCCAGTCAAATTCACCAGCTTTTAGCCAACCTGGTTTTAATATATCAGCCTGGTCCATAGAACACCCTTATACCATAGGTGCATTTTATCTAGGCATTATTTTACTGGCTATTATTGCCATTGGCTTTTATATGCCTAAACGACTAATGCCTTACGTGGAAAGTCCCCTGATTGCTATCGTAACTATGCAACCAGGGCTAGCTGCTCCGGAAATGGAAACATACATTAGTAAGCCAATTGAAGAACGTATGGTTGATATCAAAGGTGTTCGCTATATTCGTTCAACTTCACAGGAAGGTTTTTCAATGGTATCGTTAGAATTTCCTTATGGTACTGATATGAAGGCAGCGCAAGTTGAAGTTCAGGCTTTAATGACGGTTGTTCAAGCTAATTTGCCAGTTACCGGTGCTAACTTAAAACCATCCTGGGTTTTATTAATCGATCCTCTCAATTTACCCGTACTTACTTTTAACTTAAAGGCTAAAGGCTGGGATATGGTTCAACTTCGACAGTTAGCTGATAATCAGATTACCAATAGACTTAAGAAAATTCCAAATGTTTGGTCAATTTATGCCTTTGGTGGATATAAGCGTCAATTACAGGTACTTATTGACCGACAGAAATTAAATGCTTATGGCTTATCAATCTTAGACGTTCGTGATGCTATCGACAAACAAAATGTAGCTAAGCCAGCTGGCCGGTTAACCTATAAAAATCAAGAGTCAATAGTTAGAATTGATTCTCTGGCTCATGGTCCAAAAGATTTGGAAAATTATGCCATTAATGCCAAAGGCGATAAAATTATTTATGTAAAAGATTTAGCCAAAGTTATTGATACTTTTTGGGAGAAACGTTCTGCTTACCACCACGTGCATGATCAAAAAATTGATACTGGTATTGAAGTTAGCATAATTCAAACACCCCAAGCTAGCTCCCCACAAGTAATTCAAGGAGTAATGCAGGAAATTGCCCACCTTGAAAAAGACTATCCGGGTATTCATTTTGAAAAATCCTATGATAATTCTCATTTTGTTAATATTTTAATGAAAAACGTATTAGAAGAACTTAGCATGGCAATATTATTGACCGGAATTATGGTGGTTTTATTCCTTGGAAATTGGCGTGGGACATTTATATCCATGATTACTATTCCCATATCGCTATCCATGGCAGTATTAATGTTAATTCCTTTGGGGCTAACATTAGATAGTTCAACCTTAATTGGCCTACTTTTATCCATAGGGAGGCTGGTAGATGATTCAATTATTGACATTCATTCAATTGAACGGCATTTGCAAATGGGTAAAGCACCTAAACTAGCTACGATCGATGGCATTACTGAAGTAAGATTGGCTGTAGCATCTTCAACATTAGTACTTATTCTGGCTTTGACTCCTTTATTATTGTGTGGTGGTATTGTTCAAGAAATGTTTATTGGACTAGTCTGGCCAATAATTTTTGGTTTAATAGCATCATTTTTAGTATCACTAACTTTAACTGCAGTATTAGCTGAAAAATTATTATCGGCTCCGAATAATTCATCCCAGAATAAATCTGAATTTTTTCTGGCTAAATATTTTCGTATTATGGTGCTAGAACCTTTTAACCAAATGTTAATACGTTTAGAAAATGGTTATGGTCATTTAATAGCCTGGATGCTTAAACATCGTTTTGTAAATATGACACGTATTTTAGCTACGATTATTATTGGCATAACTTTTTACAATTTTATTGGCAGTGAAATGATGCCTTTAGCTGATGTTGGTCAAGCTTATGGTGTCTTAGAAGTTCAGCCGGGACTATCATTTAAGCGAACCGAAGCGATAACTTATCAAGTTGAACAAATCATGCTAACATATCCGGAAATTAAGCACGTATCAACCGAAATTGGCTATGATCCTGGTGGTACCTATTATAACGGCTATAATATGCCTGGCGTTAATTATGCAACATTCATGATTACCTTAAATGATAAAGATGAACGAAAACGAACAATTTGGGATGTGATCGATGGCGTGCAAGATACTGCTGTTAAAACAATTGCTGGAATTCGCCGATTACAAATTAAAGAAATGGGATCAGATGTGATGGCTAGTTCGCAGGCGCCCATTTCCATATTAGTAACTGGATTAGATGAAAAAATTCTTACTAAAATGAGTCAACAAGTTGCTGAAATTGCAACTCATACAGTCGGAATGCATCAGGTAGCAACTGACTGGTCTTTGAATAAACCAAATTGGAATATAGCAATTGACTCACGTAGAGCCCAGGAAATTGGTTTGACACCATTGCAGATTGCTGAACAAGGTTATTTCGCTATAACCGGAGCAAATGCCAATGAATATTACCGTTTACCTAATCTTAGGCAAAGCACTGTTTACCTGCGTTATGATGAAACCCAAAGGGAAGATCAACATAATCTTGCCTTAATGACTGTAACAACAGCTACGGGAAAACAGGTGCCTTTAAATACGGTAGCACAGCTAGTTTATCAAAATGTACCCAATATTATCAATCATGATCAAATGAGAAAGGCTATTACAATTATGGGTTACTATCGTAAAAATAGCTCTCCATCAATGGATTTATCCATGGATATAATGATGAAAGCAATGTCGAAATTAAATTGGCCACCAGGTTATACAATTGAAATGCGTGGTGATATGACCCAAATGATGGATGCCTTTGCCAGACTTTTAACGGGTCTACAGTTAGCAATTATTTTTATATTCCTGGTATTGATAGCTCAATTTCGTGGTTTTATCCAGCCCTTGCAAATGATTTTTTCCTTACCGTTAGAACTATCAGGTGTATTTATTGCTTTATGGATTGCGCACCAGGCTTTCTCCAGTGTTGCGATTATGGCCGTAATCATTTTGACAGGTATGGACATAACTACAGCTATTTTACTTATCGATCAGATCTTACGCTTGCGCCGTGAAGGAATGTCCCGCGATGCGGCAATAATTAAAGCATGCCCCATGCGGCTTAGGCCAATTTTAATGACATCGGTAATAACTATTATGGTTATGTTGCCAGTATCACTATTTCCTAAAACTGGCATGGATGCTTATTCACCATTAGGTACCGTAATTATTGGTGGCTTAACAATGGGAACAATTTTAAGCTTATTGGATATTCCGATTATGCATACATATATTGACGACATTATAACCTGGTTAAAGCAAAAATTTAATTTTTCAAAAGGTATAAATCAATGAATGAAATTTTCCCTAACTTTATTATTACCATGATTAGACCAAGAATAAAAAGTAATTCCAATATGGCTAATCGAGTATTCCGGACAATAATAATTCTGTGTTTCCTTAGTTATTTTTTAACATCATCAAGCATTCTAGCTAATACCAATATCAATAATCAAACTTCCCTAAACCCTTATGTCGCTACATCAACTAGTGATATTGAAACTAGTAATCCAATTAAATTAACCGTTGTCCAAAATGCTCCATCGTTTGATTTACCGCAAATAACTGGACCACTTAGTCTCACCCAAGCCGTGAAAATCGCACTGAAAAACAATTTAAGTTTACGCTTATCTAAGCAAACTTGGCAGGCTTCATCTTTTTTAGTTCGGGCTGCTTTAGCCAAATTTGGTCCAGCTAGCTCGTTTAACACCTGGTATGCTAATTCTTCATTAAGTCAAATGTTATTTTATCCAAATAATACTCAAGTTAATCCGACAACAATGCAGCCCATTGTCAAAGGTTCATCATTAGCCTTACTCTTTGTAGCAACCCAGCCAATTTTTACAGGTGGCTTGCTTATGGGTGGATATAGAATGGCTCAAGCCAAGGAAAAACAGTTACGGGAAAGTTTTCATGAAGATAGGCTTATAACAGCCTTAAAGGTTAAAGAGGCATATTATAATGCTGCTTTTAATCAGGCTAAGTTAAAAGTAGATTCCGACTATGTAAAATTTCGTCAAATTAGTACCAGTAATATGAAAGAACGCTACTTAGATGGTAAAACCCCAAAAGCAGATTATTTAAGAGAAGAAGCTGAATTAGCTAAAGCTCGACAACAAATTAATGATGATTACCGTGATTTTAATACTAATTTATTAAATTTAAAAGTAGCCATGGGTTTAAATATTGGCTCGACAATATCCTTAAATGATTGTCTTAATGAAAATGAAGTAAATGGAGATGTATCAACATATTTAATTGAGGCACAAAAATCTCGCCCTGAGTTAAAGCAGGCTGATGCCTTAATTGATGAAATGAAAGGAAATAAACTGGTTAAACGTAGTTCTTATTTACCACAAATTGGTTTGTATGGTGGTAGTTCTAATATTACAGGTAACTCACCGGATGGCAATGCTCAAGGAAAATGGGGTGGGTTTATTGGTGTTATGGCTGGCATTACGCTTTTTGATTCTGGACTTAGACTAAATGAATTACGAGCAGCCAATGTTGAATTACGTAAAGCTAAAATTATCAAGCAAGATGCTGAATTAAAAGTAGCTCAACAAGTAGCGCAAGCCTGGATTGACCTTGACTTGGCTCAACGTAATATAGTTCTTGCTAAATCCCAGGTTATTTCAGCTAAAGAAGACCAACGATTATTTCATGAGCGATTTCTTATAGGTAAATCAATAGCACTGGAAGATTTTGAGGCAACGGTCAAATTGTTCAGGGCAAAACTTGCGGTTATTGAAAGTATATATAAATATAAGCTTGCTGAAGCCAACTTAAAGCGGGCAAGTGGGCAAATTTAAGTCCTGATATGCCATTTTT
>DAHXLC010000015.1 GCA_027371815.1 Candidatus Melainabacteria bacterium | reverse complement strand
CTTCAACTAAAAGTATTTTTGCCATAAGAACCTCCGGTTTTACTTTTAATAAAGTCAATAAATCAGTTTATTTTAACTTTAGATCTTACTTATTTAAACTATATTTACTACTTGAATTGTTTATAATAAAATATATAGACGTAGTTTAAGACGTAGTTTATTTTAAATTGTTGCCAGAAAATTTTAACTAATGACAATATTTCAAAATAGCTAATTAATATTATTAATCTTAAAAGCTAGCTAAAATTGCTATTAATCAAGCATCTTTGCTAGCTTTTAATTTAAATAACGTAAATTAAGTAAATTTACTTTTCGTCAAGACTTCCTAAGGTAAATGATTCATTATTAAATGGTTCATTAAAACCATGGGTGAAAGCATTTTTGGTTCCATAGTATAATCCTTGCACACCACCCACTACAACTCCAGCTGGCAGTGTAGCCAGACTTACTACTGCACAGGTTGGGCCATTGTCTTTACCGCCAATTTTTGAGCCAACTTTGTCAGCTGAAACTTCGGTATAATTGATGTAATTCTTTACTGAATAACGAACCCAAGCAATTGGGCAACCTAGTAATACACCCGCTGCAACTCCACCAACACGCGTAGGTAATGCTGCGGTATTGGCAACTATGTCCATTGGTTCATTATCACTAGAGGCTGCTATACTAGGTAATGTTTGAAATAACATTACACCAAACATAAAAACAAATTTGGATATCTTCACAACTTATTCTCCTTTAAACTAACAAGTCATTTGTTCCCAATCATTAAATTTTTAAAACTTAATTGATTTTAAGCACAAATTAAATACATTATTTATTTTACTTAGTTAAAAGTTATTGTGTTAAAAATTTTTATTAAGTTAAATGTTAAAATTGCTTAGAATTGGATATTATTCTTGCATCAGGCCTAAATTTATTTTATTGTTAAATTATTAAAGAAATATATTTTATATTTCTTAACAAATTATCAGCATCAGAATCCAAGAGGTCATTTTATGAAATTTACAAAGAAGATTGGCGTAATTGGCGTTGGTAAATTAGGTGAAGCAATAATTGCCGGATTACTTAAAACTGATAATAGTATTGTCAACAATATCATAGGTTCAGTCAATCACTTGGAATCTATTGAAAGAGTTAAAAAGAAATTTGCCATTCCGATAAGTCAAAACAATACCGATTTAGTATCTCAATGCGATATTTTAATCATTGCCGTAAAACCACAAAATATGGATTCACTCCTTAAAGAAATTAGTCCTTATATCACTAAAGATAAGTTAATTATTTCAGTAGCAGCTAGTGTCACAATTAATTATATTACCCAACGGCTAGAAGTACCAATTTCAATAATTAGAGCAATGCCAAATACGCCTTGCGTAATTAATCAAGGAATGACCGCAATATGTGCTTCAGCTAACTGTAACCAAGAAGATCTTAATCTGGCTAACGAAATATTTAAATGTATTGGCGAAACGGTTTTTATTGATGAATATTTAATGGATGGAGTTACTGCCTTATCTGCTAGTGGTCCAGCCTATTTATATGTAATTATTGAATCTTTAGCTGAGGCCGGGGTAAAACTTGGAATATCTAGGGATATCTCTACATTATTGGCAGCTCAAACCATGCTGGGCGCAGCCTCAATGGTATTGAATTCCAAATCACATCCGGCGCTATTGAAAGATATGGTCACGACACCAGCCGGTTGCACGATTGATGGTTTAATGGAATTAGAAGAAGGCAAACTTAGAGTAACCCTAATAAAAGCTGTAGTCAAAGCAGCAATTAGGGCTAAAGAGCTTGTGAATAATTAGCAATTAATTGCATTAGTTTTTTGCACTGTATAAGTTATAGCCTCATAGCCTTGAGTTAAACCATGATCATAAACAGTTATGGTTAATTGATCACTAGTTGTAATTGTGCCACCAATTGTAACTGTTTGAGTGCCATTATTTGGCTGACTACTATAAGCTCCTGTCACTGGACTAATTATTGGTGCCCTTTGAGCATTAGCTGAAATACAAATTTAAATCGTTAGCTATATTTTTTGATAAAACCTTATCAATATATTAGTCCAATTTTTGGTGCCCCAGTGAGTTGATGTTATTTTGCCATTAACATAAAAAAATGGCCAAGCCATTAATCCAAGTGTTTTAAAAGCCAACGCTTAAGTAAATAAATTATAGTATTATTAAATTGTCCATCTTCAAGAATTAAATGTTCCTGGCCACTAACCATAAATATTTCTTTATCAATAGTATTTAGTTCCGTAAAGAGTTTAAGGGTAGACATTGGCTTTACTAATCTATCCTTATTGCCTTGTAAGAATAATACTGGTGTCAAAAAAATACCTTTAGCCGCTTTATGATTTTTTCTCATAAAACTATCAAATTCGATTAATTCAATTGGTGAAAGTTTTAAATTGTCGAGGGGATCACCTATCCATGAAGCTTTCAATTGAGGATTTAACGTTGCCTGATTAATAACTTTAAGACCAACATAATAGGGTTTAGTTGGGCCAAGCAAAAAGTGTAAGGCTACATTTAAATCCATTTTGGAAGTTTCATATCTAGTATTACTGGGCACACTTGCTATTAAACCATCAACAAGTTGGGGATAATGATAAGTAGTTTGCAGCGCTAAAGCTCCCCCCATGGACTCACCTAGAAGAAAAACTGGTAGCTGCGGAAATAATTTATGCAAAAATTCTAAATATACGCTTGTATCTTTAATTGAACCAGCAAAATCAAGACTATGTTTGCCACAAGCATCTTGTCTTAAGCCAAACCCTCTTATATCAAATGCATAGACAGCAATTTGGTTATTTGACATAATCTTACCAAAATCACTAAAACTGCGACTATTTAAACCAAGCCCATGAATACACAAAATACAACATCTTGGGGAATTAGTATTATTATAAAAACAAGTAATTGGCAAAACTAATTCTTCATTAACCTTATTGGCAAAAGTTACTTGGTTAATTGTCAACAACAATGTGATAATTAATGATAATATGTAAATGTTTGGCACGAAATTACCTTAAATATTAAAACTATGTATTAATTTTATTATTATGACTAAACTTGAAACAAATATTAAATTAAAAAGAGATAAAAATTTAATTTCTAACCCAGTGCTAGCTTTTATTGATATGGGTACAAATTCATTTCATCTTATCGTATTTAAAGCAAAATATAATAACTATGAAGTATTGACAACAGTTAAAGAATTCGTCCCCTTTTTTCGTCGCAGTTTAAATGAACATTTTATTAGTACCCAAGGTTTAAAAGCAACTTTAAATACTTTAGCCAAATTATGTTTAACGGCTCGAAGCTATGGTGCTAATGTTATAACTGCTGTTGCAACTTCAGCCGTTCGTGAATCCAAAAATGGTGAAGAGGTTTTAGAAACTATTCGTAAAACCTTGAAAATTGATGCAAAAATGATTTCTGGCAAAGAAGAAGCCCGTTTAATATATTTAGGTGTTTTGTGGAATATGCCTAATTTAGATGACAAATTTAGTATAATTGATATTGGTGGAGGATCGGTGGAATTGATTTTTGCTGATAAGCAAAATATTAAATTTGCCGAGTCCTATAAACTAGGTAGCGCCAGGTTAACCCAAAGTTATTTTGGTGATGGAATTATTAAACAAGCCAAAATCTTCGAATTACATCAACATGTCAAAGGTGTAATTGAGCCAGCTTGTAACCGTATTGTTAAATTAGGTTTTAATCCAAAGAAAAATTTGTTAATTGGATCTTCAGGGACTATCGAAGCTATCGCTAAATTAAACTTTTTGGCCAAAAAATTAAAATTTGATACTTTAAATCATTCCCTGCATACCTTAACTGAATTAGAAGATATTTTACACTTTATTGAAGAGTGGTCAATTAAAGGCAAACGAATTAAAGGTGTAAGCACTGAACGTAATAAAACCATACTGGCTGGCGCTATAGTAGCTATTGAAACCATGCGTTGTTTAAATGTTCAAAACATTATGATTTCGCAAGCAGCCTTAAGAGAAGGTTTAACTATAGACAATTTAATCCAGCAAAATCTAATTGGTGATAAATTCGATGCTTTTAAAGATTTTCGTAAAACCAGTGTAATTGATTTGATCACTAGATATACAAATGATTTTAGCCATTGTCAACAAGTAGCTAATTTAGCCTTACAAATATTTCAACAGACCACCGGTAAATTACATAATTTTGGTGTAAATGAAGAACATTTATTATGGGCTAGTGCTATGCTCCATGATATTGGCGTACTTATTTCCCGCAACGGACATCATAAACATTCATTTCACTTGATTAAGTATTCAGGATTACTTGGGCACAGTGAAGAGGAAATTAATTTAATTGCCAATATCGCCAGATATCATCGAGGTAGTTATCCAAAAGAATCACACCAATTTTACACATGTCTACTTGATTCACAAAAGGATTTAGTCTTGGTTTTAAGTGCTATTTTACGCATGGCTGAAGCTTTAGATCGATCCCACAAACAACTAATTGCTGAAATTAAAGTTTTACCTACAGTTTCCAAGCTTAATGCCAATTTAAAACAAAATTATTGTTTTTATCTTAAATTAAAGCCCAATGCCATAATTGACTCTGAGATATGGGCATTTCGGGAAAAACGTGAATATTTTGAGAATATTTTAAAGACTAAAATTGAACTTATCGTCGAATAAAGATTAAATTTTAAATTTTTGCGTAATATCCGCATAATTATGCTTGCCAAAACCTTAAAGTTTTATTATACTTTTCTCATATTAAATATTCTCATATGAATTGAGGCTGGTATCATGAAAAATGTTTTAAAAACAAATTTTAAATTAATTAAACAAATTAAAAAAGTAGCTAATATTATTAAAATAGCTAAATCCTCAAATAAACAAACTGAAAATCAATGCGCTGATGGCGTTTGCACTGTAACTTGGAAACCTAAAGCCAGTTAATTTGCCTAAAATTGATAAGTTGTAAATTCGTTAAAATGGTAAGATATTCAAGATAAACCGATATGTTTGGCTTGAATATTTATGAATTTTATAACGCTTTTAATATCTATATTAGTTTTATCTGGCTGTTCAGTCTTTAATGATTTGCGTAGAGATACTCTACTTAAAGCCGGCCAGAATTGGGAATTAAATAATCATCAAGGTTTAAATTATCTAAAGGCCAATGATTTTACCAAAGCCCAGGCAAAATTTCATCAAGCACTTAATGATGCAAAAAACTGTGGCGTAAATGATTTACGTATTGCGATAACCCTTAATAATATTGCTGGGGTTTATGAATTACAGCATAATTATCCAGCTGCTATTGATGTTTTAGAGCAAGCTAATAACATTGCTAAAGCTAATCAGAACACTACCGTATGGTTAAATTCACAGTATAATTTAGCCCGCTTACTTGCCTTAAATGGTCAGAATAAGCTTTCCCTAATTTTATATAAGGAAGTGTTCAGTGAATTAAAAACTCGCAATAAAGCCTATGGGTTAGATATAAATAAAGTCTATACCGAATATTTAGATTTGCTGGAAAAAACCAAAAATCAATAAGTTCTAATATCATTGCATTAATTATATGATATAGTTAAATATTTTTTAGTGTTGCTGTTATAATGAAATAATAATTTTAAGAAATTTTGCATTTAACTAGAATTTAAAATTGTCAATGTTAGTTTTCGGGTAAATAAATAGTATAAACAAAAAAATAGTTTTGAGGATTTAAATGAAACACATATATATATTATGGTTATTTACGCTAATGTGCTGTCCAATTGTTCATGCCGATCAATCACAAAGTGATGCAATTGGTGATACGGGTTCAATAACTTTAACGAGAATTTACGGTAAAGCCCTGGAATTAGATCGGTTAGGCCAACATCAAGCTGCCGCTATTCAATATAAAAAAGCTATTGGTATAAATCCGAACTTTGTAGATTTTTATATAAGTTTATGTAAATCTGCCGTTGAACAAAAGAACTGGTCGGATGTTAGTATGTGTGCCCAAAACATTTTTAGGCTAGATCCTGCCTTAAAACCTGATTATACAATTGACTATGGTGAAGCACTCTATCATTTAGGTAAATATGATGAAGCTGAAGCTAATTTAAAAACTGCGTTAACTTATCTAGATAAAAATATTACCAGTGAAAAATTACATAAAGAAATCCAGGCTAAAAACGACAAAGAGCAAATTGCTATTACTAAAAAAATTCAAGAATCTCAAATGACTAATCCTCCAATAGCTACAACACTGCCACAAGCTCCAGTTAATCAAATAGCTCAACCTATAACCACTAGTCAACCCAATACTGAAAATATCAATTCAACTAATGCCGAACCATCAGAAGCTTTTCATACAAAAAAACGTAGTTCTGAAGATGCGCAGACGATTGTTAATAAATATCGCTTAAGTTTTGAGTCTGCGTTAAAATCCGAATGTATATTATTGGCACAATATGAAAATTATGTTAAAAATGATGATATTCGCTTTAATCATCCACCTCAAGCTAATTATCATATAAAGAAATTTTTAAAAGGACCACCATTAAATCCGAGCCTACCAATTAGATATGATTTTCATATTCCTAAAGAAACTGATGCTCCACCCAACTGGAAATTTTCGCAAGACAAAATGCCTAAACCAGGAAGTTTATGGATTATATTTATTGAAAATGCTGTTCCTAAACATGGAATGTATGAAACATATGAAGGCTCATACGGTAGACAAGAAGCCAATGATGATAATTTAAATAAAATCTATGATTTAATTGATAAATCTAGCGGTCAATAGTTTTGGAGTTAACATTCACCATGAAATTAAAGTTATTAACCTTAGCCTATTTAATATCCAGTTTTACTATGCAAAATATCTATGCTAGTGAAAGTGAAAGTGATTTAAATAAACGAATAAGAATTCATGATATTTTATTAAAGATTTATTTAGCTAAACATCAAATAAAGTCAGCAATTCAAGAATATCAAATATTGTTAAAACTTTCACCCAATAATCCGGAGCTTGAATATGCATTTGCTAATTATCTCTATAAAAACAATAATATCAAAGAGTCGATAATCCATTATCGTAAAGCCTGTGAATCAGCTCCTGATAATGCCGACTACCAAGCAAGGCTAGGTAGCATATTATTATATGTACAAGATTATGATGGGGCAGTTACATCCTTCACTAATGCCTGTAGAATTGGCGGAGCTCGATTTCAGCCTCAATTAAACAGTGCTATGCAATATCAGGCTCAAAAGCGAGCTAGCGCAACAGCCGAAGCCAACGCTAAAAAAGCTAAAGAATAAATTTATTGACGATAGTATGGGGTTAATTGGTGTTTTAGTTTTTTTCATCATCAGTAATTATCTGTTTACGACCACGATGCTTAGCAATATAAAGTCTTTTATCAGCAATTTGCACCAATGTATGCAATGACTCACCATCGATAGGAAATTCTGCAATACCACCACTAAAGGTAACGTTAAATTCTTCTTGTTTTTCACCTTTAAAAACAATTTGACTAAATTCTTCTAAAATACGGTTTATGGCTTTTTGCATGGTATATTTGGTTTCATGACGAAAGGCCACAATAAATTCTTCGCCACCCCAACGACCACGAAGATCTTCAGCTCTAAAACGTTTAGATAGCAATTGACCTAAGGCCGATAAGACATTATCACCAGATAAATGCCCATAGGTATCATTAACATTTTTAAAATGATCCACATCAATTAAACAAATAGCTAGAGGAATATTTGTTCTTTGGGCTTCACCTAGCATTGAATTCATATTTTCGGTAAAGGCTCGTCGTAAAAATAGTCCAGTAATGGCATCTTTATCAAAACGTTCACGAATCATTCGTGATCGCTCCAGCCTTATTTTAACTCTGGTTAATAATTCCTTATTTTCAAAAGGCTTGGGAATATAATCATCACCACCACAGGCAAAGGCTTCAATCCTATTTTCAAGCTCCGTCTGAGCGGTTAGAAAAATAATTGACAAATCACGCCAACGTGGTATTTGACGTAGATTACGACAGACATCAAATCCTAAAATACCTGGCATCATAACATCCAACAATAATAATTCCGGTGAAAATGACTGCATAACATCAAGCACATGTTTAGGATCAGCTAAACCACGTACGATCATGCCTGCATCTTCAAGGACAATCCGCGCCAGATTTAAAATATATTCATCATCATCAACAACTAAAACCCTCGGTCTACCACCTTCACGAATATTAATTAAATGCTGAACAGCTGTTTGCAAAGAATTAAAATCGATTGGTTTATCTAAATATAGTGAAGCTCCAGCGTGAGCTGCTTCAGCTTCATCTTTCACCGAATCACAATCAGCAATAAAAGCTAGCGGTAAACTTTCTAAATCCTTAATTTCGCGAATTGCTTTAGCCAAGCGAAAAGATTCTTTAGGATTACTAGCTTGAACATTTATTAATGCAGCATCAACAGGATGTGCTGTAGCAATGTTTAAGGCTTCAAGGGAATTTGAAGCTTTAATGACTTCAATAGAACTTGATTTACCAAGGTTTTCAATAAATTTTAAAAATTCCATATCTTCGTCAACAACAATAATTTTAGCAACCGAAGTGAATTTATCATTATTTTTGTTATTATCAGTACTGCTTTCAGCAATTTTTAAAATTTCTTTAACTTCATCAACCAGTAATTGATTGGCTTCATCCATAAGATGAGTAAAGCTTTCAATTCTTTCTAAATGATTATCATTGGGGTTATTAATTACAATTACAGAACTAGACTCCATTTTAGCCATAACTTCAGATATTTTGCTTAAACCAAGTGAACCGCCCGTACCTTTAATTTTATGCGCTTCAGCCCGTAATTCAGTTACACTATCAATGTCTTGATTATTTAATTTAATTTTACGAACTAAATCAGCTAATATTTCTAATTTTTTAGGTAAATCTTTAGCATATTTAGCTACCAAAGCCAAATATGAATTTTCAAAATCTTTAAGTTTTTGGGCTGATAAATTATCATTATTAGTTAATAAATAATCAATCTGAGCACAAAAAATAAAGGGAATAAGCGGTTTAGACGCCACGATTTTAACACCAAATTCATGCATAAGAACAGGTTTTAAGCGATCCGAACTTTCCTTACTATGAGCAATAAAGGCAATGCGCAGATTATCATAAACCGTCTGGGCATTTCTTAAATGATCAAGATATTTATTATGATCAGATTGAGTACCTAAAACTAATATATCCGGGATATTGTCATGAATAAATTCCTCATAGTCATCTTTGAAATTTAAAATATTGGTACTATAACCACGTTTTTTTAAAACCGAACTTACTAAATCAGCAAATTTTTTATCATCATCAATAATTAAAACATTTTTACTCGACATGTAATTAAAATAAAATTTAAAGTTGTAAATCTTTCCTCAATTTACGGGGATTTACCCAGTTTAATTCGTTTAAAGCTTCATCAAAACTAACCCTGGAACGACTGGAATAATTAATAACTATAACACATTGTTCAACTTTCATTAATCCTTCTTTAATTATAGGCAAACAAGTTCTAGCACAATCAAAAGTAATCTGATCCATTTTCTGCGCTGCCTGTAAAATCTGCACTACACTCCCACCATGTTTTTTGCGTACACCTATAGCTACATCTAAATCAGCCTGCGTTATAATACCGGCTTTAACCAATAAGTCAAATACGGCCTCTAATTCTGGTGAAAATCCTGATTTAGTAACATTCGGTTTACTGGATTGAGTACTAACCGATTTAACTTCTTTGACTTTATCATCTTCATTAAGCGACCAATCATTATTGTCAAGAAATTGATCAATAACACTACCACGTTCGTGGTATTTTTTTAAAATAGCTCCAGCTTTTGACAACAGGATTTTCCCTTCTTTAACTAATTCTTGGATTTTTAAACTTGCTTTTAGCGAATTTTCATTTATCAAACCAGCACTTACTAATAATTCACCAATTAAAACATTAGTCGGTTTTGAAACTAAATCATAATCCATTAATTTATTTTGATTATAAGCTGGTAATTGATTATACGACTGATTAGCATTAAACGCAGGAATTTGAGTCATTGACTGATTGGGATTAAATGGCGGCATTTGTGTCATTGACTGGTTGGGATTACCTGAATATGGATCAGGATAATTAGGGGGATAGCCCGGTTGAGGCTGTTGGTAGCCCGGTTGAGGTTGTTGGTAGCCTGGTTGAGGTTGTTGGTAACCTGGTTGAGGCGGTGGATAACCAGGTTGAGGCTGTTGGTAGCCTGGTTGAGGCTGAGGATAATTTGGAATTAAAGATGGAATTGGACCAGTTTGTGCTTGCGAATAATTAGGATCATGAGCATTAGACGCTGGATTATCAACGGGCTTAGTATCGCTGTTGACAGCTGGCTCTGATTCTTCAATTACTGGCTCTTTAAATTTTAATTCTTCAGGAATTTCACTTAGTGAATTACTCTTTTCACCTATAGTCATAACTATCACATCATGAAGAATATCCATTTGTTCAGCAGGATATTCTTCACTAAAAATTACTTTAGATTCATTAGCATCATTTTTATACATTGTCCAAATAGGATGATTTTTACTTTTTTCCCATTGAACCATAATTAAATATTCAACCACTTGATTATTTAACTCAATGACAAAAGGCAATTCAACAATTGTCCCCATTTTGCGCAAGGCACTATCTAACATAGCCTGGAGTTTTTTGATATCTGGGATTATATTTTCACTTTGAAGCCTTAAATGCTGATTAATAGCTTGATTGGAAGCTTGGTAATCTTGAGCTGAATGACGTTCATTTTGTTTCCAGGGATTGGGCATATTTATTTTCTCGATTGGCTAAATGTCATAACTACTTAAAATTATTCCCAATAATTAATTTTAATAACCGCAAAATTTAGAAAAATATTCTTAAGCGTAATTCTGATTGAGGTTTTATTTAAAATTTTAAATTTATGAATTTTGATAATATTTAACTAATTGGGCAAATTCAGATAAATCAGCTGAAGTTTTGCGAATATCGGTACCATCAGCATAAACATGAACAACTGGCTCAATAGCGTCAGGTAAAATTAAGACCCAATCATTTTGCCTGGTTTGAATTTTAACCCCATCAATTAATTCCATTTGTTTATCTTGATGTTTTTCAACCATTAAACGCATAATCCGTCCTTTTTTCTCCCAAGGGCAATGAACAGCTTCTACCTGATAAATAATTGGTGGCAAAGTTGCTATGGCTTCATTTAAGGATCGATCTTGATAAATCAAATGTTCGATAACTTGACCAGTAGTTATCATTGCATCATAGCCATTTTGAAATTCTGGAAAAATAAAACAGCCATTAGCGCTGCCACCAAACACCACATTTTGGGTACTGGCTGTAGTGCTACCAATTTCAGTTTCAGAAGCTTTGCAACGGACAACTTCAACATTATATTTACTGGCAATGCGTTCAATAGCTGAACTAGCATTAACGGGTATAACTATAGTTTTATTTTGCTTATCTTTTAACACAATTTCAGCAACTGTAGCTAGCAATAATTCACCTTTAATAATCTGACCTTGATTATCAACCAGTACAATCTGTTCGCCATTTTTACCAATTTGCACACCCAAATCAGCGTTTAACGCTTTGACAACATCGGCCAGCTGTTTACGCATCCCTAGCCTTTCATCGCGTCGCGGTGGAAAAGCTCTTATCGAAGAATTTAAGACCACTGTATCAATACCTAATTGCCCCAATAAATCTGGTAATAATACATTAGATTCAGCCATAGCATAGTCTATTACCACTTTAGGGGCTCGGGTTGATATGGTACCAGTTTTTGTTTTACGCGTGAAATTTGATCCTGGGATAACACAATAAGCTACGGTATCTTCTTCAAAAACTTTACCTTTTATATGTTTAATAAATTCATCAGTATAATACTCTCTAATTCTACTGGGGAAATTAATATTGCCAACATCATAAGGCATACAACGCGGAAAATCTTCTTTGAAAAATGTCGATTCGATTTTACGTTCCATTGATTTAGTAATAGCTACACCAGTATTATCAAAAAATTCAATGGAAACTTTTTCAGGCTCAGCTTGGGAAACGCGAACATGAATTAAGCCATTAGCCTGTTGCGTTTTAACATAATATCGGGAAATTGGTAATTGCATTGATTCAAGATTTTGAACCTCAATTCCTACCGATACTAAACCCGATATGATTGCTCGCGTTATCATTTGCGAAACCCGCCAGGAATCACGGCTAACTAGAACACTACCAGATCCTAAAGTAGCTCCATAGGCAGCTGCTATTCTTACCGCAAATTCGGGCGTGATTTCAATATTAGCAATGCCCCGAATTCCATGAGCACCAAATAACGTTCTGGGGGCACGACTGCCCCAAATTAAAGATTCAGTAACTTTAGACCCTGAATCAATGTTTTTACCAGGCCAAATACGTACGTCTGGCTTAATGTGAGCTTCTTGACCTATTAATGTATTAGCGCCAATTATGGCTCCTTCCAGAATTTCAGCTGAATTATGAATAGTTACATTGTTACAGACAACACAGGCTCTTAAATTGGCATTATGGCCAATATAGGTGTTAGACCAGACAATACTTTGACGAATTGAAGCGCCTTCTTGAATTAAAACATTATCACCAATGACTGAATTGGCTTCAATTGAAGCACCTGAACTAATCCGACAATTATCACCAATTAATACCGGAGGAATGATTTTAACCGTTGGAGCTATTTGGCAATTATTACCAATATAAATACCTGGATCACTTTGGGTGGTAGTTAGTTTTAATTTAACCTTTTCTTGGAGAATATCGGTATGCGCCTGGCGATACATTTGTAAATTGCCAATATCACACCAGTAACCATTAGCGACATAACCGTACATAGGTTCATTACGTAATAACAGTAAAGGAAATAAGTCTTTAGCAAAGTCTTGTTCTTTACCTAGTAAAACATATAATAATACTTCCGGTTCCAGAATATAAATACCCGTATTAACGGTATCCGAAAAAATTTCACTAGCTCCGGGTTTTTCCACAAAACGTTGAACACGTGAATCTTTGTCAGTAATAACTACCCCATAATCTAATGGATTTTCGACAGCTTTAAGAATTATCGTGGCTTTAGATTTTTTTTGTTTATGATAAGCTAACGCAGCGGATAAATCAATGTCGGTTAAGCCATCACCCGAAATAACTAAAAAAGTCGAATCTAATTCATCTTGAATGGCTTTAACGCAGCCAGCGGTTCCTAATGGTTTACCCTCTTCCGTAGCGTATTTAATATTTACCCCAAAATCTTCACCAGTACCAAAATAATCTTTAATTGCATCAGGTAAATAATGCAATGTAAACACAATGTCTTTAAAATTATGTTCACTTAACAAGTTGACAATATGTTCAGCCATTGGTTTATTAAGCACCGGTACCATTGGTTTAGGCAGATTACTGGTTAAAGGTCTAAGTCGGGTTCCGGATCCACCTGCCATTATGACTGCTTTCATAAAATCTCCTCAATAATGTATTGATTATTCTTAATAGCTATATTCTCTTAATATTTAAAATATATAAAAGCTATTATATTATGTATTTAGGGAAATTGTTAAATTTAAAATACTTTTTTAAATTTTAAACTTTCAGGGCAATTTTAGCTTTACCAATTTTAAGACTTTCATTTAAAACCTGTTCATAGACATTGGCTGTTTGTTTAGCAATGACTTCCCAATTATAAATTTTGTTTACTTTATCATGAGCCGTTTTAATTAAGTGTTGTTTTAGCTTTTCATCTTTCAAAACCTGTAAAATTCCCCAAGCTAGACTGTTGGCGTCTCCAGCATAAGTAGTTACACCAGTATGCATATGCTCAACGAAGTCAAGCAGTCCGCCAGTATCGGAGCAGACAACAGGGACTTTAGCAGCCATTCCTTCCAAGGCCACAATCCCAAATGGCTCGTATAAGCTAGGGATAACAACAGCATCAGCTATTTTATAGATTCGTTTTAATTCATCATCATCAACATAACCTAAAAAACTTACATCATCGCCAATTCCATAATGATAAGCCATAGCTTTTAAATCATCGAGATAATAACCTGTTCCGACCATCAGAAAACGGGTTCCCGGCAATTGCGGGATTATTTTAGCCGCAGCTTCAAGAAGGACATGAGCACCTTTTTCGCGAACCATACGTCCAACATAAAGGACAATTTTCTGATAAGGCCTAGCTAATTTATTGCGCATATCATGATAATCAAAACTGATATCAAAAGCTTTGGGATAAGTTCCATTAGGAATAATATCAATTTTATTTAACGGCGTATTAAATAGATTATTTAATTCATAACTCATATGTTTTGAATTAACAATTACCCGCCAAGATTCATAGGTTAAACGCCATTCAACCTGGTGGATATAGCGTTGTAAGTCATTATGGATTCCATGCATACGACCTGATTCAGTTGCATGGATTGTAGTAACGATAGGAATACCAAAAGCCGATTTTAAGACCCAGGCACTATCAGTGACCATCCAGTCATGAGCATGAATTAAATCAAATGGTTTATCTTTGTGAATAGCTAACGCATATTGTAATAAACCAAAATTTAAACGATTGACCCAAGATACAAAATCAGGAGTTGTATCAGTTTGGGTTTTGACACGGTGAATATGAAGGTTACCCTGGCTTTCATATTCGGCAGCACCAGGATGATCAGCTGTTACTACATGAATTTCATAATTCAAATTAGCTAATTCCAAGGCTAAAGCACCAACTACGCGAGCCAATCCACCAATAATTCGGGGTGGGTATTCCCAACATAACATAAGTAACCGTTTAGCCATAAATTTTCCTTATTTAAATAATTTATCAGTATAAAAAGATATTGTATAGCAAATTAGCCATAACAAACTAATTATTGAATTAAAAACTAAAATAAAACTTAAATAAATTACTTTTAGTAAAGTTAATAATTATTTTGTAAAATTTCCAATTTATTTATTGCCTAATAAAAAAAATATACTAATTCCAAAAATTATCCGATATATAACAAAAACAATTGTTGAATGTTTCATTAGATATTTAATTAAAAATGCTATTGAAGCATAACTTACAACTGCTGAAATAATAAAACCAATAATTAAACTACTGATATTAGCAGTTAAATCAGGCTGTTCAATCATTGTTTTTAATTCAAGTAACCCCCCTAATAAAACGGCTGGTATGCCTAACAGAAAGCTAAAACGGGCAGCATCAGCACGTTTTATATTTAATAATAAAGCGACCGTAATCGTGGAACCACTGCGTGAACAGCCTGGAATAAGCGCTAAACATTGTCCAAAACCAGTTAAAATACCATCTTTCAAACCCAAGTTAGTTATCATGCGATTTCGTTTACCCAATTTTTCAGCTAACAATAAAAATAAACCCATAAAAATTGAAGCAAAGGCAATCGTTGCTGTGGCTCTTAACGGACTAGTATCAGATTCCAACAGATGTTTTAAACATAGACCAATAATACAAATTGGTATAGTGCCAAAGATAATACTGGCTGATAGCCTTAATTCATAAGATTCAAGATTTTTAGTTTGAATAGCTTTAAGCGATCCAATAGCTAATTTTTGAATATCAGGAAAAAAATAAACTAAAACGGCTAAAACCGAACCTAGTTGAATAACTGCACTATAAGCAGCACCAGGATCCGCCATATTAAACAGCAAAGGGATAATTTTTAAATGAGCAGTACTGCTAATAGGTAAAAATTCAGTAAGACCTTGAATAATACCAAGCATTATTGCTTCAAAATTAGAAATTGCTGGCATATTTTCCTTATAATAACTAAAGGTACTTTTAATTTACATAAAGACTTTAATACTATAATTCTTTTTATATAAAAATTAAAGTGAGCTTAAAGCATATCAATTCAATATATTTAAGCCTGCGCCAGATAATTGGTGTTACAAGCTTAAGTATCAATTTCTAAAATTTGTTGATAGATTTTATTTTTAGATTTAGAGTCAATTATCGTACTTAATAAATTAAGTATCGTTGTGTTACTTAAACCATTTTGGCGAGCTAAATTAATAAATTCATTGATTGGTTGATTAAGATTAGGTTGATTTGACGAATTTAATTTTATAATTAAAACAAATTCGCCTTTAAGATTGCTTTCATTTAGTTGAGCTTTTATTTCATTTAAATCACCATAAAAGTATGTTTCATGAATTTTCGTCATTTCTTTAGCTAGACAGGCTGTACAATTTCCTAGCACGGATTGAATTAAATCAATAATTTCCATTACTTTGTGGGGTGGTAGGTAAAATATAATTGGACATTCCACTGATTTTAATTTTGCTAACTTGGTTTTAATTTCATTATGCTTACTAGGCAAAAATCCTTGAAAAAAAAATTCTTCGCCACTAAACCCACTAGCTGTTAAAGCAGTAATTAAAGCTGATGGGCCTGGAATTATCATAATTTTAAGGTTATGACTAATAGCAAAATCAATAATTTGTGCTCCTGGATCACTAATTACTGGCGATCCGGCATCACTAATCAAGGCAACATTTTCGTTATTATTGAGGGCTTTAAGTAAAATCTCTTTACGATTATATTCGTTAAACTTATGACAACTAATCAGCGGTTTATTAATTTGGTAATGATTTAAAAGTTTTAGGGAAACTCTAGTGTCTTCAGCAAAAATCAAATTACATTCATTTAAAGATTTAATTGCCCGAAAACTTATATCTTCCAAGTTGCCAATAGGAGTACTGATAATATATAAAATTCCGGGCATGAGTTTTTTTAATTTTTAAAAAGTTTTCTACAGGTTATTAACAGGTGTAGATAATTTAATATTTAAAGTTAAAAATATCAACTTGTATTTTTCTTAAAATTATAAACCTTGATTTTGTAAGACCTTTTAAGCTTAGGTAAAAGCGCTTGTAAAGTATTTGATAGATATGTTATTAACTATCAAAATGATTCTATAATAAATATCCGATTTTGCCTAATAATATGCATTATATAAATAAAAGTAGTTATTTGTTAATCTAAAGTAAGTAAAATAGATCTTTTAGGATATTTTCATTATTATTATTATATACAAGAGCTAAGCTTAAGGATATTTCATGATAAAAAAATCATTTTTATATTTGTATATATTAATAACCAGTTGTTGTATATGCTTTACCTCGACAATATATGCAAAATCAATAATGGGATATGTTTCGCCAAGTAAGGATAATTTAAAACCAGTTAAAAATAAAGTTAAAATTCCTGATATTCGTGAAAAATTTGCCATCTTGATTAGTTGTGACGAATTTCAAGCTGAACAATTGCCAGCTAATCCACAAATTCTTAATTATGTAAAAGATTTAGCCCATAAATTAAAAACCTTAAATAAAAACAGTTTTAATCAGCAAACGCTAAAACTAATTTCTGGTAATAATGCTACCGCCAAGTTAATTAATCAGGAATTTACCATGGGAATGCTTGGCAGCAAAGCTTTACCTGATGATTTTGTCTTTATTTATATTGCCGGACTAGCTAATTTAACCAATAATGATCTTTACCTTTATACTTTTGACTCTTTATATAATCATTATGACCGTGAAGATAATAAATCCTTATTATCATTAAAGGAATTACTCTTAAAATTCAAAACTAAATCATCATCCAAGTATATAGTTTTAGCACTAGATGTATATAACCATAATGCTCAAGAATTAAAACCTATTATGGAAAGTTTAGTCAATGAGTTAAAAATTACTGGAATAATTTATCGACCTAAAGTTTTAAATAATCAAAATCCCAATCAGGCTGATAATAAAATAGCTAAAGTTAGTGAAACGGCAAAATTGTCACCTACTGTTAAAGTTAATGATAAACAAATAAATGAAGTAGCGGTTACCGAACCAGCCAGCAAAAGTTTGACAACTACGATTTCACTTGATAATTCTGATAATTCCAACCAAAATTTTGATTGTCTAGCTAATTATTTAAATCATTTGTTTTCAATAAATAGTGAAAACTTAACCTTAAATGATTTAAGTCAAGATGAAAATATTTTATTTTTAACCTCTTCCCCGGAAATAAATAAAATTAGCTTTAATTGTCCAACTTCTTATAAAGCCAAAAATAATGCCATTAATTATGGCTTTCCCTTAACTGACTTATACATTAGACGTCCAGATATTGCACTTATTAGTCATACCAATAACCAAGAAGATAGTAGCAACAATTCTGAAGTAACTGATGATCTAAAAAATAATAATTTTGATATTTATATGACCAATATGAAAAAGAAAATAGATTCTTGTTGGCAACCACCAAAAACGTTAAATTCAATTCGACTGACTACTGGTTTTACGGTATTAAAAGATGGTAAAATTGAAGATGTTTCTATTATTCAAAGTAGTGGAGATAAAGAAATTGACCAATCAGCGCTTCAAGCACTTCAAAAAGCCAGCCCTTTAGACAAATTACCTAGTAATGCACCAGATTTTATCCAAATTCGCTATAAATTCAAATGGGATATACATTAAAAAATTATGAATGAAGACGTACAACTAAATACCAATTATTACTTAAAATTTTATAATGATTGTAAAAATGTCATTATGCACCCCAAAACTTATTATTTAAGTTTTAAAGATTCTGTATCCGCTCGCGATTCTTTTAATTTCCTAATGATAAATATTTGTCTGAATGCTTTTATTGCATTTCTGTTTAGCAGGTTTCAACCATTAATTTTAATTATTACGATGGTTAAATTATTTGCTTATGTGCTTTTAATTAGTTTATTTTCCTGGTTATTATTAAATAATATGGGTGCTAAAGGTAAGATTCAGCAACATTTAAATGTTGTTAATTATGCAACTGCACCATTAGTGTTTGCTTTTATTTTACCTTTAAATATGCTGCTTAATGGCTATTTTTACTGGTTAATTTATCACGGTTTCTTAAATATTCATGAAATCGAAAAATCTAAAGTAATTTCTGGTATCGTTAGTTCAGTTTTACTTTCTGGTTTATCGCTATGGCTAATTAGCTTTATTTTTCATATCTAATAAATCACTTATTGAAAAATAAGCAGATTAATTTTTTACGGTTTTTTTCGTATTTTCCACATTGACCATGGCAAATAATAACCATAAAATGAATATATAAACTTAATGATTTAAGTTGTTTACTAAGGAGATCAAAATGAATGAGTTTATAAATCCCAAAGATATTACTAATGTTAACAAAAATGATTCAGCTAATAAAGCTAAGCCTTTGCACACCGAAGTTTATCAAATTGCTAGTGGAAATGATAAAGTTTCGTCCAAAGATAGTATTTATCAACGCATTGAAGCCATTACCCCCAATGAACTGTTAGTCAAAATTCATGAAAGTATGAGTGCTATTTCGGAAAAAATGGCAAGATTACCCGAAAACTTAAAACATGACGTAATCAACAATTTTAATGAATATGCTGATACTCAACCTAACCGTGAAATATTACAAAAACTAATTAAAGATGTCCAAATTGGACAAAATAAAGTAATGTCTGGAATTAAAGAATTAATCTAATAAAAAATCTGTTAGATATTGCTAAAATGTCGGTAAATTATCCTTAAAATTCAGCCACTAAACCAAAACAGGCAATTAGTATAATAAAGGCAAAATATAGGGCAAAAAACCATGCCCATCTTGCAATTAACTCGGTTTCACTTATTGTTGGTTCTTTACTCGCCATTAAATTTATCCTCACTTAATTGAAAATCTTATTTTAAACTAGTCACAAAATTTGTGAATTCTTTAGTATCATCAATAAAACGACTTTTCTGTAATTTTGACAACCATAAACCTAATACGCGTCTACGATCTACCGTTTTTTTGAGACCAGGAGGTCGCTCCCCTAATAAACGTTCTTTAAGAAGTTTATTACCTTCACGGTAAAAACAATCACCTAGCTGACACCCAGTAACCACAACGCCACAGGCTCCTGCTTTTAAGGCAGCTTCAATCATTAAAGGCTGAATCATACCACTACATGGGAATTTAATTACGCCAACGTCGCTAATATTTTGCAAATCAGTTTCATTAATTTCGACCGATCGCTCACACATAAAGGCTAATACTTTTTTCTTTTCACTCATTTTTATATTCCATAATTAACTTGTAGAGATAGGGATAAAAATTAAATAATTACGAGGCACTGACTAAACCTTTAATTTGATCTAACACTTGGGCATCAGGCAAATTAGGTACATCAATGGCATCAAAGGCACAAGCGCCAACGCAGACACCACAGCCAGTACAACGATATGGTTTGACAGTTGCTAAAAGCTTAAACCTTGAATTAGCTGGAGCTACCACCATTTCAATCGCCTGCCAGGGACAGTCACGATAACAAAGGGAACAGCCGGTACATTTATTCGTAACGACTTCAGCGGCTTCAACTGGTTTTGTCCGGATAAACCAAGGAATAATGGTTAAAGCTCCAACCCCTAAAAACATTATCAACCAATAGCTTAACAAAGAAACCTTAGCCATTAACCAGTACGGAAATAAGAAAAACCAGTCAATATCAAAAGTTGTCGGCTGATGATTTAAATTAGCCATTTGTCCGCTATTAATCGGACATAAGAAAACAACCAATAAAACTAACGCTACTAAAATATAATTAATGGCTGGTGGTGGTGTTAAAACGGGTCGGGTCATTCTTACATAATGAATCCATAAGAAAAATAATAAGGAAAAAGATAAACCAATATGAATAAATAAGAAATTAGACATAGTTAAATTACTGATAAGATCACCATTTAAAAACCAATGTTTTAACGGTTGACCAATAATCGGTAGCCAAGCTAAAGAAGTTACAGTCATACGGGTTAAGCCTAATGAGCGATCATCCCAGACTAAATAATAACCAGTTTGGCCAATAAATAAGACTAACACAAATAATAATATGCCACTAGTCCATTGCACCCAACGATATTGACGGTATCTATCCGTAAACCAAACTCTAATCATATGTAAAATAATAGTTATAACCATAGCATCGCCAGCATAACGGTGCATACCTCTAAAGATGGCACCAAATGGTAAGGTTTTAGTAATATAATCGACAGATGTCCAAGCATTAACTAAGCTTTTTGATAGATAGGCATTATCCACTGTTGGGATATAATAAGCAAATAAAAGTAATCCTGATAAATAGAGAACCCATAAATAAAACTGGGGCAATGCACCATGATAATAAAAAGGGTTGTACTTATGGGTAGTAATTTTATTTACTATTTTTTCAATTTCTAAAGTACCAAAATTCAGCAGTTTTAGTATTTCTTGATACACAAAATTTCTCCTATTTCTTTTCGGGAATTACTGTTTTTTCGGTAGCATCTTCCCTACCAACGATACCAATAGCTAATGAAGCAATTAACATGGCGATACTTAAAAAGACAATATATGCATAATCACCTAAATTAGTCATAACACCTTGAGTTTTTAAATATTTTGTAAGATCATTACCAATAGGCATAAAAGGTTTGTAAAAGGTTACGAGTAATCCAGCTACACTTTGGAGCCAGCCTGGATAACTTTGGGTAGAATCATTTAAGCCAATTTCCGCAAAAGGCATTAAACAACTAACCAGAATGGTTAAGAGTGCTAAAACACTAACTACGCTACTTATTATAGTGAAATGACTACGATTCACGATGTTTATTTGCCTCCTTTAAGGAAAGTTTTTTGGCTTGGAAATAATTAATTAAATTTTCAAAAATGGGTACACGTTTTTTTAAATTACCCCGAAGATTTTCTTCAAAATAAATTAAAAAGGCCTGAAAAAATAAGACAATTCCATTAAAAATAACTGCAGCAATTAAAAATAGCATAGAGTATAAAGTAAATTCATGTTGAACAGCTCTTACCCCTTCAAAAAATAAAGATAGTGCAAATACACAAATTAGAAAAAAAGTGAATTTAACTGATAGTTTGATTTTTTTTTGATTGGTAATTGTATTAGTCATAGTATTAATAAAATTAATTAAAAATAGTCCTATTTCTTAAAATAATTAGTTAGTAGTAACGGGTTCTTGTGTTGGAGCAGGTTGAGCAGGATTGGGGACTTTACTATTATTACACCAAACAAAGGTTGCAAAACCTAATACCATAGCAATAAATCCACCAATCATCCAATACCAGTCGAGTTCAGGAACTAGGGTAGGATAAGTTGGTACCAAACCATTCATTCTTTCGACAAAAGTATTGTAATCATAGACCCAACGGTTATTAAGCATGAAGTCCATCATACCATTATAGCTAGCATGAGGGCTATCGGTAAAAGTAGGAATACTTTTAAATATGCCATCTAAAGGTGTTGTAGTTTGATTAGCTAAATTTTGAATTTGAACTATTAATTCTTTACCAACTGGATTAGGATTTTTAGCTAAACTTTGGGCACTTAGAATACTTGGATAATCCCAATATTGATTGTTAAGCGGCATGACTTTTTTGACTAAGTCTTCAGCAGTACTTGCATTAGTTCCGGCAAAGCCACGTAAGAACTTGTAAGTAAAGGCCTGGCTAACTGGTCCAAGGAACATTTCAGTACGTGCCATGTAATAATAAACTACCGCCCAGAAAGTTTGTACTAATCCAATTATTCCCAATAACATGGCTCCTGGAGCTGCTTTAATCCGTGCTTTAACATCTTGATTGAACCAGATTTGCCATAATTGCCAAATGATACCAATATCAATGAGCAAATATAAAAAGTCACGCCAATATGGTGGATCATTATGAATATTAGCAATATTAGCGATGATTAAAAATGAAAAAGCGACCCAGCAAACCAGTCCCATTAGACTTAACATAAGTATAAAAGGTCGTTTCATGATATTTTTTTCAGAGCCAGTTACATAAACATCAATAAAAGGCAATAATACTACTGAGATAGGAATAACTAAAGTAATTTCCGTAGCTACTACTGGTTCAAGATATTTATACATTTGGTAGAGACCTAAGAAATACCAGTCCGATAAAATGGGTAATGGGGTTACATCCGGATTAGATCGAGCCCCTTGAGCTGCTGGTAAAATGGTGGCCACAATAACCAGCATCGATGTTACAATAATGCGCTTTAGCCAATTAATTGGCACACGTTTAAATTGTGGGTTGTTGTAAAAATACAATTCAACAAACATAAGTGGTATTAGTGAAAAAGCTAAGTGCAACGAGAAAAATCGCGTTATCGTTTCTTGAGTAATAGCCGCTCCTCCACCTAATAACCCTTCAGCCGTATTCCAGCCCATATGTAAGGATTTAACGAGCGGTAAATAAAAATCACCCATTACCGGAAACTGATCCATATAAGTTGGGAATGTTGCAAATACTTTAGTTGCCCAAAATGCCCGTTGATTCCAGATTAAAAGATATCCAGTCAGACCTGAATACATAGATAAAAGCAAAGTAACCAAACCAATAGCAATATTGAATTCTTTACCTGGCTTATAGTCTGCTAAAATAAACATGCGATACATCCGCATTGTAGCAGCAATAATCATGGCGTCAGCTCCATATTTATGCATACCACGCATTAGACCACCAAAGGGGATTGAATGCTGAATATCAAAAATAGAATTAAAAGCTGCAGCCTTAGTAGGAACATACCACATTATTAAGATTAGTCCAGTTGCTATGACAATAAACCAGACTAAATAAAAAATTGAGCCTAAAGCATAAAACGGATTAGTTAATCCTTCTTTTTGGTAATGTTCATCAAAAATGTCAATATTAGCAATTCTGGTTTTAAGCCAATCTTGAATTTGTACAACTTGATTAAGCAATGCCGCCTGCCTCCAATGTTAGAACCTGATAACTATCTCCTTCTTTTTTAAGATCAAATTTTCTAGGTGGTCTAGGAGCTGGACCACTTACAACTTTGCCACCATCGGCAATGTCGTAAACACTTAAATGACAAGGACAGGCAAAAACTGGTCCTTTTGGCAAGAAATTGTAATTTTTAGCACATTCTTCAGGGTCTTTAACAAAGTTAAAAATACAGCCCAAATGAGGACAGATACGGCTATAGGCTACAACATCACCATTAGGTAATTTGACAATAAATCCTGGAATATTGCGAACTTCTTTGCCTTCAGGATTATATTCCACATAACTTTGATTAAACATAAAAGGTATACAAGTCCAGGCGGCAGGAAAATCACTATCCTTAAAAATTGGCACAGGCGGCTCAGCTATTGGCTGATCTGATTTTCCAAATAAATCTAAAGGTTTTAAGGTTGGCCGTATAAAGCGTAATAAAGGTGAACCCAATAAGCCAAATGTTAAAGCTAAAGGTACTGCTGCAGCTACTTTAAGTAAAGTTCTTCGTGATAAGGAATCCATGGTTTTAGCCTCCATTATTACTGGTAGCAGAATCGGTCGAATTTGTTGTCGAAATGGTTTTTTCAGTGGTTTCTTGGAAATGTCGAATATATTGTACCAGTTTCCAGATATATTCTTCATCAAAGACAACATTTTTACTTTTATCTTGTTTATGTAAAAAATTAGGCATACCTTCCCACTGAATGCCGTTAGCAATATGATCCCAAAGTACATCATCAGATCGATGATAGAATCGATTATACTGTTGAAAATTAGCCGGCACTGGATCTAAAGTTTTGGATAATGGGCCATCACCATTACCTTTTTTACCATGACAAACGGCACAATTTGAACCAAACACCGCATCAATATCCATAGCTTGCGCATCATTCAAAGCTGGAACGGCCAAGGATCTACTATAAAAAACCATATCCCAAATTTGTCTAGTAGTTGCCTTAGTTTGAAAACTTGGGTGATTAACCCCAGGATATGCATTAGCTTTGCCAAAATTTACCAATAAATATTGATTTACTGGCTCTTGTTTGCGCATAAGTTTTTTATCTGTTAAATCAAAAGCACATTTTCCCGCAATACCAACACCAGTGTCAGAATGACATTGTGCACAGTTCAATTTATTCCACATAATTTTACCGTCAGCTACAGATGGAGCAGCGTCAGGGTATTCAACTTCATAGCCACCTTCAGTTGAAGCAATTGAAGTTAATTTAGTATCTTTACCAGATAAATCAACTTTAGATGAACAACCGTAATTCATTATATTTAATATAACAACTAATAATATCAAAACATCCATTTTTTTGATTTTTAATTTCTTACTAATATAATTACTTAAATTCAATTTTTTCTTCCTTATTACTTTATTAATTGATAAAAACCTAATAACCAAAAAAGGGAACCCATGAAAAAGCTGCCCAAATAACTACTAAAATAAATATTATTACGAGCGGTAAAGGTGGTGGGCCTTCACCAATTCTATACTCAGAGACAATTTCATAATGTTCATCATTGGATTTTTCTTCACTCATACTTAATTATCCTCTTTATTATTACTATTTACTTGATTTGGTTCCGGATTGGCCAAGGACTAAATTATCATTGTCATCCAACATTTCATATTTTACATCTTCCATATCTTCAAATTCACCGTTACGAAATGACCACCAAATAGCAATTAAACCTAAGATAAAAAATACGCCACAGACACCAAAAGCAATATATATACCTGGACCTAATGCGTTTTGACTTAAGACACAGTTTGGGCACATAATTAATGACCTCCTGAATGGGGTTCCCACTCTTGTTTGGTTAATACAGGTAATTTAGTTGGCGTTAATTTATTTAATTGAGCTAAACTATTGATGGTTACTTCTTTATCTTGAGGAAGTGATTTTAAATAGGCTACCAGATACCATCTTTGTTCTTCGGTTAAAGTTTCTCCAAATCTGGGCATGCGTGTCCCGGGTACACCTTCACTAATACGATAAAACCACATTTGGTCTGAATATTGTTTATAAAAGGGTCGGGAAAAATTAGCTGGTTTTTTTTCTAATGTAATAGAATTTGGACCATTGCCCCAACCTTCCAAACCATGACAGGCAGCACAATTTTGCGTAAAAATACCACGACCAGCGTTACTAGCCGCATCAGAATTAGTATCAACGTGTCTACGAGCTAACAAAGCCTGACCACTGGGTGTAACCGGCATATATTCATCAGGAGCTTCAACATAAGCCGATACGGTTCTTCCATTACCCAAAGTCTGAATATAACAGACAAGATCATTCATATCGCGATCATTTAAATAGCTAAAACTAGGCATAATTGATCCGGGCTTAACTGATCGTGGTTCAATTAAGTGCGCTTTTTGCCATTGCGAAGGAAATCTGCCACCTTCATTAGTAAGATCAGGACCCGTTCGAGCTGTTCCTAACACGTGTGGTGCTTCATAAACAAAATCTCCAGCTTTAACCAGTGGTCCATAACCTCTATCCTGTAATCTAGTAAATTGACTATGGCAATAAAAACAGCCTTCTCTAACATAAATTTGTCGACCACGTAAGGCATCACCAGCACTAGATTCTAAATTATAATTATTACGAGTATCAGTTGGTTTGGGTTGAAACAAAACCATCGGCATAAGCACTGTTGAAAATATAATTATTATAAATGTCGTAAATACGGCAAATGAACCAATACGATAAGGGTTACTATTCATTATGCTTTTATAGCCTCCATACTAGCTGATTTTTTAGTTTCAACTTGTTTACCATACAAGGTTTTGTATACATTGTATGCAAAAATAAACTGGCCTAAAACAATCATTACTCCACTTATAGCTCTTAAGAACCAATATGGTCTAATCTGAAGGCTCCATTGATCGACCGGCATGCCAAAAGCCCAGCCAGCTGCTTGAATGAGTCCAGCAATAGTTAAGGAAATCATCATTAATAAGAAACCGAGAAATTTTAACCAATAATGCTGCCGGATAAGACCCATACTATACCAGTCACGCCCAGTTAAGCGTGGCATAACGTAATAAAAAGCACTGGTTGAAATAAATGAAAATGTACCTAATAAAGCTAAATGAGCATGGCCAACTACCCATTGAGAAAAATGCAAATACCAGTTAACCCAACGTGTTGCTTGAAATGGTCCTTGCATACAAGTAATTAGATAAAATCCAGCTGAAGTTATGGCAAAACGTAAAGTCATATCGGATGCAACTAAGCCCCATTTGCCTTTCATCGTCATAAAGAAATTGGTCAAAACAGTTATTACTGGTACAAATAAAAATACTGAAGAAATAATTGCAATAGCTTTTAACCATTCAGGAACAGGTGACTGAGTAATATGATGTGTTCCCGTGGGTGCATAAAACAAAGCAATACCCCAAAATCCCAACATAGATAAACCATGACTGTAAAGTGGCGCTTTAGTTAGACGAGGCAGTAAGTAATACATCATACCCACACCCATTGTGGTAAACCACATACCTAAAATATTGTGACCATAAAACCAGCCCACAATACCATCGTTTAAACCTGGTAAGGCCACAAAAGTTCTTTGACCAATGATATAAACTAAAGGAAACCAAAACATGGAACCTAAAAAATACCATAAAGATACATAAAGCTTTTTCACATTACGTGTTGCTACTGTTCCATAAACATTTATTGCAATAGTAATCAAGGCTACAACCACCATATAGTCTAACAGAGCAGGTAATTCAGCATATTCACGGCCTTCGGTATTGCCATTTAACAGGTTCGCAAAAGCTCCAATCATAACAATATTCCAAGCCCACATTGTAAAATTGCCTAATCGTTCACTCCACAATTTATTTTTACATAAAGATGGAACCATATAATATATAGAGCCTACATAAGCCATGGATAACCAGCCAATGGCTACACCATTGACATGCCACATCCTTAAATGAGGCATTGATAGTTGAGGAATATTATGAATAAGATCCGGAGCTGAAAATTCAATACCAGCAATTAAACCAGCACCCATTGCCCATAATGACCACCAGAGGGCTGATAATAAAAAATTACGACTGGCACTGCCAGGTTCGTTGCTTAAAAATTTATCTATAAAACTAGACTGCATTAATATATACCTCTTGATAGCCTTAGTTTTTCCAACAAGGTCGTCAAGAGACAAACATACATATTACGAGAAATCTCCGATTACAATTTTTTGATTAAATTTAATCAAAATGACCTTGTCCTAGTGAAATATTACAACAAAAAATATAGATCTATCCAATTAATTTTGTATTTGTAATCTTTTTTGCTGATTTTTTTATGAAGTCAGTTAAATAGGCTTGTTATACCTAATATTCGTAATGATACAATCCTTAATGAGATTAGCAAAAAAGTTGATCACCAGCTTATTACAAGCAAAATTACCTACAATTTCAATATTTATTTAATATTTGGAACATATATATTGCCAAAGCCAAAAATATTAAGCAAAATCTGATTGAGTTTAAAAATTGTATTTTAATTTATAAATCATATGAGAATAATTTTAGAAGTAGTTTTAAATATCTAAAATTCTTTGTGGTCTTAATAAGCCTAATTTTGCTGTAACTATTAATTTAGGAGGGTTAATGTGGATTTTTTCAATAGGCAGTTCAACGCCATGTTCAACACCAATTAAACCTGAAATATTTGCTAAAATAAACGTTCCTTTATCCATCTTTATATCAAATTTAACTTTATTTTTTTGCTTAACCAAAAAATTACCAAGCTTTTGTGAAGAATGGCATTCCTTAGTAATAATAATTGAATTAGCCTGACGAATTATTTCCGTTACATGGCATGATAACAGTTTCACTAAAGCTGGAATTTTATTGACATCACCAAAAGATTCTTCTAAAACCTTATTAGCAATATGACCAGATAAACTAATGCCTTCGGGACGATCATGAAGAAAATTAATTACTCCAGAAATTGGGTCACTAGCATGTTTTAATATTTTACTAGCAATATTAATTAAATCCTTAATTTCATCAATTGCTACAATTTTTTTTATTGTGGCGTCAATTTTGCCTTCAGTTTTAGATTCATTAAAATCAAATTGATTCACGATGATAGGTTTCCTTAAAATATTAACTTAAATGAATATTCATAAAACAAACTTTTAATTCGCTAAAATTTATATCATAAATTATAATAAAATAAAGCTTATAATTTTATAATAACACAACTTGTCAATAATTAAAACTTATTTTTTAGCCAAATTAAATTTAACTAATGAATCTTGTAATTATACCCGCCCGCTATGCCTCGCAAAGATTTCCTGGTAAACCTTTAGCTTTAATTGATAAAATCCCTATGATTGAAAGGGTTTATCGTCAGGTAGCTAAAGCTAAATTAGTCGATAAAATTGTTGTGGCAACCGAAGATATTCGTATCCAAGAATTTGTAACAGCGTTTGGGGGAAATTGTGTTATGACCTCAGCTAATCATCAAAGTGGAACTGATAGACTAGCTGAAGCCGTTCAGCATTTTAGCCAGGCTAAAATTGTGGTTAATGTGCAAGGTGATGAACCCCTTATCGATCCCAATATTATTGATTTAGCCATACAGCCGATACTGGAAAATAATGAAATTAAAATGTCAACACTAGCATTTCCAATCGATTTAAAAAATGATGATATTAATAATCCGAATTTAGTTAAAGTGGTTCTAGATGAAAATCAATTTGCCTTATATTTTTCACGATCACCAATCCCTTATCGACGAAATTTAGATATTGATTACACTTATTTAGGGCATATTGGCTTATATGCTTTTACTAAAGAGTGCTTGTTAAAATTTTCAAAACATGCTAGTGACCCAATTTCTGGAGTAATTAATTTTCTTCATGATC
>DAHXLC010000223.1 GCA_027371815.1 Candidatus Melainabacteria bacterium | reverse complement strand
ACCTTTGACGATCAAATTAGATACACCTTTAAAAATACCTTATGGCAAATCTCCAACTACGTTAAGCGAGCCAATCAATCAACCAGTTAATGGATGAGAGCCACTGGCAATGGAAGCTCCATAATCATTGAGTTTATGAATTTGAATTTGATTAACATCAGCACAATTTAATTTTAGAGATTTTAAAACATTGATTTTTTCATCATTGACATTAAGATGAACGTCATGTTCTTCTTGTAAAACTCTAATACCAGCACTAGAAATAACAAATTCAATTTTTTGACCAAAAGCCAATAAATATTGTAAAAGTCTAAGCCCGTAAATAACCCCGCTGGCGCCAGTTATAGCAATAACTAAAGGCTTATTTTGAGCATATGGTTGTTGATGGTTAGTTAAATTTTCCATTTTTTTAAAACGGGTTTGAATTACTTGGATTTGTATTAGTTGGGTTTATATTGACATTATTGTTATTTAAGTTATTATCTTCATTTTTCGAAAAATGTTTGACACTGCCATAATCAATATTTGTCTGGTGGTTAGATCCATTAACTGGTTGATTGATTGGCTCGCTTAACGTAGTTGGAGATTTGCCATAAGGTATTTTTAAAGGTGTATCTAATTTGATCGTCAAAGGTGACCCTTCATAAATATACAATTCATTATTCTTCTTAACCAAAGATCGTATTTGCGATTTTTGACTTGAATTACTCATGGGATTAGGACTATCAATACCATATATAGGATCATTCATTAAGTCTTTTTTGTGAGTTAGAGCTGGACCAGATCCTGGTCGTCTGCCCATACTATAAATAGAATTGGCTCCTGGTTTAATCGCATTGAAATTATTTTGTGATCCTACATAACCAATTCCGGCACCTAGATCTGGATTTATTTTGCGGGTTTGGCCGGTCAATACTAATTCACCCATTAGTGAGGCTACCAGCGGATAAGAATTGCCCTGAGGTGTTTCGATAGTGGTTAGTTCAATCTGTAATTTGCCAATGGGTTTAGGATCGCCTTTAATCTTAGGAATTTTACTGGATGGTATAGCTTCAACAACTTCACCAATAACTTTTGAGCCCTGGGCAATAACTACATCTGTACCATTAGCAATAACTGGACTTACAACTTCAAGCACAAATTTATCGCCACTGTGACTTTTGGCTGAGCCAATAGTATGATCAATTCTAGCTTCAAAAGTAGTTCCTGGCGGCAAAATAATAAACTTATTGCTATCTTGTGCTTGGGATTCTAGATTGGCGTTAAAATTTAATATTAAGAAAAAGATAATATAAATTATCGTTGCTTTATTTTTCTTCATTGGCTGAATTTGTTTCATTAGGATTAGATTTAACTGTAATTATGGGTTTCTTCATGTTAATCATGGTTTTATTAGCAAAAAATGCTATAGCAAGGGCTACCGAAATTAAAATTATGATTCTGGCTATGCCAAATATAAAAGATAAAATTTGAGGCAAGATAATTATTGCAGCAGCCAAAACAATTAAGATACCAATTATTTTTTTTAACTGTTCAGTATTAAAATTCATTTAGCCTTCCTTATTTAGATATTTGTCAAACCTGTCAAGCACTACTGATGTTACCAGATTACTGCCAAGCCACCAGGCAAATAAGGCTGCTACTGGTACGAGAACAATCCTGATTAGCTCAGGAATGAAAGAATAAACAAAAACCAAGGCTACTGATGTTAATCCTAAAGTAACGGTTTGGCATGCCCGTTTAATTAGCATTTCTTGGCTTTCACGCGTTAGCAGTTGAAAGCTTCTTGACATAATGCTTAGATATTGTAACCAATAATCCTTAGCCTGAGCTAATAAATTATTTTTGGCAAAGATGTTTTTCGGTTGGATGTTGTTGCTCGTATTTGCTGGTTTGTTTTTACTAGAGGCATTTTGTTTGGGTGATTGGTTGTCAGGTTGAAAAGAATTCATAAACTACCTCAATTTTAATATTACCGTTATTAATTTTACCTTAAATTTGCTGGTTTAGAAGAATTAATTTTTTTTACCAATTTGTTTGTTGAGTTTTTTGAGATTTGATGCTACTTCATCTTTTAAAGGGTCATCATTATCAGCAGTTTCTAAGAAGCAAATTGCATAATTGATCGCATCTTGTGTTTTAGGTGGTTTTTTTGCTCGAGCATAAACTAAGTACAAGCCATAATAGGCTCTGGGGTATTGAGGATCAGCTATTAATGCTTGTTTGTAGTGATCAATAGCGACCATTGGTAAAGACGTTGTGGCGTCACCTAAGTCCGTTTGTCGTTTGGCTTCTTGTTTTTGTAATTTTATTTTATTAATACCTTGTTCGGCTTGTGATGTAATTTCGGGAATTTTTAACGCATAATTAAAGGCTCTTTGTGCCGATCTTAAATCACCATCATTAAATGCTTGATCAGCTAGCGTTAATAGTTCATAAGGATCTTGTTTATGTGAATCAATCACGTCCGAAAATAATTTGCGCGATTCATTAAATTTATTTTGAGTTAGGGCTTTTTCAGCTTCAGATAATTTAATGCTTTCTTTTAAGTTATTGGCTCCAGATTTAATTATTTGTGCGGAAACATTTTTTTCCGTTACTACTGATTCTAATTTATTCATAAGATCTTGCCAGCCTGGTGGGTATTGTCCGTCACGCCTAGCTTTACGATAGTAAACTCGAGACATTCCGAGTAAGGCATTAGCATTATCAGGATCCGTAGCTAAAATTGTTTTATATTCTTGCTCAGCTACATCTAGTTTATCTTGTCTAAGAGCAAGCTCCGCTAAATCTTTGCGCAAATTCATATCGTTAGGAAGGATTTCCAGGGCATTATGCATTTGACTCATGGCTAATTCACCATCGCCCCTTGTTGCATAGAATTTAGCTTGGTGCTTATAGGCGTCACTGTTATGAGGATCGGTTTTAATGGCTTCTTGCCAGGATGTAAGTGCTGCTGGTCCATCACCCTGGGTTTTATAAATATCACCTTCAACTTGATACCATGATGATGAACGAGATTTCTCAGGTACTTCATGTAATTCCATAAAAGCATCTTCGGATTTACCCTGACTGGCTAAAATCTGAGCATGAAGAGTATGAGCTAATGCGTAATTTTTATTTTGTTTTAAGGCTTGATTTAATAAAGTCTCGGCTTGAGGATCGTTGGGATTAACTGTTAGTAATGCCTGAGCCAATAATGTCAAATTAACTTCGTTATCCGATAATTGAACAGCTTTGGTTAATGGTTCAATGGCTTCGTTAGCTTCATCGCTTGCCAGTTTGTCTAAGCCTAAGGTTTGTTGTGCAATTAAAATATCAGGATTGTCTTTGATGGCTCTTTTGCATAAATTTTCCGATGCTTGTAAATAAAGATCCCGTTTAGCTGGAGAAGCAACATTTTTTGAATGAATATAAGCTACGTAGCCTCCAGCTGATATGATATTGGGGTTGTCAGCAAATTTATTTTTAGCCTTATATAATAATTTTTCAGCTTCGATAATTTTACTGGGAATACCTTGCTTGGCTAGGGCGACAGCTAATCCAGCATAGCAATCACCAGTATCATCGTTTTTCAACAAGGCTCGATAGGCATTTTCCGCTGGTAAAAAGCGGTTGGCAAGTAACAGTCTGTCGGCATCTTCAATTGTAAGATCGGTTGGTTTAGAAATGGTTTCTGGTGGTATTGTATCAGTATCATTAGCCCAAGCAAAATTAAGGGTATTAAAATACATTAAAATAAAAAAAATAATTTTATGTTTAAGCATAGTTTATTTCTTTTCCAGTTTTTTTGCTTTTGCGGATTCAATGTTAGCCTCTTTGGTATCACCAAGATTATTGAGTGCTTCAGCTAGTTTTTCATGAAGCATTGGCATACTAGGTGCGAGGATTATTGCTTCTCTAAGCGTTGAAGAAACTTCAATCCAATTGCCCTGTTTTTTAGCAGATTCAGCTTGATCGAGTAATGGTTTGACTCTACAAATGTCTAATTGTTTAAGGCTGGACTCGGCATTTGGTTCTTTAAAATTAGCGGCCGATCGATAAGCTGAGGCTGCTTCATCAAGTAAACCTTGTTTTTCATTGCATAATCCCAGCAGATACCAGGCTTTGCCATTGGTGGGATTTTTTTCAAGTAAATTAGTTAATTGGGTTTTAGCATTAGCAAAGTCATTACTGCGGATTTTACTTTCAACTTGAGCTAGTTCTTGCATTGATTCAACGTTATTGGTATTACTTTGAATGTTATTCGGTTTGGAATTATTATTATTATTATTGGCTGAAGCCATATTTTGATTGGTGATAGTATTCGAGTTATTATCACCGTGTCCATTAGAATTATCGGTAGTATTAATATTTTCACCTAGTCTTTTTAAAGCTGGTATTAAGTCGCTGTTGGCATAAGGATTAATTTGGTAGGCCGTTTGATAGGCTCTCAAGGCATTATTGCGGTCCGAAAGTGCTTCTTTGCCTCTGCCATATATATATAATAATTCGGCATCACGAGGGTTTTGCTGAAGGCTTGCGGAAACTTTTTCAATTGTGGTACTTAAGATTTGCGGACTTGCTAAAGGTGATTTTACCACGGCAATATAATAAACTCGACGGGCTTTGGCTACATCGGGGTTATTTGGTTCAAGTTTCCAGCATTCAGAGTATTCAAGTCGAGCGTGTTCAAAATCACCCGATAATAAATAGGCCCCACCCAATAATAAATGATTATTAAAGGAAGGCTTGATTGAAACTGCTTGTCTGGCTACTTCAAGTAAGCCGCGGATGGCATCAGAATAATTCGGCACGAGAGTGACCGCACGTCTGAATTCTATTGATGAGTTAAGCAGCCGTTGGAGATTCACACTTTGCTGTCCACTATTGGCAGCTATTTTAGCGTGTTCTTTAAGAATATTACCAAGTAAATAATGGCATTCAGCAAGTTCTTTGACTTCTTTTTTATCATTCATATTCCAGTCTTTAGTAAGGGCTGATCGTAGTTCAAGATAACCTTCTTCGATTTTATCTTGTTTTAGCAGCACTTTGCCAAGATGTAAGCGCATTGGACCAGTATCAACCATTTTTACACATTTACGATATTCAACTATCGCAATCGGATAATTGTTAGAAATATCAGCTTCATCGGCCATGTTTTCGCGGACTTTAACGCTATCAGGATCTTTGCCCATTTTTTTGATGCATAAATCGAGATTTTGATCGGCAGGCAAATTAGTCGGATCGACATATAAAGCTTCTCGGTATTGATTCATCGCTCCATAATAATCATGTTTACCTAAAAGGATATCGCCATAGTGTAATCGAGCTGCTGAAAGATTCGTGCGAAATTGTTTATTATAAGGATCGCCACTTAAGGCTTCCTCATGTTCCTTTATAGCTTGTGCCCATAACCCTTTACTACCTAATTCCACGCCACGGTTATTGTGCTCAAGAGGATTATGAGGCTCTGGTGAAGTTAAATAGGTTGTATTATTGGCTGGAGTATAGGATCTTTTAGCCTGCCCGTTATTTAAATTAGCAATTAAAAATATAACTGAAAACAAATGTACAGTTGTAAATTGGTAAGCATTTTGATTTTTTTTGGAAATTAGACCCATATTAAGATTATGTTTTTTTAACTATAGTTAATTATATTAAATATGTCTTAGTTTGAAATTACAAGTTTGTCAGCGCTTATATGTATTTTATAATACAATTTACCCGATTAATCGGTATTCACCTTGACAATTCCTGAAAATAGATTAAAATTTAATAAAAATTAATGGTGATTTTTTTTTAATATTCAGCCAGTCAACCTTACTAAATTTTAATCTATTTTAATTTATTGCTGGAATTTTATAAAATTGCGTATTTTTTTTTACTAAGGGAATAATTAATAATAGGTAGTTAATTACAGGATTTATTTTCTATGAATATGAAAAAAATGTTTATAAAATTAAAATTTACGTTCATGTTAATTATATCAGTCAATTGGTTAATTCCCTTAAATGCTAAATGTCAATCAGCTGATTTACCGCAAACAAATTTAGGGGCTTATGTTCATCATCCAGGTTATAATCAGTATGATCCCCAAGAGCAAAACGTGCGACATGGTCATTATGCAGCAGCTCCACGTCAGGTTCAGCAGATTGTACCACAAAGCAATCAAATTAGTTTTACACCAACACCACGTCCAGCTGGCCCAGATGTGTCTTTAGAACCAATTCCAGCTGATGAACCGATTCCGACGGCTGATTTTCCTCCCATGCCCGATCGGGCTGATTTACCTGGAGCTGCAAATTCAAGTCAGGTAATTCATCAAAGTTATTCGGGCTCATCTAGTCAAGCTGTCAGTAGTCAACAACAAAACAGTCAACCTGGTAACGATCCATCTAAAGCCAGTATGCATCAGCACTATGCCCATGTTCAAGCTGGTGCCTATGCTCCTGCCAATGTACAGCAAAGAATGAATCAAAGACAGGATTCTTACAATGTTAATAATGGTAGTAATCCAGTAGCTAATCCGGCTTTACCTCAGTATACAGGAGCTACAACAGCTGATCTAAATAAACTTGGACCAGAGCCAGGTTTGCAAAACACTAATCCTAGTATGGCTGCACAGGCACCTACTGCTGTTGTGATTAATCAAAGTAAAACTCAGGATTTATCTTTGCCTGATGATGATTATTCGGCACAAGGCAAACCTAATTATAAAGCCAAAAAATCTAAAAGATCTTCATTGATGTATCTAATGATGCCATTGCAAATGGGTGCTGGCATTGGCATGGGTATGGGTATGAGTTTTATGCATTATTAAAGTAAAGTTGTGATAGGCAAGACAAGAAAGGATTAAAAAATGGTTTCAAAAATAAAAATTTTAGCAATGAGCAATCTGATTTTATTATTAGTAATATTGTCGGGGAATTGTGATGTTAAGGCACAGTTTAAAGTTAAAAAAGATTCGTTAGAAAAATCAACATGGTATGAAGCACCAAGACAAATACAGATTATTGATGATTCGCCGATAATACATGATTATAGGCCAGCGCCACAAACTAATCAGGATAATCAATATGTAAATATTCCGGCTAATCCAGGTGGTAATTCAAGTTCTATTCCAGCTGGTGGTTTGCATTTTGGTAATCCGAATGCGGTGCGTGCTAGCTCTGGACCTAATCTGCCTCGAGCTGGTTTCGGTTCTAATATTCCAGCTGGTGGTATTGCTCATCCAGGATCTTTGCCGGGAATTTCCCATGGTGGGTTGCTTCACCCGCCAAGTTCAGCACCAGTAGCTAGCGCACCCCAAGCAACTAGTTATAAGCCAAGTGCTCCAGCCGTAAGCTCTTATGGTGGTTATAATAGTGGGGGGGGCAATTCTTATGTTGGTTCATCCAACAAAAGTACTCAGACTAATGTAAGAGGCACTTTACTGCGGAAGTAATTATGAAAACTATTTTAACTATTATTTTTCTGTCAATTTTGCTTCAGGCCTGCACGCAGCAGACTAATAGTAGTAGTATCGTGGAAAATAATGCTCAGGCCAGTCAGTCATCAGGGCTGTTAAAATCATTACGTCCCATGGCCGGTCATAAAGATGCCGTGAAAGTAGATAAAGTAGTAAGTACTAAGCTTAATTCAGTAGCAAAAAGTCCTGATTCTTCTTCTGATTTAGTGGCTCCAGCAGCTGAAGATGTTAATCTGGTGAATAAAGATGATTTGCCTTCATTGGATAGTCTTAATGCTGATACGAATAAAAGTAACGAGCAAAATGTTAGTGATAGTTCTAGGGTTGATAGTATAAGTAAGCAAATTCAAACTAATGTTGAAAGTAATTTAATTGCCAGTTCAAAAAATAGCGGATTGGTTCCTCCACCTCCAGCAATGACGATATCAACTCCTCCATCTGGAATGCCTAGTGGATACCCCCCAGCTTATCCTCCACCTTATTATCCAGCTTACCCGCCACCAAATCCTTATTACTATAATCCCTATGGTCAGCAAGCTCCCCCTCAGCAGCTTCAGCAGGATTCGCACCCTCACGGATCACCATTTGGTAATGTTAATAAATCGGCACAAAGCCATGATGATGAAGCTGTGTCTACTCATAAAAGTCATAAAGTTTTTAATCCGATTAATCCAGTTGGTATGGAGCCAAGATCACCGTTTAAACAGCGTGATGATATTGCTATATTATGGAAGGGATTTTTAAATACGCCAGTAATTCAGAATTACTTTAATGATGATAAAAAAGCTGCCAATATAATTTCCCAGATTGCTGTATCTTTACCTTTGGCTTCGACTCGAGGTAATTTTACGGTTTCAGCTAATATGGTAAATCAGTATTTTAAAGGGCAGAATATTCAAGATAAAAAGCTCGCTCCTTATATCAAAAAATGGCAGACTGACGTAGTAACCGTTTATAATCATTATTTGTATACATATAATAAATTTGCTCTATCGGAGCAAACAGTTCAGGCTCGAAATCAGGAATTTGATGTTGCTGAAACTGATTCGGATAAGCAAAGAGCTGCTACAGATTTAGCCCAAGCTAAAGCTGATCTTAATTCGGCTCGTGAAGATATGAAGGCTTCACAAATTGAATTGGCGCAGGTTGTTGGTGTTAATGCAGCTAAATCGTTTGTGGCGCGTGTATCAGGTGTGACACCACAGTTAGATAGTTATGCTGGTTTGGAAAGTACGGCATCAGGTAATATTTCTGATAAAAAGTCTAATAACAATGTATTTGGTTCTATTTTTGCTAGACATAATAAGAGTAAAAAAAATAGTGATACTACAAATAGTTTGAGTCAAAATGACGATGGTAATACTGTTGCAACAACTAAAAGCAATTTAAAGACAATTGATAATTCAACAGTTTCAGCTGAGGACAATAATATTTTGTTTAAACTAAAAAATGTCAATATTACTCCACGTAAATCAGTTCTTACTGTTGCGATTAGAAATAATGGTAATGCTAGTATTAACATATCACCAAATGATCTTTATGTAGCTGAAGGTAATCAAAAACTTCCTGAAGCTGTAGTTAGAACTGACTTGACTAAAAATATTTTATCACCAAATAGTGAAACGTTAGCAACTGTTACTATTTTTGGCCGCCCTTGGAACGATCAATTAAATGTAGTTTTAGTAAAGGAAGGTAAAAATATCAATTTAATTAGGTAAAAAATGTCAATTTAATAACTTTATCTTAATTTATTAAGGGATAAAAAAATGCTTACTAATATATTAAAATTTAAATCTGCTAAACTAGCAAAAATAACCGGTAATATAATTGTTTTACTGATGATGTTTTTGTCTGTTTTTAATCCAGTTAATGCCCAAGGCACATCCGGAGGTGGTTCGGCTTCTTTAAGTCAGATTAATCCAGGTACAACGGTTGATATTCGTAATAATTATTTTAAACGGTTTCCTTTTGCTAAAGCTGCGCATGATGCTGATACACTGACTAGCACACCACCGGTTGCTTCTACTGGTACCGGAAGCCCACCAGCAACTATGCCGATGACAATACGTGCTTATGATTCTTGTATTAAACCTATTGGCTATTATACTGCTTGTTATGCTGTTCCCATGATTTTGCCCATACCAATGCTACCTGGACATTTTTTACTAGGAGCTTGTGCTAATCATATGCCTCAATACACGAATCCTCAAGAATATCCTGGTTATTTGCAGCCTTTTCCAATGTATGTTCAGGCTACTTTGCCCACGGCTCGCGATAATGAAGTCTTTCAAAATCAGTTAACCACTTTTGGTATTCCCATGTCGGATACCCAATTTCAGTTAATTGATCGCGAAAATAAACAGCGTTTTCTTGAATTGCTCTTTGATCCCGAACGTTGGATGTGGATGTATACGGCTGCTTCTCAATTAATGTTTACGTCAGCATCTAACACATTCGCTGGTATGGCCGGAACGCAGTTTCAGGCTACAGCAAATGCAATTGTCTATGGTACTTCGACCCCTTCGGCTGCTGGTGCAGGTGGAGCTCTAGGCGGAGCAGGTGGAGCTCTAGGCGGAGCTGGTGGAGCTCTGGGCGGTGGTGCGGGTGGAGGAGCCATGGGCGGCTTACCCCAATCATTAATGCCTAATCCTGGCGCTTTAATTAATATTGCTAATGAAAATGCAGCAACGCCAACATATTCCAATAATCCTAATAAAACTGTGTCACAGGCAATATACATGGTGCAAAAATTATATAAACTGGTGTTTGTGCCGATGGCCGTTTTATTCTTATTACCTGGAGCCGTATTAACCCAAATGAAAGTGGTAATATCCCAAGGCTTTAAATTCCAGGCCGATGATGTAACTAGCCCGTTTGAAGGAATTATCAGGGTAATGATTGCCGTATTTTTAATTCCGGCGACACAGTTAATTGTCAGTTATTCTATTGATATTGGTAATTCAATGGCTTATACAGTAGCACAATGGGTTGATATTAATAATACTATTTTACCCTGGGCAAATGAGATGACTTATAATGTTAGCAATGCTAATAATGCTTTGGTTCCAGCTTCTAGTTCAAGTGGTGGTGGTGGAGCTGGCGGCGCTTTGTCTGGTGCTCTCGGTGGTAGTGGTGGTGGTGGTAGTGGTGGTGGTGGTGGATCCAGTGGCTTTGGTGGATTCTTGTCTGGACTAGTTAGCTCAGCCTCGTCCTC
>DAHXLC010000221.1 GCA_027371815.1 Candidatus Melainabacteria bacterium | reverse complement strand
GTATTATCCAAATTAAAATCGCAACTTACCAATAGTTGCCAATCAGTAAATTTTAAAATTCTGTTTGGATTCCCTGCATAAATTAGGTCTATAATTTTCAAAATCTTTGTCTTCAATTAAAACTACATCCTTGCTGTTTTTAACTACTTCATTTAATATTTCAAACATGGCATTTAATAGCGCTGGATTTAGTTTATCATTAGAGCAATCCTCTTGCGTTAAATAATTTTTTTCAGTATCAATTATTTCAACGTTTTTAAGTATGGTATCATTTGAACCTAAATCAGACGCAAATAAATCAGGTATAGCTGTTATTATATCCTTTAAATGAAGTAGTTAAAAACAGCAAGGCTGTAGTTTTAATTGAAGACAAAGATTTTGAAAATTATAGACCTAATTTATGCAGGGAATCCTACAGTAATTAAAAGATTTACTTATAATTAGCTCCTTAAACAAGCAGCACTTTGCAACTAGTCGATTTAACGACAAAGTGTTAATTAATGCTTTAAAATATTAAATTTAAATAACCGATAGGTAATAGTTAATAACTTATATTCATAAAACACTTAAAATAATATGTATTAATTGAGGATAATTATTATGAAAATTTTACTGCCCATAGATGTAACCAATATATGCGATAGCTTGATTGCCGATCTTAAACTCAATCTTACACTTGAAAACACTTCAATAGATCTACTTTATATAATTGAACAATTACCAGCCTATGAAAATGTTATTGATACTTTCAGCGGGATTGGTGAAAATTTACATGAAAAAATTTATACTCACGCCCAAGAAGTATTATCCAAATTAAAATCGCAACTTACCAATAGTTGCCAATCAGTAAATTTTAAAATTCTGTTTGGTTTAATTTCACCAACCATTCATGATGAAATTGTCAAAAATAATTATGACTTAGTAATTATTCCGAGCTACGATCCGGTAAAACTTGAAGAATATGTCTTTGGTAGAGTTAGTCGTCATATCATTAATACCAATCCCACACAAAGCTTAATTCTTAAGCCAAGCCCGGCATCACCAATAGCTAAAAATGTTATTATTGGAATTGATGGATCACCTGATTCGCTTAAAGCCATTAGTAAAGCCCAAGAAATTTTTAACTTAAAAACCAATTATCAAACTATATACCTAGTCAATGTCGTCCATCTGCAAAAAGCCTTATATGCTTTTACTCCGCCTGAATTTTCCTCGATGGTTCAAGGTAATATGGTCATGCAATCCGATGTCTATTTAGCTCAAGCCCAAAAAGCCATAAATGATTTAGCTATACACCACGTTGAACCAATCCAAAAAACTGGGGATCCCGCCACTGAAATAGCCAGTTTGGCCAAGGAACTGAATTCAAGTTTAGTGATTGTAGCCAGCCATGGTAGTCATGCTTTCCCTAAGCTAATTTTAGGTTCAGTCTCTAAAAATGTGGCCAAATTAGCTAAAACTCAAATTGCCATATTAAAATAACTTTGAGTTAATTAATGAAAAAAAACTTTATTGTCTTTATCATCATCATTATTTGTACCAATTTAAAAGCCCAAGCTGATTTAGGTACATATGCTAGCTTGCACGAAGATCAAAATAAAGAAAAAATTGAAGTTGAAAAAATGAAAAAAGAACTTCAGCAAATCAAACCACAAACTGATAAATATACTGATGAATTAAATAATTTAACGGAGCAACTTAATGAAAATAATATCAGTGAAATACATCTATTTGTCAGACCTAATAATATTAATATTAGCAAGGATTTGAACATTAATAGTTTAACCTATAACAATACACTTCCCGGCCCACTTATCACCATTAGTGAAGGTAGTAAAGTAAAGGTAATTCTCCACAATCAATTAAAAGAATCAACTAGTTTTTACATACAAGGCTTAAACAATGCCATAAATAGTTTGCCCACAAAAATCAGCGACTTAATTCAACCAAATCACACTGCCAATTTTGAATTTACCGCCACAAAACCAGGTATTTATTTTTATCGCCCTCAGATAATTAATTTCAATCAAATGGTTAATGGTTTATATGGTGCAATTTTGGTACTGTCTAAATCAGTAAATTTCGACAAGGAATTTGTATTACTGTTTAGTGAAATAAAAGATAAAGATAATACCTATTTCTTGATTAACGGTAAACAGGCACCACAAATTCCACCAATTAACGTAACGCTTAATCAGCGTATTCGCCTGCATTTAATTAATGCCGCCAGTGAATCAATTCCCCTGGCACTATCCGGTCATAAATTAGAAATAATCCAACAAAATTGTAGTGATGATTTAGAACCTCATGTTATTCGTGATGAAATAACCTTAAATCCTGGCGATCGTATTGATTGCGAATTTACGGCTGACAATCCAGGGACATGGTCATTATCTTCGCTAAAATTTAATCAGGTATCAAATAGTGGTAAGTTTCCGGGCGGCATTGCCTGTATTATCCACTATACCAAAGAATAATCAATCAAGGGTAATTAATAATTACTTACTGTTGATTTAATGAAACCAACTATTAAATTTCATTACGTAAGTTCTTTAATTCGTTTTTAATTACATCTAGATTGATACCAGTATGATTGCAAAATTTTAGCCAACCAATTTCAATAACCGATTCCCAATTGTCATAAAACACTTGACTATTTAAATACCCCAATCCTTGTTCATAAGAATAATCTGCTAAAATCGCCTTAGCCATATCATGCTGAATCATATGCTCTAAATCAAACCACTGTTTCTCAAGAGCTAATTCAAAGAGCACTTTTAAAAATTCTCTCTGAGAATATCTTCTTTCTGCTAATTCTTTAAGTCTGTCATCCATAAACAAAATTTTAGTTATATAATTAAAGACAAAATCTCTTTACCTATAGCTAAATTAGCATAAATATCACTTTAAAACAATATATTTTCAGGAAAAATACTTTGTCAAACGTTCAAAAATTATTAATACTATGGCTAAGCTTGGTTTGGATTTCCCCAATTCAAGCCCAAAACGATCTAAGTCTAATACCAAATTTACCTTTACAGAATGCCTATCCAGCAGCTTTTGTGCGTATGGAATCACCAAGTCAAAATAATTCTAGCCCAGATTATTTTGACATTGTTAAGGCATCATCCCAAAGCCATATCCTTCATTTCATTGATTTTCCCATAACTGTAAACATTGGCAATTATAATGATTTAAATTATCTCAACGCCTGTAAAGATGCTTTTAAAACCTGGGAAATAGATAGTCACGGCATTGTGAACTTTAAGTTTGTAACGGATCCTCATAATGCACGCATAAAAGTAATCTGGAATCATCTTGGCTTAATCAGCAATAATGGTAATTGTGCCCTGGGAGCCCATACCATAACTAGATATAATTTAACGGATACCGGCGTCCAATCATTTTACATAAATAACAATATTCCAGGTGCTACAACCCAAAATCAACGTAAATATTCAGTACCACCTCAGATAATTGAAGTAAATTTAGATTTAATTGCCTCAAAACCAGACAATATCCGTTTATTAGTTTTAAAAAACATTTTAACCCATGAAATTGGTCATGCTCTAGGCCTACTGGGTCACAGCACCTCCTTAAGCGATATGATGTACAGCATAACTGATGAATATTCCCATATATCCAAACGTGACATTCAGACTTTAGAATTACTCTATAACACACCTTGTGATATAGCCTTATAATTACCCAAATATTGTAAAATTTATTTTAGTTGTTGTCAGTTTCATTCCTTGACCAATTTTAGACACTTATAATTACCTATAGTTGTAAAACTCATACTAGTTCAGGTATTAGCTAACCAACAACAGTAAAGCATAATGCCTTAGTTCAATTTTAAATTCCTACATTTCTACACATTGACCGAATTACGATAAGCCTGTTCCAGGCAAAAAGACAGCACCCGATTTTCCGCCCAAAACCTGTCAAAAGATGGTATCTTAGGGTTATGCTCAATACGACTATGAATAAAGCCACCATGTCCACCATGTTTTGGTGCTAAAAGCGTAATTGCCGAATTCGCCAATTTAGGTGTCAGAAAAGACGAATAAGGAATAATAGGATCATCTTGCGCAGTTACAATAATACTAGGAATAACAATTTTATCAATTACAGCTAATGCTGAAGCCTGCTGATAATAATCCATAGCACTAGCATAACCAGCATCCGGAGCCGTATACACATCATCAAAAGCCTGAATGCTGTTAACCTTTTTTAATAAAGACAAATCATATTTTTCCGGAAACAATCGATTTTTTAAAACCACTTTACCTTTTAGACTTAGTAAAAATCGCATTTCATACAAACGATTTATTCCTTTTTTTAAAGCTTCAACACTAGCCCGTAAATCTATTGAAGGTGAAATGGCACAAACGCCACGAATATGTTTTTCATGACAACCAGATTCACCAGCAGCTTTTAAAACAATATTGCCACCCAGTGAATAACCAATTAAATAAATATTCTGAAAATTAAATTTAGTCGACAAATAATCAACCACTGCAATAATATCACCACTTTGTCCGGCGTTATAAAAAGTTGGTGATAACTTTAAAGTTTCACCACAATTACGCAGATTTAAGCGCACCACATTCATGCCGGCGCTTATTGCTTTAGCGCTTATACCTAAGACATAACGAGAATTACTCGATCCTTCCAAACCATGAACAATAATTACAGTGGGTGCGTGCGGTTCATAAGATTGAAAATGGCATCTTCCCATAAGGCTAGTCTTTTCATCAACCGGGAATAAATAATCCTTGCCCAATTGACTAATTTGCCTAAAGGATCGCGGCCAAAAAGCTGGAATAACAGTCATTAAATGATTATTTTTCAACCAGGGTACGGGTTGAAAAATATTATCATTAACAAAATCTAGTGGCTTATTTTTCAAAATTATATTTATAATCAACAGTCAGGTTTTAATTTTAAAACAATTAACCCTGAGTTGACAACAAAAAATTATATTTTTGCTATAATTACTGTAAGATTAAGGTTTTAAATAGGATAATTTTTATGTTATCAGAAGGCGAACCCTTATTTTTTTTAATGTTTATTATTTTTGTCATACTTGTGTTTTTAGGTATTGCAACTGATTTGGGCTATTTAGGTAATGTCTAAGCCTTTTAAAAAATGTTAAAAAAAATTTTATTTTTCTCAATCCTGATTTGCCAACTTACGGCCTGTTCAACAGCTATTGACGAAGATCCCGAGTTATCCAAACATGTTCGCGTTGAATTAATTGATTGGCACGTAGCTGGATTATGGGTAGTTAATTCTCCAGTGGCTTGGATTAGAGTCACTAATTATAATTATGTTCCCATTGAGAATATTTTAATTAGCTATGAAACTTTTGATGAAGATGGCAATCGGCTCAATAAAGCTGATTATTTAATTGAAGAAGAAGTCAAACCTAATCAAGCTAAAAATTTTATTGAACAATATTTAGGACTGGTTGATCTTTATTCACAGAAACTGAAAATTAGCCTAGTAAGTGTATCCGGACTTAAAAAGAAAAAAAATCACTAATTTATTTTTTACGGATTTTCTGATAAATAAGCCGACTTAATAACAGTATAAGCAACAATGCCATACATTACTAGAATAATTAAAATTACCGTAACGGGCATTTTTTCAAATATTTTGGCAAATGGCCGAATAATTACATCAATAATAAATATGTTTAGTCCAGTGCCTGGCATAAGTTATTTAATTCCTTAAAACAATACTTATTGACAATTCTTCTATGTAACACTCAAAATGTCAATAATAGATTGGATTATATATTTTTTAACTTTTATAAAACGATTTTTTTGTCCAATGATTTACTACTTTAGGATGAATTAAACCCGGAAACCAAACACCTAAAATGCCTATAAACAAGATCAGACATGAAATACCAGAGATAACAAATACCATTTTTAGCAAACCTCATAATAATTTCAACTTTATTTTAGCGATTTTAAATTTAACATAGGAAAGCACTAGTCAAGAAGATTTTAAGAAAAATTTTATAGATAACTTTATATTTTTTATAAAACTTTACGTCACCTATCGGATAACTAATACCTATTTTAAATTCATATATTTTATTGTAAATTGTTTAATCTTAAGGAATTGTTATAATATAATTTTAGTGGTGGTGGGAAAGAGAGCGCCCGTGGCTCAGTGGATAGAGCACCCGCCTTCTAAGCGGGTTGTCGTTGGTTCGAATCCAACCGGGCGCGTATATTTAACTAAATGACAATGGGTCATTAGCTCAACGGTAGAGCAGCTGCCTCTTAAGCAGTTGGTTGAAGGTTCGAATCCTTCATGACCCAAATTATCGGGCGAGTGGCGGAATGGTAGACGCGCTAGACTTAGGATCTAGTGTAGCAATACGTGAGAGTTCGACTCTCTCCTCGCCCATTTGTTTTACTTGCATGACCAATTTCAGGTAATCAAAAAAACAAGCCCTTTTAGCAACTTGTTTTTTTGATTACCTGAAATATTTTTAAATTTTTCATGAAGGAATATTGAGAAATATTACTAATCGGTTATAAGTCAACCTTGATCGGTACAATATAATTAAGTAAATTTTAACTTAGTTAACCTATAAAGGCTTAAAATATGAATTCTAAATCCCCAGACTCCTCTTCTACCGACCCCAATACTTCCGAAACATCCAGTGACAATGAACGTAGTTTTGCCGAAACCGCGTTAAGGCTTAGTGGCAAAACTGAAGAAGAATCAGTGCGCACTGGCGCTGTTGACAAAGCCGATGATCAAGTTGAAAAACTATTTGCCAGCCAATATAAAACGACCAATTCACCAATACATAAAGCCATATGGTCCAAAACCATTCCTTTCGATTTATTACGCATTCCTAAAATTAATCATGATTCAATGTTAACGCAGGCTATGCAAAACTGCTTAACTGTCCTCCAAAAACACCGCCAAAATCATACCCTCTATGATAATAACCGTAAAATATCAGAAGAGGTATTACAGGATTTAGCGAAAGATGGCTATTGGGGCATGCTTATTGATAAAAAATACGGCGGCCAAGGTGTTAGCACAATGGAATTTATGCATTTTCTGGCCAACGTAGCCCTAATTGATCCAACCACAGCTGGTTTAGCCTCTGTACATGGCTGTATTGGGGCTGTAGATCCAATTAGAACTTTTGGCAATGAAGATCAAAAAAATAAATATTTACCAAAATTAGCCAGTGGGGAAATGCTTTCTGGCTTTGCACTCACTGAACCAAATGCCGGCTCTGATTTAACCGCACTTAAAACTACCGCAACCTTAGATGGTGACAATTACATTGTCACCGGTGAAAAAATATTTATTACCAATGCCATTCCTGGCCGAACGGTAGGGCTAGTCTGTTTAGTTGATAATAAACCAGCTGTTTTAATTACGGAATTACCCTTAGCCGAAAATGAAAATTTTCAAATCGTAAATTATGATCTCTATGCCCTTCAACATACCTTCAATAATGGTTTGAAATTTAATAATTTTAAAGTAAATAAGGCCAATCTATTAACACCACAAATTGGAGATGGTTTAACGATTGCCTACCATGGCTTAAATCTGGGACGCCTAGCCTTATGCGCTAATGCTACAGCCGTAATGAAAGTGTTGCTAGCTAATATGTTACCTTGGGCCAATTATCGGAGAACTTACGGACAGTCAATTGATACCAGAGAATTAGTAAAACACCGTATTGCTAAAACCGCAAGTTTAATTGTGGGATCCGAATCATTGTACCTGTGGGGAGCCTGGCTATTAGATCAAGGCTACCGCGGAGAATTAGAATGTATAATTGCTAAAGTATTCGGCAGTGAAGCCCAAAAAGAAGTAGCCATTGAATACTTTATGAAAACTCATGGCGGGCGATCCTTTGTTAAAGGCCATTTATTTGGTGACAATATGGGGGAATACCTCGCTCCAAGTATCTACGAAGGTGAAGGTGAAATGCTCTCAATGGCCTTTTTCAAATCACTAGCCAAGGATCATGGCAGCAAATATTTTGAACCCATAGCCAAAACTCTTTACGAACATAAAATTAAAAATTTTAATCCCTTAAACCCTTTACATTTATTTTTACTAAGAGCTAATTTAATCCCTTATTCATTGTGGTGGCTCGAAAATAACATTTTTGCCGCCAAACAAAATACTGTCTATGAAGTCAATTCACCACTAAAAGAGCATCTTGATTTTGCCACGCAAAGATTAACCGAATTACCAGCAATACTAAGTAATAATATGATTAAACATCAGCTTAAACTGGCTGACCGACAATGTCTCATTGCTCAATTATCGAGTCAGGTTCAAGATACCATTACCATTATCGTATCAATATTATATGCCCATAATCAAGGAGACGAAGGACTTAAACTAGCTAGCGACTTTCTAGCAACTAGTTTAACCTATAAAGCTATCGGGAAATTACCTGATTCAGCCTATTATAAAAAAGCTAAGAATTTAGCTGAATGTGTTCTTGAGGGAAAATTTTCGAATATCCAGAATATTACCGCTAATGGCATCGTTTTTCCTTACGCCAAATAAGCCTGGGTAGTTTAAATTTAAAAAGTCAGCCGCTATTTTGGTAAAATAATTTAAATAAAGTAACTCCTTAATTAATTCACAATGAAAAAAATCATCGCCTTAATTGGTCCAACTGGCAGTGGTAAAACAAGTATCAGTCTTAATTTAGCTCAAAAACTAAATGCCTCAATCATTAACTGCGACTGCCGCTGCATCTATCGTGGCCTAAATATTGGTACCGCCAAACCCAGTGAACATGAATTAGCCACCGTTAAGCATTATTTAATTGATATTATTAACCCTGATGAAATTTATACTGTGGGTAACTATAAACAAGATGCTCTAAATATTCTAAACACTATTTCAAACCATGACTATATAATTGTTTGCGGTGGCACTGGCCTTTATGCTAGCGCCTTATTACTTAACTGGCAAATACCTGAATTTGGACCAAATCCTGATTTACGCAACAAGTTAAATCAAGAAGCTAATGCATTTGGCAATATCTTTATCCACGAACAGTTAGCTAAATTAGACCGGCAATCAGCCCAGCTGATTAATATCAATGACCGGGTACGAATTATTCGTGCCATTGAAATATGTTTATTAAGCGGTCAAAAAGCCTCCCAAATTCGAACGAAAAACCCACCATTGTATGATGTTTTATGGGTTGGCTTAACCACTAGTAATAAATTAATACTCCAGGCAAGAATTACCGAGCGTTTTAATCAAATGCTCATTGATGGTTTATTGGCCGAGGTCATACATTTGTATGAAACTTATGGCAAAACGCAAATATTAACTAATTCAGTTAATTATAAAGAATTTATTGACTATTTGGAAGATAAAATCACTTACGCACAAGCTTTAGCTTTAGCGCTAAACAATAATTTCCGACTGGCCAAAAAACAAATTGCCTGGTTTAAAGCTAATAAAAATACTAACTGGTTTAATATTGATGAGGGTAATCAGAATGATATAATCAATAAAATCATGACTTGGCTTTAGCAAATTAAATTGTCACAGGAATTAACTAACATCATCAAATAATTAATTTTAGAATAAAATACTTGTTTAAAATTTAATATTTTTTTAAATTAAAAACGGGTCAATTATGCGGCTAATCGCCATAAAACCTTAACTAGAAACAAATTAGCTAATTTCACCATATACCTGAATTAAAAAAACAATAAAATAAAGTTAACTTGGCACTCTTGACGAAAATTAAAATTAGATGTAAGTTAAAGTATAGGATAATAGCTATATTGAATAATCTATTCAATTAAATTATGAGGTAATAAATAATAATAAGCGAGAAATTCATTATAAACTAAATTAAATTATCTAAAATGTTATAAAAAAATTTCTCATTAGTTATAAAACTCTAAAATTTTAAGGTCGTATAAATGCGCAAAATCTTTTTACCTTGGAGTAACAATACTCTTTCAGCTTGGCTTTGGCAAAATAATCAAAAAACTATTATCAGCGTTCCTGAATTAAACTTTTCTTGCTATGCTGATTGCGAATCGGAAGCTGTGTTTAAATTATTTTCATCGTTAATCCAATATTACCAAGAATTAAAATCAACATCAACCAAACTAACACCCCAAGCTATTGCCCACTTTGATTTATTAAAAGCCTGGGTTAGTGGCATTGAAGCCAAAATGACCGACAAGCAGTCGGATCATCTAGTTAAAGAATTTTCACTAACCAAACGCTAGTTAGTTAATTTACAATTTAAATAAATAACTGCTTAAACTTTATTTTTTATCGTTATTGAGCAAATTACCAGTAAGCCAGTTGATAAGTTTAAGTTATATAGAAAAATCCATTGATAGGGCTATACGTTTAAAATTTATTTATTGATTTATTCCCGGATCTATAATTAAATTTTATCAATTATGTCCTGGTAAGAAATCACCCTGCTACCATTTTGCAAAGCAAAATCCCGTGCATTTTCAACCGCAGGTAATAGCAAATGAATATCTTTAATATCATACGGAGCACAAACAATACCACAGGCAATAACCAGATTTTGACTATTAATATTACTACTAAGTGGATAAATCAAAATCTTATTAACTAAGCGATTTATCAGAATTTTAGCACCATGGGTATGGGTATTAGGGAGAATTAAAGCAAAGTCATTATTTTCATAATGGGTAAAATAATCTGTTTTACGAATACCAGATTCAACCCGTTTAATAAGTTCTTCACGATCAACACCTTTTATATTAATCTGACTAGATTCTTGAACTTTTTGATAAAAACTTAAAATGACCACCGAAAATGGACAATTAGCTCGTTGACTGCGCAAATATTCCTGATCTAAAAAATACATAAAAGCTGGGTAGGTATAAATCTGCGTATCCGCACGTTTTAAAATCATCATAACACTTTGAATTAAAGAACGATCCAAAGGTTTTATTTTCGTAGAACCAGAATTTTTACTTGTCGATAAACACAGTTGCGAAATTAAACCTTGTTTAAACAAAGTACTTATAACCGGAATCCATTTAGATTTATTTAATTGTAGCGTAGTGATTATTTCACTTACGCTAAGAATGCCATCAACCTGACGATAAAATGCTTTAAACACAAACAATTCATCTTTGTTATATTGTGAGAGCAAAGACACAAACTCATTCTTAGTTAATTTACTATTAACTTGAACCAATACCGAATTTAGATCAACGCCAATATCTTTAAGATATCTCGATTCGCTTATAATTGAAGCTGAATTAAGAAATAATTCATCCATATCCACACTCATAGTTCTTGGGCAATTACTTATATTTATTTCCAATTCAAATTTACAGTCATTAATTTCCAATAAACTATAAAAAACATCAATTCCAGAATTATTAGCCAAATTACAATGAGTTAAGACACCTTCAATAAAATAGACTTCATATTGATCATTATCAGCTGTAACTACTAGCCTTCCAGTGTTTTTAGCCTTATAGATATTTTGAATAAGTTCAAGCAAAGAAATAAATGAAGTCACCCCAGCAATTACATCGGGTTTTACACTAACACCTTCATAAGCTTTATGCTGATATGTAGTCATTTGATGTAAACTGCGCTCAAGATCTTGAAAACCGGATTCGTTAATTTTACTGACCGTAACTTTAAGCGCTCCACATGACTTAATTATCAAGTTGTGCACATACCGGATATCCTTACTGTTCTGTTCCCACAACAGCTTAATATTAGGTTCTAAACCAGACCACAGTTGCCATTTAATGTTATCAATGCCACGACCGGCAATAATCACCAAACGAAAATGAGCTAGTCCGTCAGATCGAGCCCAGGAAACCTCAATAATTTTACACTTATTACTAGCTAATTCCAGGACAAAAAAATACAAATCCTCAGGCGCTGGTATAGCTTGCAAATTAACCTGCAACCGTTTTGGATCAAAACTTTCTTTTAGCATAGCATATTATATATATAACTTAAGCTCCCATATTGTTAAATATACCCAATTCATTTTGAACAATAACTTTATTTAATAATTTTAACCTAAAAATATAATTTAAGCAAAAATGCTTGCCTGAAATTATATAAAAAAAGCCCTTGCAAGATATTAAAAATACAAGCATTTAATATTCAATTGACCATACCTAAAAAAAATTCAAAACCAACAAAACAGATATTTTTTTTCAGGATAGCGTAAAATATAAAATTAAGCATTATACTAGTAAAATGATATAGTGCAATGAGTATGGGTCAATATTTTAGGAGTAAGCTTTTGCGAATCAAAGAAATAGAACTGGATAATTTTAAGTCGTTTGGCAAACAAACTGTTATCTCACTACTCGATGGTTTTACCACAATTTCTGGTCCAAACGGTTCCGGTAAGTCTAATGTAATTGACAGTCTTCTATTTGCCTTAGGGCTATCCTCAACTCGATCCATGCGTGCAGAACGATTACCCGATCTGATCAATAATCTGTCCCAAAAAACTGAAGCTAAAGTTCGCGTTGTCTTTATTGATACTAATAACCAGGAAATTGAAGTTGCCCGAAAAATTAAAGTAAAAGAAAATGGCTACACCAGCACATATTTCCTCAATGGTAAAAATTCTACATTAACCGATATTCATGATGAATTATCGAAATACAATATTAGCCCAACTGGTTTCAATGTAATCATGCAAGGTGACGTAACCAATATTGTAAGCATGTCGCCAACCGAAAGGCGCAAAATTATTGATGAATTATCTGGAGTTGCAGAATTTGACCGCAAAATTGATTTAGCTAAAGCTGAACTAGATGAAGTAAGTGAAAAAGTTGATCATCAAAAAATTATTCAATTGGAAATCGTAACCAGGCTTGACGGACTTGAATCCGACAAAGAACATGCCTTAAAATATTTAAAATTTAAAGATGAAAAAGAAAAAATTCAAAAAGAATTGGTTTTTGCCCAAGCCTATGAAACTAATCAAATACTTGAAACTACTGAAACTGAATTAACCAATCTTGAATCTGAAGAAATCCAGTTAACCGAATCCCTTAAAGGTACTGAAATTAAAATTATTGATACCAGAGCTAATCTAGCCAGCCTGGAACTTGAAATCAAACGCAAAGGTGGACTTGAACAATTAGCTATTCGCCAAGAATTAGAAAATAAAACTGGTGAGTTAACCAGAATTGAAAACCGTTTATCAAATTTAAACACTTTAGAAGAAGAAAAAAATAAAACCTTAAAACAAATTGACAAAGAATTAAGATTAAACGAGAAAAAAAATCAAGAAACGAATAAACAGCGAAAAACATACCAAACCAGTAAAGCTGAGTTAGATTTAAAGCTATTTGAAAAACAAGGGACTTTAGCGGCTATTTCAGCCGAAATTGAAGTTTTACGCCAGAATAAAGATAAAGGTCATAGTGAGATAACCCAGATTCATCTTGACTTATCTAATTTGTCAAAAGAAAAAAATGAAGTGCAACGAAAAGCCTTAAATATTCAAAATCAAATGCAGGCAATTAATTCTAAGCTTGAAGAAAATCGTGAACTGCTAGTTACGGCAATGGAAAAATTAAATGTCCAAAAGCAAGACAACAATGAACTTCTCAATAAAAAGCGATCCTACGATGAACTAATAGCTACACTTGAAAGGACAATTAAGCAATTGGATCAGGAATTAGCTTCAACGATTCAAGAACTAGAAACAAAAAAACATGGCAGCGAAACTTTAAAACGACGCATGGTTGAATTGGAAACGAAGCGTGAATTTGTTGGAGGCAGTGGCTTTGGCAAAGCAGTTGATCATATTTTGAATGCCAAAATTCATGGTGTATTGGGCACGGTAAGCCAGTTAGCCACCATTTCACCAAAATATGAACTGGCCCTTGAAGCAGCTATTGGTGGCCGATTAAATCATATCGTTGTGGAAAATGATAAAATTGCTAGCGATTGTATTAATTTTCTCAAAACCAATCAATTAGGCCGTGCAACTTTCATACCGGTCAATAAAATTTTAGGTCAAGCTCCGGGCAATTTACTTAACAAACCAGGTGTTATTGATTTTGCTATTAATCTCATTGATTTTGATGCCTACTTAACCAGAGTTTTTCAACATGTCTGTGGTCAAACCATTGTCGTTGAAGATATGGATGCAGCTAGAAGGCTAATTAATTTAGCCCGAATGGTTACCCTGGATGGTGAGTTATTAGAAAAATCTGGCAGTATAACTGGTGGTAACGATAATAAGCATAAATTACATTTTGGCAATAATTTATCTGATGATATTGGCGAGGTAAGCAAAGGAATTGTCAAACTCCAAAAGCAAATTGAAGATTTACAGTTCAGTCTCAAAGAATTATCAGCTGAAGCCAATCAAGAAAAACATAATTTAAACGAATACAAAAATAAATATGCCCAAATAGTGTTGCAACTTGATTTACAAAACAAAAGTCAAGCTGAAGATAATAATTTAGTAGCCAGACTTAAACCTACCCTACAAAGCTTAACGACCCAATACGAAGAATTGGATTTAGAATTACAAGAAACGGCTAAACTTATTGAATACTATACCAACGAAATTAACCTTAAGGAAAATAATCTTGAAAAATTAGGTGATAAAGGTCAACAAACCAAAATTGAAAAACTTATCCTGGAAAGTAAAACCGTTAATCATGAATTAGCTAGTTTAGAAAATGAAAATCAAGATATTAATAAAAATATTAATATCCTTGACACCCAGGAAAATTTAACTAATGAAAATATTAATAAGGCGACAGCTGAAATAGAGTCACTAAGCCAAGAAATCATCAAAATTCAACAGGAAAAACCTAAAGCTCAAGAATTAATTAGCCAAATTAAACTACTAATTAATGAGCTCAAAGAAAAAGTCACTAAAATTTCTGACGAATTAGAAAATTTACGCTTAGAAAAAGAAAAAATATTTGAAACAGTCACCAGTCTTGAAATCATTAAAACACAGTTAAATGAACGGATTTTAAACTGTCAAAGCACTAAAATTGAATTAACTGACAAAGTGCAAAGCTTACAAGAAAAACTTTCTTTACTTCAAGAGGAAATGGCTCAAATTAAATTAGCTAATCCGGATTTTATTGAACCAAGTCAGACCGAAATTGACGCATTGAAACATCAAATTGACAGACTTGAGCGCAAGATGAAAGCCCTGGAACCAGTAAATATGAAAGCTTTAGAAGAATATCAAGAGACCAAAACACGATTGGATGAATTGACCAGTCAATTGGAAATTCTTTCAATTGAAAAAATTAATATTCTTGAACGTATTAATAGTTATGATGAATTAAAGAAAACAACTTTCCTTGAAGCTTATGATGCCATAAATCAAAATTTCCAGAATATTTTTGCTGAATTGTCTCATGGACACGGTAAACTGGAATTAGAGGATCCCCTTAATCCCTTTAATGGTGGACTTATTATTAGGGCTCAGCCCCGTGATAAAAAAATGCAACGAATCGAAGCCTTGTCTGGGGGCGAAAAATCCTTAACCGCTTTATCATTTGTTTTTGCCTTCCAAAGATATGCTCCAGCACCATTTTATGCATTTGATGAAGTGGATATGATGCTTGATGGTTCGAACGCCGAACGCTTAGCGGCCATGATTTCTCGCCAGGCTAATGAAGCGCAGTTTGTCGTTGTCAGTTTAAGACGTCCGATGCTGGAAAAAGCTTCACACACGATTGGCGTATCTTTAAGATCCGATGGCTTTAGCAAGGCTATTGGCTTAACCGAATTAAATAAAGAGGAAAAAGTAAGTGCTTAATACCACCCAAAAAGTTGTTGAAGAATCATTTTCATCAGGCATTGAATTCTTAGTCAAAATGGCTGAAAAAGGTCAAATTGATCCTAAGGAAGTTGATATTATTGATATTACGGATAAATTTTTAAAGGCTATTTCCAGCCAAAATCATGAAAATTTAAAACACAGTGCCAAAATTATTTTTCACGCTTGCGTACTGCTTAAGCTAAAAGCCCAGGCCATGCTATTTCAACAACTAAGTCATGATGCAACCGACAGTGATGACTTTGTTGACTTTGCCGAAGATCCTGAATATCAACCCAACCCAGAAAAATTACAATTAAATAAAGCTTTCCTGGAAAAGGCTCTAGTCCGAAAGACCCAAAACAAAAATATCCCATCACGTAAAGTGACTTTAGAAGAGTTAATCTTAGCCTTAAAAGAAGCCGAGAAATTAGAAATCAAAAAATCAGTAAAACAACCCAAAATGTTAATTGATTTAACCGATCAGCCAGATTTAAATGACGTTGATGATATTTTAGAATTAGCCCATGACGAAGATATTCAAGCTACCATTGAAAAAATAAGTCGATTAATTGACAACAACTTAATAAGTAAAGCCTATATTTCATTTCTGGAACTTACCCAAATGCTGGGTAATTCAATTGACTGGGTTGATAGCTTCTTAGGCTTATTATTTCTATCCAATTCTGGTCATGTCGAATTAGAGCAGGCAAAATTTTATGATGCCATAACTGTTAAACTGCACTGTATAAAGGAATAACCAAAAATATGAGTATTAAAGCCAAAATTGAAGCCATCTTATTTTTAACTTCTAAACCGATTAAAGCTCAAGCTATAGCAGCACTGCTTAATGAAGACAGTTCGGTGGTTCGACAAACCATTCTAAGCTTGATTCAAGAATATGAAAACAAGGATGGCGCTCTAGAAATTGCCAGTGAAAATGGTTACATTATCCAGGTAAAAGAAGAATATGCCAATCTACTTAATGATTTAAATCCAATTGAACTTTCACAAGCAGCCATAAGAACGTTATCCGCAATTGCCATTAAACAACCGGTCATCCAATCAGAAATTATCAAGTTGAGGGGCTCTGGCGCTTATGATCATATTAAAGAATTATTAGAAAAAGACTTTATCTCTAAACATGATGATGGCCGATCACCAACAATAATGACAACTAAAAAGTTTCAAGAATATTTCCGACTGAGTAAAGAAGCGCATAGTTTAAGAAAATTATTCAAACAGACTGATAATGACAATGCCACCAAAAACATTAACCCTGAAAACATTGACCCTGAAAATTCAACAACAACAGAATTAGAAACAGATAAATTTGCCAGTGCTAAGATTTTACTGGAATTAGCCAATCTTGATAACAATAATTCGTTAGAAAATTATTTAGCCTCAATGGACAATAATGAAACCATATCAACAATGCGCCAAAATTCTCCAGAAATTGCTACCATACAAAAAGATGTATCGCATGAGCCTTCATCAAATAACAGTCATGAAACCAGCTTAAAAAGCAATTCTTCAAACCTTTAGTAAGTTATGGTTACGGCAATACTAAATGCTGCTGGTAGCAGTTCAAGATTCATCAGTTCAACAACTAATTTACCAAAGCAATTATGCCTCTTAAATGATATTCCAGTTTTTCTCTGGTCCTTAAATACTTTTAGCAAAATTGAATATATCGACCAAATATTATTAATGGTGTCGCAAGACATTAAAACCCGGGTGCAAGAATATATCAATTCAAAAATTCAGGATCAATCGCACAAACTTAAAATATGTCTGGGGGGGGAAAGCCGACAAGAATCAGTAAAATTAGCTCTTGACGAATTAACCAACCAAAATTACCAAGACAAGGTTATCATTCATGATACGGCAAGACCTTTTGTAACAAAATCAATCATAGATGAAGTCTATTATTCGTTAAAATCATGTAAAGCTTCAACAGCTAGTATCAAAGTTGTTGACACTTTAAAAAAAGTCAATACCAATAATTCTTATGAATATATTAATCGTGAAAATTGCTTTTTAATTCAAACACCACAGGGTTTTGAATTTAAAACACTATACCAGTGCCATCTTAAAGCCATCGAAGACAAATGTTTTTTCACCGATGATACATCGCTGGTCGAAAATTATGGTGAAAAAATCAGCTTAACCAACGGTTCTATTTTAAATTTTAAGATAACTTTCGCTAATGACCTAATACTAGGTCAAGAAATTGCCAAAACTTTTTAAGTGAAACTACTTGCTAAAATTTCATAAAAGAATAAAATAGTAATTAATATTTTAATTAAAAATACGCAAGATTTAACTTTTTCAATTAAATTATCCTATTTTTAATATCACTCCTAAAGAATAGGCCAAAAATGCAAGATCAAGAAAACAAAAATATTATATCTTTTTGGGCGGTAATTTTAATATTACT
>DAHXLC010000200.1 GCA_027371815.1 Candidatus Melainabacteria bacterium | reverse complement strand
TATGACTGACTTTTATAATTAAGTAGTGCATTAACTGTTTGATTTGAACTGTTTTTAAATATTAGGCAAAATGAATACGCTAAATCAGTCCAGTAAATTAAAATTATTATGGCCAGTAATTATAATTTTTAGTTCAGCTTTAATTTTTATCTTTTTTTATCAGTTCTTTATGGGTTATTTAACTTGGGTTTTTCCGGTAAATGATTCGCAATTGCCGAGTCAAAATGAAGCAGTTATGAAGCCTGGTATGCAGATATCCCTTCCTAATAGTTTAGATCCTATCGTTATTAAGGCTGGAAATGGCTTAAAGCGATTTTTTATTTTTGATGGCCAAACTCGATCTATCGAAATGCATCCTCGTACTAAGCCTTATTATGGAAATTATGGGTTGTATTTTACCGGGCCTGGTTTTCACTGGCTTCCCGTGAATGGTATTGTGCGCTGCGTTGCTATTGAAGGTGCCTTGAATTTTAATTCTTTAGAGGAGGCTTTAAATTGGCTTAAGCAAAAACCAGCGCAAATTGCTCGTCTGTACCGCAATGATGGTTTATCGGTCTGGATATCCAAGCGAGACGGAACTTTAGGTGTTGATATCTTTCAGATTTATATCAAGGGGCGTAAACCCCAAAAGCTCGATGGTGCTGATGATCAATCAATCCAAGTCAATGCCATAACCCCAATTCCTAATACAACTAGAACCGCTTTATTTGATCCAAGCTTTGTTGAAGACATGAATCCTTAGATTTAAATATGTGGATAAATTTGATATATTAATAAGGGCGTTTTTTTAGGATTATTTGCCGATGTTTTTTCGATTGCTAGTTTTGATTTTTTTATTAATATTTGCGACCCAAGTATTTTCAGTGATACCGTTTGGCTACAAATATTATTTAGGCTGGAGCTTTACCAATAAATTGGCCCAAGAACTCGTTAAATCTAAGCCAATTAATAGCGTTAGTCTCCAAAAATGTAAAACTTTTATTTTAGCTAACGATCCAATTTATAAAGCAATCAAGACTTGTAATATTAAAGCTGACTATATGTTATATACCAAAGACCAAAAGCCAATGTTGTTAGTTACTGCTCAAATGACAATTCCTTTTGGCTATAATTTAATTAGCTTATTTGGTGTTAAGGATAATTTTTTAGTTGGATATGTTAGCAATAATTCTTTGGAAAATTTTTAATTTGTGTAAATCGATTGCTAAGGAAGGTTTATTATGAAAAATCTTACAAAATTACTTTTATTACCTGTTGTCTTGCTGTATGGGCTGTGCTTTGGTGAAGTACATGCTGAAATTTTTGACAATAGCCATAAATTTATTGCTTGGGGTCTAGCTAATAAAAATATTCCCAATACGGATGAAAATATTGCAACCATACCTTCAGCTTCTGATTTTCCTGGTGTTGAGATAATTGTTTGTAATACCAGTCAAAATGAAACCATCACTTATAAAACAGTTAATAACCAGACTATTTCTGGAAAACAATCTGGTCAATTGGTCAATAAAGTAGTTAATAAAGTTGATAAATTCATTAGTGATGGTAATAACTGGTATCTGGAATAAAGATTTTCTTGTAATAGTCAAATAATCGTTGTATTTATTGTCTTTATATATTTGAATGGACGAATGAGCCACTATTGCTGACGTCGTCAAGGACTAATTCGCCAGTATTTTGTTTGCGTAAAATTTCAATTTTCTGACTGGCATCAGTTAAATGTTTTTGGCAAATCTGACTAAGTTTGCTGCCTTCTTCAAATAAGCTTACAGCTTTTGCTAAATTGACATCACTTTCTAATTCTTTGACAATTTTTTCTAATTCATTAAGAGCGGTTTCAAAATCAATATTTTCTGCATTTGTTTTAGTATTTACCATTTTAAATTTACTCCTTATGGTCATTAATAATTTGCTTGACTTCAACGAGAACTTTTCCCCCATCTAGATTTAAAGTAAGGTTAGAGCCAATGCTTACATCACTGACTTTACTTACGATATTATTATTATCATCATAAATAACAGCGTATCCTCGTTTTAAAATATTAAGTGGATTTAAGTCATTAAGTTTATTATTATATATAGATGTAATTTGTGATTTCTTATTTAAAAGTACATCTATTCTTGCATTTAATTTATTTTCAATTAAATTTAAACGAGTTTTTTCATGTGATAAGCGATTATGTAGATTATTAATAATATTGACTGGTTCAAATTTGGCTAAAATTCTTTGTAAGCCTTTAATTTTATTCTCTAATTTATGGATAAGCTGAAAATTTAAAAATTTAAGGCGATCCATTAATTCATTAATATTAGCTGCCACTAATTCAGCAGCAGCTGTTGGTGTTGGTGCCCGCAAATCAGCTACTAAATCGCAAATGGTGAAGTCGGTTTCATGACCAATACCCGAAATTATCGGGATTTCGGAAGAGGCTACCGCTAAAGCAACTTCTTTAGTGTTAAAGGCCCACAAGTCTTCAATTGAGCCACCGCCCCGACAAATTAAAATGACTTCAATATTGGGAATTTTATGCAAATTATGAATTGCTTCAACAATTTCCAGTTCACTGCCTTCACCTTGGACTTTGGCTGGAGCGATGATAATATTTACACTTTGATTGCGCCTGCGTAAAGCTGAAAGCATATCTTGTAAGGCCGCTCCAGTTGGGCTGGTAACAATACCGATTTTTTTCGGAAATAAAGGAATTGGGCGCTTGCGGCTAGGATCAAGTAAACCCATTTGGTCTAATTCAGCTTTTAACTGATCAAAGGCTAATTGCCAGGAGCCAATACCAACCGGTTCAATACCAGTTACGATAATTGAATAACTACCACGTGGTGCATAAATATCTAAATGTCCACGGATTACAATTTGCATGCCATCTTCAATTCTAAATTTGATACTGGAATTTGATCCTTTAAAACAAATACAGGCAATAGTAGCACCTTCGTCTTTTAATGAAAAATACCAATGTCCAGTCGAATGGGCTTTAAAATTACTGACTTCGCCAACAACGGTAAGAGCGTTAAATGAACGGGTAAAAACCTGTTTGATTTTTTCCGAAAGTTTAGTAACGGTTAAAATTTCGGTTTGGGGGGGATGTTGAATGTCAAGCACCGATTAATCCTTTACATAAATCATACATTATTTTAATTTGACTTTGATTATATTTGCACATATACTTATGTATGTAATACAAATGTATATGTAGTTAAAATTCCTAATTATTAGATTCACCACATTAAAAAATTAATCAGTAAATTACTTTTAAATCCGAATAATAATAATTGATCAAAATAAAGTATTACCTTACAACCAAAGACCATTAGTATAAAACAGGAAGGGTTTCTATGAATAATAATACAATAAGTACGGCGATGATTGACATATTTTGCAATTGCCCAAGAGCATATTTTTTAGGACTATATTATACTAAGTTTTCGGTTAATGAAAATAGTAAGCCACTGACAACTTTAAAAAAATGCTTGCTCCAGGGTATTGCTCATATAAACCTGCAAAATATTACGACTTTAGCCCAGGTGCAAAAATATGTTGGTAAATACTTCCCCGAATCCGTTTATAAATCGCGACAATTAACTAGATCACAGGCTACAGAGTCTTTTCTCTATGTTTATCACTGTTTGAAAAATTATTTAAATAATCAATATATAATAGATGGTTTTGAAAAAGTTGGAGTGGCCGCTAAATTAAAATCTCGAGTTGCGCTTGCCCAAATTTATCTAGAAGATACGCTTGATTTAGTATTATGGAATCCTAAAACCAAAACGCTTGAAGTGGTTGACTTTGTTACTAAAGCACCGAGATATTCCGATGGCACCTGGCCAAGTCTTGAAGATTTAGTTATGACTTATTTAAGTCAGAAACTTAAACTTCACTATCCTTATGAAAATTTAATAATTACCAAATATACTTTATGTAATAAAATGCCTGATGATAGCAAAGCCTATATTAATCAAAATCTGATGACAGAAACGCAATTTGAATTGCATTATCCTCAATTAGTGCAAAATTTAATTCAAATGAATGATTTGACGAAGATTAAGGGTCAGGAATATAGTAAATTATTAAAACAGCCTTGCGATTGTAAGCTTTGTTATACGTTTAATCAAAACTTGGCTAAAATGCGTAAGCATGAAATTTCGGCGTAAAAATTGGATTTTAATTAATATTTTAAAGCTTTGGCCATTTATGCACTATTAATATAGTATAAGTAATTAATTTTAAGGAGATAAAAATGGACAAAAAGAAAGTTCTTGAAGCTTTGAATTTGGATTTAGAGCATGAAATGTCTGCAATGATTAGATATTTACATCATTCTTTTATTGTAACTGGTCCACTTCGGGGATCATTAGTTTCAATGTTTCGAACTAAGGCTCGTGATTCAATGGATCATGCCATAAAGCTTGGTGAAAAAATAACCGCTCTTGGTGGACATCCATCAGTTAAAATTCAAGAAATTTATGAACCTGGTGATCAAACAATCGAAGAAATGTTAAAGGAAAATCTTGAATGCGAAAGACAGCATTTAGAAATGTATGAAAAACAATTGAGTATTGTTCAAGATAACACCCCTTTACGATTAATGATGGAACAAGTAATTGTTGAAGAAGCTGCTCATATTGAAGATTTAGAAATGTATTTATGTGACAGTAGTAAAAAAATGGCTAAAGTCTAAAATCCTTTATTTACTAAAGCCTGTATAAATAGCTAATAAAAAAATCAAGTTAATTTATAACTTGATTTTTTTTATGTTATGCTTAATTTGATTTATTTTTAACTGGAGAGAATTGTTTAATGAGTGTCAGTAACCCAAAAACTACTTTGTTGATTTCGCCAATAAAAGAATTAATAAGTCCCAGAGCTAAAGATTATCGTCCTCTACTTGGACAGGCAATGAATAATGTTAATATCATAAAAAATGGTGCCATAGCGGTTAGTGATCATAAAATTCTGGCTGTTGGTACGGCTGAAGCTGTTAAACAGGTAATTAATGTTGACGAAGATACGCAAATTATCAATGCGCAAAACAATCTGGTCATTCCCGGATTTGTTGATCCGCATACGCATCTGGTATTTGCTGGCAATAGAGCAAATGAGTTTGTCCAAAGAAATTTGGGTAAAACCTATCAGGAAATTGCAGCTTTGGGTGGTGGTATTTTACATACGGTTGCTAAAACCAAAAACGCATCGCTTGACAATATTGTTGAATTGGGACTAAAACGACTTAATCTGATGTTAGCAACTGGTACTACAACTTGCGAAGTGAAAACTGGTTATGGACTTGATACTATTAGTGAATTGAAATTATTAGAAGCAATTCTTAAATTAAACAAATTACAGCCAATTGATTTGATACCGACTTTTATGCCGGCTCATGCTATACCAGTTGGTTTAACTGAAACTGAGTACACCAATGAAATAATCAATAAAATGTTAGCGCCAGCTAAAAAACTAATTTCCGATTACTATGATATTAATAAACCCTATTTTACTGATGTTTTTTGTGATCAGGGCTATTTTGGTAAAGCTAGTACCATAGAAATTATGGTAAAATATTTGGCGGATGGTTTTCAAGGGAAAATCCATGCCAATGAGTTTGTAAATTTAAATGTTGTACCAGATGCTCTTAAACTTGGTATCAAAAGTTTTGATCATATGTTGAATGTTAATGATAGTGATATTGAAGTATTAAAGAACTCTCGCTCAATAGCAGTTTTATTACCGGGCACGTCTTTTTTCTTAAATTTAGAAAGTCATGCACCGGCTCGTAAATTAATTGAAAATTCGGTAGCAGTAGCAAGTCCATAACCAGTTTTCACTTCGCAAGTTGTAGTACCAGTTGCTAA
>DAHXLC010000183.1 GCA_027371815.1 Candidatus Melainabacteria bacterium | reverse complement strand
ATTTATCTGGTGCGGCAATACAAGATGTGAAGTACGTGACGCTAATAGTAATTTATCAAATCAATATTTTGCTTATGGACAGGTTAATTTTAGTAATAATGGCTCAACAGCAACTAATTATTATTACACCAGAGATAGTTTGGGTTCAATAAGGGAGGTAACCGATGCAAACGCAAACGTCATAAGTCAGTATAATTACACGGTATTTGGGCAGGCAATAGTTTCCAATGGAATAAATGGGCAGGCACCAACTGTAACCAGCGACTTTGGCTACGCAGGTTATTACTTCCACCAACCAAGCGGCCTTAATTTAACTATGACCAGAGCCTACAGCTCAAGCCTTGGCCGCTTTATCACCCGTGACCCCATTGGTGAAGCTGGTGGCATTAATTTATATGCGTATGTGATGAATGACCCTGTGGATGGTGTTGATCCAAGTGGGTTGCAGGAAGCAACAGCAGTTGGTTCTGCTATTGCACCAGGTATTGGTACAGCAATCGGTGCTGCTATTGACATTGGGCTTGGTATTGGAGCTGCAATTGGTGGTGGTTATCTTGCAGGTCAAATATTTAATCAAAATGGAAATAGTTTACAAGATTATATAAATTATTCTAAAGGTGGAACACAAAATTATAACCCATCTGATATGCAGTCACCAGAAGGTAAAGTTTATGATGAGGCTTGGAGAGCAAAAAGAAACGGTAATGACTATTGTAAAATAATTAGGGATGCTATAAAAAATGCCAGAAAAAAAGGTGATACTTGTCTTGCTGGAAAGTTAAAAAAAATAGGTAAGGGTTTAGGCTGTATTAATAGTAGTTTGTTTTAAGTGAGTGAGTTTATATGGCTTGGTTTGTATTTAATTACTTGGCTTTAACAAGTAAAAATAAACAAATAAATTTATACCCAAAAAAAATAGATATTAATTCATTGTTGATTCAAGCACCAAATTTAAAATTAGCATATTATAAATTTGACAAATTAATTATTCAAGAATTCGATTACCTTAATAATGAATATATGCGTTGGATAAAAAAATACAATTATCCATTTATACATTCCTTTGAGGGAATACATAGCATAACTTCATTAGGGAATAATTTTTATTCGGGACAAAATATATTAAATTTGTGCTATTTAGTTAAAAAAAACGATTTACATAATTTGATAAATGATAACAATAAAAGTTTAAATATAAAAACTTTAAATAGCAAAAATATTATTTTGCCTAATTTAGTGAATCTTTATAATAACAAAATAAAACAAGAATCAAAAGAAATTAATTATACAAACTCAAATTGGTATTGTATTAGTATCATTATGAAAGAAACGACAAATAAAATTAACCGGTCTAATGATGATATCTTAATTTGTGAAAATATTTTATTAATCAAATCAAAACGAAAAATAGTGTCTTATAATTGTATAATGAAAATATTAAACAAATTGTTTAGTAAAGATTTAATTTCCAAATTAAATCTTTACATAAAAAAATTTAATGTAAATTTGGAATACCTAGGATGTAGAAATTGTATAATTGCAAACTTCGGTTCTTCAGATCCACCTGAGCACGGAGATGAGCTTTCTTACTTAGAGTATCTGATTTATAATGAAAATTCACTGAAAACATTGTCAAAAAACAAAATAACATTGCTTAAATATTTAGGAAAAAAAGATGCAAATAATTGGTCGGGTATACTATAACGTTGTAAACACATATGCAAGGCAAGGTGTTAATAGCCCAGCTGCCATGCTTTCATTAAATATACCTTTGCAACAACAGATTTCGGTTGGTGATGTTTATATAATTTCAATGGCAAGCAGTGCCTATACTAGCAGCAATAATCTAGTATCGGTCGGTTATACGGTAGTAA
>DAHXLC010000182.1 GCA_027371815.1 Candidatus Melainabacteria bacterium | reverse complement strand
AAAATAAATGTTGATACGCCTTTTATTATTACGACAGCCGGATTTAGACAATATGTCTATCAAGGTGGCAAAGTTTTATTTGGTGCCATGCAAGCCAAAAATATGCAAAAAGCTCAATTATTTAATTATAAAGCTACTACTAATGACGTGCTTCTTCAAACTGTTAAACTCTACAATGACTTACTGTTAAACCAGGCCTTACTTAGAATTAGAATTAGAGCCGTCAATATTTCAAAAGAACAATTAAGTAATAATGTTGATATGCAAGAAAATGGTATTGCCACCAAACTTGATGTCCTTCAAAGCAAAACCCAATTATCCAAGGATAGACAGCAGTTAATTGCTCAACAAGTGGCTAGCCGTGTAGCTAGCGTTCAATTATCAAGTTATTTAAATATTAATATGGCCGATAATCTTAACCCGATTGAAACGGTTTTAGTGAAGCATCGCTTAGTCAATGCCTCAATGAATATAGCTAAACTATTACAAATTGCCATTGATAATCGTTATGAATTAAAACAATATGAACAATTACGCTTAGCAGCCAAAAAAGCTATAATTATTGCGACAAGCCCGCTACAACCTAACGTGCAACTTTTTGGCAATATTTATGGCATTGGACCAACTTTAGGTAATAAAACCTTATACACCAAACCCAACTATGCTCCGGTTGCCTTAGCCGGAACGACCACGTCTAGTACCGCTATGGCTCCCATTCAAACCGGATTAAGTCCAGTAACTTTACCAATGGCTTCATCATACAGCCCAGTTGGTGCTGCTTTTATTCCCCCAATAGCCTATAATTCACATTTAGGCGCTTTATATACGATTGGTTTTGGTATCAATTGGAATTTTTTAGGTCTAGGTGTTACTGATACTGCTAATATCCAGTCAGCTAAATGGCTAGCAAAACAAGCTCAACATCAGGCAACGGCTCAATTAATATCAGTATTGGAACAAGTAAGAACAGCTTATTTAAATAGTTTAGCCGCCGAAAAAGAAATTGAAGAAACAACCGATCAAGTAATTTCAGCCGAACAAGAATTAGAATTTGCTAAACTGCGAATGCAAAATGGCGTTGGCCGTAATATTGATGTACTCCAGGCTCAATTAGACCGCACAACGGCCTTATTGAGTAAATCACAGGCAATAATCAATTTTAACAATGCTCAAGCCCAGCTTCTTCATGATATTGGTATGATAAATATCCAAACTTTAACGGCCAAAATACCTTTAAAAATGTAAAATTGCCGCTTATTTTATTAATCAATCTTACTTGACAGGAATCACAATATCTATATTAACGAAATTACCAAGAAACAATGTAAATTAGATTAACAAACCATTTAAAATTAATTTAAAGGCACTTTGTTTATGTCTATCCAACATATCAGGAGCTAATAAATCATTATCGTCCCAAAGATGTTTAATATTTTCAGCCGAACAGAAATAATAAATACAGGTACCAACTATATTTACCGCAGTATGTTTAGGATCTAAATCTTTAAAAATCCCAAGATCAATTCCCCGTTGAATAATATTACTGATTAAATGATAAAAATTAAATAAACCAACTTGTTTATAGTATTTGCCACCATTTTGTAAGGCTTCATACATCATAATGTAACTCATCGTTGGCTTACATGATATCATGGCATGCATTTGATTTAATATTAATTCTAAAGCCTCAATTGGCGGTTTATTATCAAGATCAAGAATTTCAATATTTTTAAGCGGTTCAAGAAAGATATGTTTAATCGTCTCAATATACAAATTTTCTTTATTGCCAAAATAATAATAAATCATGGCTTTAGTCACATTAGTACTAGCAGCTATAGCTTCTGTTTTGGCCGATATATAACCAAATTTAGCAAATTCTTCGCTGGCTGAATTTAAAATTTTAGTACGTGTAGCATCTTTATCACGGCAACTAACTATAGGATCTGATTCTTTTTCATTCAAGGAAAAACTACCTTTAATAAATAATAATGCACAATTATATTACACAACTAACTAACAAGTTGGTTAAAATCATAAATATTATAGCAAATTAATTTTTATTTAAACATTCTGAGCCTTTAAGATAAGCTAAGACTAAATAAGCCAAAGACTTGCCAATAATACGACTTCCATCATAGCTATGTAAACTAGGACTAGCCTCAGATAAATGCAAATAACTGGTTTTTAATTTACTGGCAATAAAATACAGATATGTAGCGGCCTGATTAATTTCAAAGCCGAAAGGACTTTGGGCGCTTGTTGGCATATTAATAATAGAATCCATATCTAATTCAAGCCCAAGATTCTGACTATAATTTTGAAAATACTCAATGACCATATTTAAGCCTTGGGTAAAATTAATTTTATGGTGTAAAAACATATCTTCATAGGTTATGGCCTTACAATTTGACTGCATAAACCTTGAAAGCATTTCGGAACTATTATAATTTTCCTGTAGTCCAAATACCAGATATTTATCCAGTAATCCTTCTGAAAATGCATAAGAAAAAGGATTGCCACTATGACGGCCTTCAAGTATCCGAAAATCAGCATGAGGATCCATATTAACACAGTCAATTTTATAACTAGTTGCCATATTTAAGGCTTTAATAATAGCATAAGAATTATTATTACCACCACCAATTATTATAGGTATTAGACCCGATTTAAAGATTTCAGCTAAAACCGGGTAAATGCGGAGATCTAAATTACTGGTTAGAGATCTTAATTCACTTAGATCAACTGTCTTTCGAGCAGATTCCATTAAATCAGCAACAATAATTTCTCCTAAAACAAGTACTGTCGAAAAATCAAAATAATCATTATTTTGCATATTTAAAAAATACTTTAAAAAAGCATCAGGTGCCTCACTGGCTCCAGGTCGACCCAAATTAGCCATTATCCCAATATCTTCAGGAATAGTTACAATTACATATTTAAGCTCCGGTATTTGACTTATTTTTAACCTGGAGTTAAGGCTATTTAACTTAAATTTGTGATAAAGATAAGTTTTAATTAAATATATTACAGTATAATATTTTAGATTATTTGTTAATATCAGCAAATATATTTTATAATAGTTCCGAAATGCTTTCAAGGTTTATGCAGTCAAATTGTAAGGCC
>DAHXLC010000142.1 GCA_027371815.1 Candidatus Melainabacteria bacterium | reverse complement strand
TTGCCGGAGGGATTATAACTTGGTGGTGCAAAATTATTATTTGCTGGGCTTACAAAGTTGTTGTTGTTTGTAAGTTTATTTTGATTATAATCATTAGCTGGATTATTGATCTGATTTAATTGGTTGTTGAAATTAGGGTTATTTATGTTGTTGTTAGGGAAGTTATTTTGACTAGTATTTTGTTGATTTGGAAAATTTGGTGGTAAATCATTTTGGGCTAAATTAGGTGGTAATTTCTTACGTGGTTTAATGGCATTATTAATTTCCTGTTTAGTTAAATAATCCAGCTAATAATTCTAGTCAAAATAACTTCCCCAACAACAACATAAACAACCCTAATTTCAATAACCAATTAAATCAGGTCAATAATCCAGCTAATAATTCTAGTCAAAATAACTTCCCTAACAACAACATAAATAACCCTAATTTCAATAACCAATTAAATCAGGTCAATAATCCAGCTAATGATTATAATCAAAATAAACTTACAAACAACAACAACTTTGTAAGCCCAGCAAATAATAATTTTGCACCACCAAGTTATAATCCCTCCGGCAATAACAACCAGTATGCAAATAATAACTTTGCCAACAGTAATACCAGTAATGGTAATATGCCTGGTTCAAGTGGCATTTACCCGCGTAATTACCCACCACCAGCTAATCAGAGCAATAATAATCAGTATCCAGGCAATAATAACCCCTACCCAAACAATAATAACCAATATCCAAGCAATAGTAGCTCGTACCCGGGCAATAATAACCCCTACCCGAATAATAATTACCCGGCGATAAACTCCGGTAGTCCTAACAACTACCAGCCCAACCAATATTATCAAGGACAAGTCATCCAACAAAATATGAATACCGGTAATGGCTATAATCCCAATAACTATCCCCAAAATTCAGCGCCACCTACCACGGGTTATAATCAAGCCAATAATAATTTTGCCGGTAATAATGGCTACCCAATGATGCAAGGTTACGTAACCACAATTAATAGCGGTTCACTTATGGCCGCAACGCTTAAAAATTCCTTGGATTCAGGTTCGACACAAGTTGGTGAACCGGTTGAAACGACTTTACCCAATGGTCTTATGCAAGATGGCAAACAGGTATTACCACCAAACACGATAATTAGTGGCCAGGTTAGCGAAGTCGTTAGTGCCAAAAGATTTAAATTTGGAGCTAATGGTAAAATCGCCATTAGCTTTAATCAAGTTCAATTACCCGATGGACGTAAATTTCCCATTCAAGCTAGTGTTGATACCAACAAAATGTCTTTAACTGGCGGCAGCACTAAAGGTCGAGTTGGTAAAAGTGCTTTAGCAGTAGGTGGTGGTGCCTTAGGTGGAGCAGCCCTAGGAACAGGACTTGGAGCTATAGTTGGTGGCATGTCCAATGGCAATGAAGGCAAAGCTTGCGGTATGGGTGCTGTCTTTGGTACAGCCATTGGTTCTGGAGTTGGTTTGGTTGGCGCCGGTGTCCGTAAAGGTTCTGAAGTTAAAATTGTAGCTGGAACGCAATTACCTATTGTGTTAAATGCACCATTAAACATTCAATAACCCAAATTAATTCCTTAAATTAAACTTTAAAGTCTGCGTAAAAGTAAATAATTATATAATTTACACCAGGGTATAAACCGCTATTACCAAATTATCTACTTCTACTTATAAAAGAATTAGCGATCAAATATACAAAAGAAGATTTAGTACCATTTTCAATAATCCAGTTTAAATATTTATTGGCATTGACCCAATCATTAGCTACACAATAATTTAAGCCAATAAACAAGTGCGCAATCAGTAATTCGGTGGATAATTTACTAGTTTCCATAACTTCAGATGGATTAACTTTATTATCCAGGAATTGAATTAATTTATTTACAAAAGTAATCGCTTCAAAACTATGCTGAGAATAAAACACTTTTTGTAATTCTTCAATAAGACTATTAGTATTATGGTTAGCTAATTTATCAGTAATAAACCTTAATAAATAAATATGGGAAATATTTTCGAAAGTAGTGTTATTCAATTGAATTACTTTATTCAAACTCATTAAAGCCTGATCATATTGACCAGTACACAAGTTTAATATGGCTGCCAAAAAATTATAATATACTTTATGCGGAAAAGTGACCATAATCTCCTTAAATTCAGCTATGGCCAGATTTAAATTATTAAGCTTCATATTTAAAGTAATATTATTTATCTGAGCAAAATCAGGTTGATCGACTTGCAAGCCTTCATTAGCCGATAAAGCCAAAGAATAGTTTTGCTGTTTATCAAGAATTATTACCTTATTTACTAATAGCAATGAGTTATTAGGGTTAATTTTAAGCCCTTTATTAATTAAAGTTAGCTCCTTAGCTGGATTAACTATTTGAGCCAGATCAATTGGGCTTAAATAGTGCGCCAGCGCATAATTTAAATCAAGCTCAATCGTACTAATAAAATCTTTAAAAGCAGCAATAAATTTTTTCTCTTTATAAAACGTATTGCCTCGATTAAAATAAGTATTAGAATCATATGGATTTAAGTTAATTACTTCATTAAAATCATCAATAGCCTGATCGTACATTTTCAGTTTAATGAATGTCCGACCACGATTATAATAGGCTAAGGGATGACGTGAATTAAGACTTAAAGCTTCTTTAAAATCTTTAAGGGCTTCATCATATTTCTTTAAATTAGCATAGGCAATACCACGATTAATCAGGGGATTAATATTATCCGGAGTAAGCTCAATGACTTTAGTATAGTTTTTAATTACTTCCAAGTAATTTTCCAGTTGGCTATGCGAATGAGCACAATTATAATAAGCTAAATAGCAATCAGGATCTATTTCCATAGCTTTCTTATAGCTGTTTATAGCTTTTTCATGAAATTCCTGATTACCATAACAGATTCCGCGATTAATATAAGCCCATTCGTCAGGCTTAATTTTTATGGAAGCATTATAATCATTGATAGCTGATTCAAAATCACCAAGATCCTTTTTGAAATTAGCTCGGTTATATAACATAGAAGCATTATCTGGGTTTAGTTCTAAGGCTTTATTTAAATCCGCAATAGCTTTTTTAAATTCACCAATTTCCTTATACAATAAACCTCGTTTATGATAGAGATGACTATCTTGGCTAGCTATTTCAATGGCCTTAGTATAATCTTGAACAGCATTTCGAAATTCATGAATCTTTTGATAAGTTTGAGCCCTTTCCCTAAGTACCTCAATATCACTAGGATTATACTCAAGAACCAAAGAATAATATTTAACTGCCTGATTATAATCTTTTAAATAATAATAAGCTAAGGCAATATTGTAATAAGCTTCTTCGTAAGTAGGTTCGACTATTAGAATTTGTTTAAATTTTTCAATAGCTTCAAGATATTTCTGTTCATTAAATAATTGACTTCCTTCCAGAAATTGTTTATTTAAATCATTTGGTTCAGAATTATCTTTCATTTAACTTAACTATAGTCAGAATATTTTGTTATTAATAATCTTATCAAGATTAGTGATTACTATTATTCATTTTAAATATTGATGTTAGAAAATTTGTAAAATATCGGGACTTTGTATTATTTTTTTTACACAAATATAAAAGCCCCAACTTAAAAAGTTAATTTTAAAGTAATTTTTACCAAAAATCCAATTTAGGTAACCTTAAACGCTACACAGAACAAGTTTAATTTTTTTTAATATTCTTTATACCTACAGCTATTCATCGACAAATTAATCATAAACTAATGATGGATACTTTTTACATAATTATTAATCTGATACCAATTATGGGTACAGGCACAAGCAAAATGAGTTGGACTAAATGATATACAACATGCCATAGAAAGTTCTTTAATTGAATTATTGGGGAAAGTCAAGATATTATCCTTATTTAAAGTTTTAAATGAACAATCCACCATTTGCTTAAATTCGAGAATACCAGGGTCGTGAAGAAATTCATATTGAATAGTATTATCCTTCTTAATAAGAAAATAAACCAATGCACATAATTCACCATAATATGCAGGTCTTAAGGCCATATTATTTATCTTGATTGAAGAATATCCCTGCGCCTGCAAGTAATAACAAAGCTGACGCATAACCTGCATACCATATGCTTGATAGATATTATGACAGCTATTATACTGATGCCAGCTATAATCAGGATAAATTCCCGCCCAACAATACTGAGCAATAGTACCATATTTGGAACTAGCTAATTTAATCCAGTTATCTAGCGCCATAGCGGCATACCTATGCACTATACCATTTTTATCAAGTTTAAGGCAAAGTAAATATTCTTTTATAGATTCCTGCTGATTATCCATTTTGGCATTAAGCATAGCTAAATAGAAATGCGGACTAGCCCAATTAGGTGCTATTGAACTAGCCATATTTAATTCAGCCTTTGCAGTCAAATAATGCCCCTGATTATAGCCATTTACTCCTTCTTTAAACCATTGCAATGCTGAATTAATTTTAGGATTAGTAATTTCTTCAAGTTTCCTTAAATCGATTTGACTAGCATTAAGGTTATTTTGTTGTAAAATTGGTGGTGGCAAAATTGTGTCATCCAATTTGCTTTTTAATTCGACACTACTATTACTTACACTGTCTGGAAAATCTTTATTCTTGTTAAATGACGAATTTAAGATATTATTTGGGTTGGTAATTACCGTTTGCGAAGCATCAAGTTTAAAACATTTACGATCAGAATTTTCACTGGGACTGTCTTTTAAATCATTCAAATTGTGAAAAGTTTTATCATTTGGTATTATATTACTTTGAGACTGAGACTTCTTGCTATTTGGTAATGACACTTCATTGTTTTGCGATTGTGGATTAAGCGACTCATCCCAGTCACTATGCTTATTTTTAGTATTAATATTTTCATCCCAATCGCTGTGCTTAGTACTTACATCAGCATTCTGAGCCATTACTGCAACATTTGTCAGCATAAAAAAACAAAGCACATAAGATCCTTTTATAATCATGGATTCAAAAAAATCTCACTGTAAAATTTAAGTTAAATAACACAGGCAATTTCACGAATACCAATGATTGTATTTCGGATAATTTTATTGGAATGGATAATATTATTACCCCAGATAACCGAATTTTCAATTTTTACACCAGCTCGGATAATCGTATTAGGACCAATAATAACATTACCTAATAATTCTACATTATCTTCAATAATCGAATTATTGCCAATTAAGGCTAATCCATTTATACTTGCACTTGGAGAATACTCAAATTTAGCTGATTGAGGATTCAGATCCTTAAAACTTTCAATTTTAGTTCCTGACATATTAACCTGTATTTTGTGCTTTAGAGCATCAAAGTTGGATTCACAATATTTAGGAATAGTGCCAATATCACTCCAATAGCCATTAACATTAATTCCTAACAAAGGCAATTTTAAATCTAATAATTTAGGAAACAAATCACGACCAAAACCATAGCTACCAGTTTGCGGAATATAATCAAATATGGCTGGTTCAAAAACATAAATTCCCGTTGAAATCAAATCAGATAAAGCTTCGTTAGCTTTGGGCTTTTCCTGAAAACCGGTTATAAAACCATCCTGGTTGGTTAAGGCTACTCCAAACTGACTGACATCTATAACTTTAGTTAAGGCAATTGAAGCTAAGGCTTGTTTAGCTTTATGTTGATTAATAATATAAGTCAAGTCAAAATCAGTTAAAAGATCAGCATTTATGACCAAAAATGTTTCGTCTTGAAAAAAAGCCTTACAAGATCTCAAACCACCAGCATCACCCGTTAAATTTTCTTCAGTTGTAAAATTAATATTTACACCATATTTACGTCCATCGCCAATCTGTGTCTCAATTTTATTAGCTAGATAATGTAAATTAGCACTTAAATTGGTAAAATTGTGTATTTTGAGCAAATGGATTATATGTTCAATTATGGCATAATTAGCTATTGGCACCAATGGCTTAGGCAAATCACTAGTTAAAGGATCAAGCCTTGAACCAACCCCAGCTGCTAAAATCATTGCTTTCATATTGAAGATGCCTCCGTTTCACGGTATTAAATTCTTAGGCAAATTAATATTGACAATTTACATAAGAATAGCTAACTGATTTTGACTAATAAATTAAATCAAAATCAGTTATAAGCTAAAAAATATAATAACAGAAATTTCACTTAATTAATAAGGTAGATTAAAATTTTTACATTTTCTATCTATGTTTTAAAGAATTATCATTAAACTTGTATAATTTAGGTTAATCTTTTAAAATAATATTTTACAACAATATTCTAGTTTAGACTAGCCAAAGATAAAGCTTGGCATAAATGAATCTTGATCGAGTAATTAAACAACTTGCAGCTCTAGCATTATTTCTTATTGTAATAATGCTAGGTTATTCAATTACCAGTTTTTTTGTCGATATCTTGAGACTAATTTTTATGTCCATATTTACGGCCTATCTTTTATACCCTTTAGTCAAAATTATCGAACGTCGGTTTAAAAATCGAATTTACAGCATCATTTTAATTTATGTTTTAATTGTAATTTCCGGGATAGTTGGGATGTTGTTAGTGGTACCAGAAATAATATCGCAGACAATGACTTTATCTGACAATTTACAAAATCATCTACCCATTATGTTAAATTCTCTAAGAAATATGGCTATCCCTTATGCTGCAAAATTTCACTACAATTTAAGCAATACTTCTTTCGATGATGTTTACAGCTTGTTATCCGCAAATTTATTTAAATTTGATCCGACAAGCCTGATCAACCAGATGGGTAATGTTGCTGGCTCAACCATAATTTTGTTGACGAATTTTATAACTTTTATGATTATAACTTTCTACTTATTACTGGACGCCGAAAAACTTGACAAGGCGGTTTTAAAATATATACCGCAAAACTATCAGGAACGTTTCAGCCAAATGATTTTAGCCATCAATCTTTCACTAAATAATTTTTTTCAAGGACAAATTGTTTTAGCGCTAGTATTTAGTGGGATTATTTTAATATTACTGTTAATTTTAGGCGTCCATTACGCACTTGCCTTAACGGCATTTTTGGCTTTTTGGGAAATAGTTCCGGTAGTTGGGCCACCAATTGGGTTTATCCCAATTTTTGTTTCTGTTGGCCTAAAAGGGATGGATAATATTGGCGTTAATCGGCTAAGCCAAATTATTCTCATTTTTATAATATTTAACTTTTTACAATGGATTAAAGATAATATTGTCGCACCTAAATATGTTGGTAATATCATTGGCCTGCATCCAGTCATAATAATTATCTCCATTTTACTAGGAGCAAAATTTGACGGCTTAGCTGGTATAATAATATCCTTACCGATAGCCTGTATAATCCATGAATTTATTCACTTTTTAAGAATTAATCACGAAAGCCAGCATTAGCAAATCAAGTATTATGGATCCCAAAAAAATTATTTACGGAAACCCACCCAAGCTCAATGTTTTCATTAGCCTCTTTTCAAGCTTTGGGGATAAAATAAGTTCTTTACAGCAATGCGTACAAATCTTAAAAGATAAAATCCAATTAGAAATTGTAACAAGTACCAGCTTTTATGAAGTCGAACCACAACTTCCTGATTCAGCCTGGAGCATTTGTGCGGTTTTACAAGCAAGTACTAAATTCCCACCGCAAAAACTACTACATGAAATCAAAGCTGTAGAAGAATTTATGAATTCACTCAATCAAAAAGATAGCAACAACGGCAGCATACATTTGCCTAATTTTACCGAAAAGCTTTTTGCTATCGATTTACTCTTTTACGAAGATTTAGTTTTTGAAAATGAAGAAATATGTATACCTAGCCCATTAATTCATACCAAAGCTTCAATTTTAGTACCACTATTAGAAATTTCGCCCAATTTAATTCATCCAAAATTTGATAAAACAATAACTAAACTGTATGAAATTTTACCCAATCCTGAACAAGTAATTCTTTATGGTACTAATGTTTAGAATCTTAATGTTTACCATATCTAAGCATGATAATTAAAAATGATTTTGGCGACAATAAAAAATGATCTGCACCAATTGCAATGTCAATAATATAATAAATACCAATGACTAACCTACATCTAAAACACGGAATCGATATTTGTTCAATTGACCGAATAAGCAAAATCTTTGCTAATTATGATACAAAGTTTTTCAAGAAAGTATTTACAGCTGATGAAATAATTGTACTTAAACAATGTCCGAAACATCATTTAGCGGCAAAATTAGCCGGAAAATTTGCCGCTAAAGAAGCTATGATCAAAGCAATGGGACATACAACATCATATTCAGCGCTACGCGAAATTGAAATTGTTAATTATATTGATGGAAAACCTGGTATTAACTTATATGGCCAAGCCTTAGAGCATTATAAAAAATTATCAGCCAAAGAAATCAATTTAAGTATTTCTCATGAAAAAGAATATGCCATTGCCAGTGTGATTATTGTTTTATAATTACCTTGACAAATACACAGCTAAGTGCTAAATCCAAACAGATTTCAAATCAAGTTAGCGGCCTTTGAATAAGCCGCTTTAGTAAAACTAAACCCTACCAAGCAACCAAGGCCAATAAAAGGCTATTCTTATGAATAACTTATGGGGAAACTTTAAACGCTCCTAATTTATTCTGCCCAACTCTTAAAACAGCTAAAATCATTAAGCTTGCATATACAAACGGATCGAGAAACCAGTAACCGTTGCGATAGTGTTTATACCAAAATCGATAAAACCCACGATGCGAATGAAAAATCATTTTACTTTTAACTTGTTTAATGGCTTGGCCGTAATGATGAATAATTTTGGCTTTAGGTTCAAACCAAATCGTAAAACCAGCCTGTTTTACGCGATAACACCAATCTACTTCTTCAAAAAGCATAAAAAAATTATTGTCCAGAAATCCACATTGATCAATGATTTTTCTCGTAGTAAGCAGACAAGCTCCTTCTGGCTGATCGACTGACTTGGCATGATTATGATCAAAATCCAGCATTTTATATTTGCCAAATTTAGCTGGATTCAATTTAGTCAAACCGGTTAATTCATACAACATTGACTTTATGGTTGGAAAAGCCCTACAAGACCGTTGAATAGTCATATCCGTATTTAAAAGCTGTGGAGCTACGATACCAGTATTGGGATTATTTTGCAAAGATTCAATTAAAATAACGATACTATCCGGTAAAACTATGGTATCAGGATTTAACAGCAATAAGTAATTACCAGTGGCAACTGCTAAAGCCTGATTATTAGCAGAGGCAAAGCCGTAATTTTCAGTATTAGCTATAAGTAACACTTCTTTATACTCATTTTTAATTAATTCACAAGATCCATCTTGAGAATTATTATCAACCACAATTATTTCAGTGTTGACCCTTAGTTTATTACTTAAGTTTTCACTTTCAGATCTTAGACTATTCAGACATTCTGCTAGTAAATCTTTGGTTTTCCAATTTACAATAAATATGGATAAAGAATCCGCCATAATTTCCTTAACTTTAAATTTAAACCCACAGGTTATTTAATAATTTTTGTGATAGCTTTCTTGCAATAACCCTTGACAATCAATAGATTACTTTTAAAATTATCTTTTAACATTTAAACATTGTGCCAAAATTGTTACAAGCTATACTATCATAATTAAATGAATGTTATCTCTGGTTTTATATCAATGCCTAAATCAGGTTCAAAATTTGAATTAGTTTTAAAACGTATAACAGATATATTAATTGCTGGATCCGTTTTATTAATTTTACTACCAATTTTAATAATTACAGCACTATTGATTTGCCTGGATTCACCTGGACAGGCTCTCTTCACCCAAAAACGTGTGGGTTTAAAAGGGAAACTATTTAATATTTATAAATTTCGCACGATGAAAACAGGCACACCTGATTTAGCTACCGATATAATGATTAAACAGGCATCGCCCATTACCAGAATAGGTAAATTCTTACGTAAAACTAGTTTAGATGAAATACCTCAGCTATTGAATATTTTAAAAGGCGAAATGAGTATTGTTGGACCTAGACCAGCTTTATATAATCAATATTCCCTAATAAGTAAACGCGAGGAATTAGGTATTCTTAATGTCTTACCCGGTATAACTGGTTATGCCCAGGTTAATGGTCGCGATGAAATTAGTGATGATTTAAAAATTCAATATGATAAATGGTATATTGACAACTGGTCGTATATTTTAGATTGGAAAATAATTTTAAATACTTTTAAGGCTGTTTTTACAAGTAAGGGGGTTTATTAAAAAATATGAAAGGATTGATTTTAAGTGGTGGTAAAGGTACGCGCATGCGCCCAATTACCCATACTCAAGCCAAACAACTTTTACCGGTAGCTAATAAACCAATTTTACACTATGCCGTTGAAGCTTTAACTAAAGCCAATATTACCGATATTGGCATTATTATCAGTCCAGAAACGGGTGATGCCGTCAGTGAATGTGTTGGTGATGGCAGTAAATTTGGTGCTAAAGTCACTTACATTGTTCAAGATCAACCTTTAGGCCTAGCTCATGCAGTAAAAACGGCCAGGGCTTTTTTACAAAACGACCCTTTTATCATGTACCTGGGCGATAATCTAATTAAAGATGGAGTAGCACCTTTAGTTCAACAGTTTAATAATTCCCACGTTGATGCTTTAATTTTACTTAAAGAAGTGCCAAATCCCCAATCTTTTGGCGTGGCAGCTCTAGATCAAAAAGGCAATGTCGTTTGCCTGGAAGAAAAGCCGAAAAATCCAAAGTCTAATTTAGCCTTAGTTGGTGTTTACTTGTTTACAGCCCAAATTCATAAAGCCATTGATGAAATTAAACCAAGTAAACGTGGTGAATTAGAAATTACTGATGCAATTCAAAGATTAATTGAAACTAATTACAAGGTAAACAGTCATGAATTACAGGGCTGGTGGTTAGATACCGGTAAAAAAGACGATATGCTTGAAGCCAATCGCGTTGTTTTAGATGAAATGTCTGATACTTATAATAAAGGATTGATTGACGAAAACACTAAATTGACCGGTCGCGTTGTCGTTGGTCAAAACAGTGTACTTAAGGACTGTTTTGTGCGAGGCCCAGCGGTTATCGGTGACAACTGCCATCTTGAACATACCTATATTGGACCATTTACTTCAGTTGGCAATAATGCCAGGGTAAGTCATGCGGAAATTGAACATTCAATCTTACGGGAGAATTGTGAAATTATTAATTTCCATGGCCGCATTGAAGACAGTTTAATTGGTGCTAATGTTTCCTTAAGCCGAAGGCAAACCCGACCCTTGGCTTACAGGCTTATGCTTGGTGATGATAGTAAGATCGAAGTAGTCTAATTTTAAATTAATATTAATCAAGTTTAATTTACTTTAGCTTTAAAATTTGTTCAAGCTTTAAGATAATATCTATTTAAGTATATTATTTATATTTGTGGAGTGTTTAATTATGCAAATTCTTGTAACTGGTGGTCTAGGTTTTATTGGCAGTAACCTGGTTCGGTATATTCTAAAAAATCATCCTAGCTATACAGTTATTAACCTAGATGCCGAAACTTACGCTGGACATCATGAAAACCTCGTCGATATAAAACATCTGCCTAATTATAAATTTGTTAGTGGTCGAATTGAAAATGTGTCTTTAGTCGATGAAATTGTGTCCGGAAAACGCTTTGGTAAAATTGATGGCATATTAAACTTAGCGGCTGAAAGTCATGTAGATCGATCAATAACCAATCCCTTTATCTTTATTCAAACCAATATATTAGGCACTCAGGTATTATTAAATGCAGCCTTAAAATATGGTCATAATAAATTAAACCCTAACGAAAAACAAATAATTAAATTCTTGCAAGTGTCTACCGACGAAGTATACGGCAGTCTGGGCCAAGATGGTCTATTTACCGAAGAGACATCACTATCACCCAATAGCCCTTATTCAGCTAGCAAGGCTTCAGCTGATATGCTCTGTCGAGCCTATTACCATACTTATAATTTGCCAGTATTAATAACCCGTTGCTCTAACAATTATGGGCCATATCAGCATCCAGAAAAATTAATACCCTTATTCATCAGCAATATTCTTAAAAATGAACAGGTTCCAGTCTACGGTGATGGTATGAATATTCGTGACTGGTTATTTGTTGAAGATCACTGTAGCGCTATTGATTTAGTTTTCCATAAAGGCACTATTGGCGAAGTTTATAATGTTGGTGGCAATAATGAGTATCCTAATATTGAAATCACCAAACTTATTTTAAAAGGTCTCAACAAACCCGAATCGCTAATCAAATATGTTGAAGATAGACTAGGTCACGATCGCAGGTACGCAATTGATTCAGGGAAAATTAATAAAACCCTTAATTGGTCGCCTAAATATACTTTTGATCAAGGCATTAAAGAAACAATTAAATGGTATTGTGAAAATGAGGCCTGGCTAACAGCTGTAAGCGATGATAATGTTAAATACGAAGTTAATTCCAGTTTGGACTTATTATCTGTTCTCAGCAATTTCCCAAGCAATCCAGCTAGCGTCAAATAACGGTATAACTACAAAAAAGGATAACTATGAAAATTTTAGTAACTGGAGCAGGTGGTATGTTAGGACAGGCATTAATACCCTGTCTGGATTCACGTGGTCATGAAGTGATTGAATTTACCAAAGAACATTTAGACTGTACCAATTATACCCTGGTTCGGCACACTTTTAATACGGAAAAACCAGATTTGGTTATGCATTGTGCAGCTTTTACCAAAGTTGATCAAGCCGAAGCTGAAGCCAAATTAGCTTATTTTATTAATGGTTATGCTACCGAAAATATTGCTGTTAGCTGTAGTGCTTTAAATATCCCCATGGTCTACATTAGCACCGACTATGTTTTTGATGGTGAGAAAGGCAGCCCTTACTCAACTTTTGATGATACCAATCCAATATCAATCTATGGCAAATCTAAACTAGCCGGTGAAATAGCGGTAAACCGTCATCTGAATAAGTATTATATTGTTCGCACCAGCTGGTTATATGGCCCCAATGGCAAAAACTTTGTTGATACTATTTATAATATGGCAGCTACCGGTAAACCAATTCGCGTAGTTAGTGATCAATTTGGCTCGCCAACTTGTACCCTAAGTTTATCTGAAGCTTTAGCCGATCTTATTGAAACCAACCGCTACGGGGTATATCACGCCAGCGATGAAGGGGTGGCTAGTTGGTATGATTTTGCTAAAGAAATAGTGAAAGATCTTAATATTGAAGTAACGCCAATTGGCACCCGTGATTTTCCCAGACCCGCTACTCGTCCAAAATATTCGGTTTTAGATAAATCGACACTAAATTACACCATAAATCGCGAAATGCCTAATTGGAAAGATTCTTTGAAAATTTATCTGGAATTGCGCAAAGTAACGAATCAAAAACTTCAGAAAGCTTAAATTATTAATTTTACAGGAGATAAAACATGCAAATGCTAAGTAAAGAATCTATCGGTGAAGATTATAAAAATAATTTATCGGTGCAAGATTACGCAAGAAAGCCAACTATTGAAGGCGTCCAGATTATTAATAACAATGTTTTTACTGATGATGGTGGTTGTTTTGTAGAATTAGTTCGACTAAATGACAATGGTACTTTAAAACTATTTCCTGACTTTCAGGTAAGACAAAGTAGTTATTCACAAATGATGCCTGGCGTTATCAAAGCCTTTCATCTGCATTACAACCAAGAAGATGTCTGGTTTGTCCTGCCTTACGACCGCCTGTTAATTGGTCTATTTGATGCCAGAAAAAATTCACCAACCTATAAAAATTCAATGCGCTTCGTTATGGGTGCAGGTAAAGCTCAGTTACTATATATCCCGCGCGGGGTGGCTCACGGTTTAGCCAATGTCTGGAATACACCCAATAATATGGTCTACTTTGTCAATCAATGCTTTGACAGTGATAAGCCCGATGAACAAAGGCTGCCATATGATATCCTGGGCGCTGATTTCTGGGAAATTAAAAAAGGCTAAGTCCTTAGAGCCGTTTTATTTTACTTAAATTTATAAGGGTGCAACTCATGACGACAGATTGTTATGAAATTATGGGATTTGGTTTTGACCACTTAAAGCCAGCCAGACGTGAAATTGGCAAAGTTGAAGACCATGAGGTTTTAGTAAATCTACAGGCCTGGTCGCTTAATTACCGTGATCTGATGATGATTAAAGGGCATTATAACCCTAAATTAAAAATGCCCATTATCCCATTATCTGACGGATGTGGTGTCGTTGTTGAAACAGGATCAAAGGTAACAGACTTTAAAGTGGGCGATAAAGTCTGTCCTAATTTTATGCTTGATTATCAAAGTGGTTCACTAAATAAAAAATGGGTAGCTCAAGCTCTTGGTGGTGCTATTGATGGTGTCTTAGCTAAAACGTTAAAGTTTTCTGAAAATGGCCTGGTTAAAATTCCTGACCATTTGACTTTTAGCGAAGGGGCTACACTGCCATGTGCAGCTTTAACTGCTTGGAGTTCTTTGTTTCATTACGCGCGAATTAAACCTGGTGATACGATATTAACCTATGGGTCTGGTGGTGTTTCTATATTTGCCATAAGTTTTGCCAAAATGGCTGGAGCTAAAATAATTGTGGTATCAGCCAAAGAAGAAAAATATCAAGAATTAAAGGCACATGGCGCAACTGAATGCTTAAACTATAAGACCAATAGCAAATGGGATGACCATGTTTTAGAATTAACGAATGGTAATGGCGTTGATCAGGTAATTGAATTAGGTGGTGCTAATACATTAGAAAAATCGGTTAAGGTATGTAAACTTAATGGTACTATAAGTTTAATTGGTGTCTTAGCTGGTATTGGTAATTTTAATCCCATATCAATACTTATGAAGGCTATTAAACTTCAGGGTATTTTTGTCGGAAACAAATCAATGTTTGAAGAAATGAATGAAGCTATTACCTTACATAAAATCAAACCAGCAATTGATAGTAAAAAATTTAAATATGAAACCGTTATTGATGCCTATAAATATTTTGACCAAGGAATCCATTTTGGTAAAGTGGTTATAAATTTATAACGAAAATTTGAACGCAGCGCAAGCGAACTTGCGGTAAAGCTAGCTGTAAATGCTATCAAGGCCAAAAACATTCGTCTCTTTATTTGATTATTAGTGTTGAAGGTAAATATCAGCAAATTTGCCTGCCAAAAGTATATAAAGATGTCGTGCGAGCATGGGTAGCTAATTATCAGCGTATTCAATATTACCATCGTAATGTTACAGGGGCACTTGTTTTTAACAATTGTACATTGCTGCTTGACGCTGAAGCGATAAAGACCCGGCGAAGATGAAGTAGCTTGTGCAACTCGTTTATTTGAGCAAGTTATTGTTGATTATCCCCGAGCATTTGATGTTGTTACAGCAGATGCTTTATATGTCAGGTCTAATTTTTTAATCTTATAATTAAACATTGTAAAAATATAATCACCGTATTAAAAGACAATCGCCCCAGATCTTATACAAGATGCAAATAGTTTAAACTTTTGGTTAAGTAACCTAATTGCTTAACTGATTGAATTAAGTCACTATTTTTTCAAGACAAGCCTTGGCCTTAAGTGTTGTCAGTGTTGTACTTCCGGGAATTTATTATCGCTAGTTAAGCTGGAACTTCTGCTTCAGTAATAGTTGTAGCATTCTGCGCTTTAAGAATTAGCGTTAAATATATAAGCCAAATGGCAAAAGACATTAGGTCAAGAAAACCATAATGGAAAAATAATTTAACTACTATAAATATAGGACTTAATACCATGTTTGGTGTTCCGGCAATTACTAATGCCCTTACTATTTCCTGATAAGTTAAATTTAATTTACTTAGACCAGCAAATAAATTCAAAATCCCACCTTGAATAAATAAACCAATAATACCAAAGATTAAATTAAGCGGATAAATAATAAAAAGTAAAGGAATAAACCAAACCGACATTAGGGCAAAGTTTATTACCTCACTTTTAGTAAAATGATAAGCCTGAGGATATTCACTTACTTGCGTTATAACGCTAGGTTTAGTAGTTTGAATTTCAAAGTTGTTTTTATCTTGACGAGAAACATAATACTTATGTGGACACAGCTGAATTACTGAAGCAATTTCGTAATTGTATTTATCTGACTTAGGATCAATGTAGAGAAATACAGTATCCAAACCAGGAATTTTAACCTGAAACGGTGTATCAGATTTAAACGCTAAGGTTTGATTAGCCAATTTAAAATCTGGCATATTCTGTAAGCCAGGAATAACCATTAAATTTATAAATTGACTAAAAACCACACCTAAAGTCGCAACAACTAAAAACATATTGACAAAGGTTGCATAAGCAAAAAAACCAAAGCCAAACCCATGCCATTTTTTAACCGCTTCACGATAAAAGTTTTTATCAAAAAAACACAAATAAATACCTTGCCAAGGTTTAAACTTAAAATTATTATCGTCATGGCAAACTGTAGACAAATAATAAAGCTAGTTAATTATAGTATACTTTTTAATAATTGTTTGGTGGTAATGAATTAGGAAAATCAAGGCCTGGCATTGCCAGAAATTCTCAGAATTAATTATAAGTTTTTGGTAT
>DAHXLC010000141.1 GCA_027371815.1 Candidatus Melainabacteria bacterium | reverse complement strand
GAACTAGATAACTATTTAATTCGATTATTAACAGCACCAACTGTTGAAGATGTTTTAAAAATTAACTAGCACAGTGCTAAAACAAAAATATGTAAGTTATTTCTCAAATTCATATATACCATTATTATTTTTAATTTCCTGGTACATTTTATCTGGCGCCAGGTCTAATTCCTAATCACCAACATTCCAGGTAATAACGCCATATTTAATATAGCCTTGAAGAAATATTGTAACATCCTTTAAAGGCTCGATTTTTCTTGGCATCAAAGCTTGCTGGCTTTAGATTCCACTTTTCAAATAATTAATTCAAACTTCAAGCGGGCTAAATAATAATTCAATATCATCATTGGTTAATTTATATGGCATATCAGTATCTGCATCTTTGCCATAAATACCATCAGCAATTTTCTTTTTGCGTTCCTGAAGTAAAAGCATTTTTTCTTCAATAGTATTAGTAGCAATTAATTTAAAGACAAATATAGATTTTGTCTGACCAATACGGTGCGCTCTATCTGTAGCCTGATTCTCTACAGCCGGATTCCACCAGGGATCGTAATGAATAACTGTATCAGCAGCCGTTAAATTAAGACCAAAGCCACCTGCTTTAAGGCTAATTAAAAATAATGGAACTTTACCATTTTGGAAATCATTAACTGGCGTAGCTCTATCCTTCGTATCTCCTCTAATCTGAACAAATTTAATATTCTGTTTATTCAATTCTGGGATAATTAAATCTAACATACTCGTAAACTGGGAAAATAATAATATTTTTTTTCCCTCATCAATTAATTCTTCAAGCATTGATAATAACAGTTCTAGTTTAGAACTAGTTTCAATTTTTTTGGCATGAGTCATTGATACCAGTTTAGGGTGACAACAAACCTGGCGTAATTTTAACAATGCGTCTAAAATAATAATTTGACTTTTAGCTAAACCTTTAGATTCAATAGCTTCTTTAACTTTATTATACATTGAAAGCCTGATTGTTTCATATAAATCCCTTTGTAAATCACTTAATTCAAAATTTTTAATAATGATATTTTTAAGCGGTAATTCACTGGCAACTAGTTCTTTAGTCCTTCTTAACATCAATGGGCGAATTCGCGACACAAGAACCTTTTTTAAATTTTGATTATTCTGTTTTTCAATTGGTGTTCGAAAATATTTATTAAAATTGGGCAAATCATTTAAAAAACCTGGTATCAAAAAGTCATATAAAGACCATAATTCACCCAAATGATTTTCAATAGGGGTACCAGTAAGACAAAAACGGTATTGACTGTTTAACATTTTTGCACTTTGAGCAACAATGGCTTTTGGATTTTTTATCATTTGTGCTTCATCTAGAATTACGGCCTGAAATTTTTGTTTTTTAAAAATATTAATATCTCGGGCTAAAAGCGGGTAGGTAGTCAAAACAATATCATTTTGTTTAATTTCCGAAAAAAATTCTTTTCGATTTGATCCATATAAAGCCAGGATAGATAAACTTGGTGTAAATTTCTTTATTTCATTTACCCAGTTCGGCAAAACTGAAGTAGGACAGATTATCAAATAAGGTTTTTTAATCGTTTTATTTTGTTTCTCAATACTTATATGAGCCAACGCTTGAACTGTTTTTCCAAGCCCCATATCATCAGCTAATATGCCACCAAGTTCAAATTCACTAATAAAATTAAGCCAACTTAATCCTGTTAATTGATAATCTCTT
>DAHXLC010000137.1 GCA_027371815.1 Candidatus Melainabacteria bacterium | reverse complement strand
TATATTTATTTAAATAATTATTGGCTTCATCTAACTTATTCTGTTTGATATATATGACCGCTAAGTTATAATAAGCAATTGATTCATGGCTATCGGATTGAGCAATAGCTAATTTATAAGCATCAATTGCCTGAGGCAAGTCACCAGTACGGTCAAAGACAACGCCTAAGCCAAGGTTAGCTACAGGGCAAACTTTTTTATTAGCTCTAGCTAGAAGTAAGGCTTTGGTATAATATTTTTTAGCATTATTATAATCTTTTAAGCTTAAATAAACACTGGCTAAATTACAGTTACCACTAATTAAATCAGCTGTTTCTAGTGCCTGTTTAAAAATATCCAAAGCTAAATTATAGTTTTTTTGCAAAAAATAACCATAAGCAACATTATTTAAAGCAATAGCTTTTTCAACATTAGGTTTTAATTTAACCGTATTCAAAATGTTAGTATTTTCATTATTACTACTAGGCACAGTCGAGTCATTAGCGCCCAAACTTACCGTGATGGCAGGATTAAAACCAGCTTGCAATTCTTTGATTGTTTGCCTGGTATCAAACGAATACTTAGGATTGGTTTCAAATTTCAATGAAGTCTTGTAGGCCTCTAAAGCTTTTTCTTTATCATTTAAGGCTCTTTGAATTTCCCCTAAATGATAATAAGCTAGAGCATAATTGGGTTTTAATTCAATAGCGTGATTAATATTTTGCAATGCCAAATCATAATTGCCTTGTTTAAAATAAATCCAGCCGCGTAAATTAAAAGCGTTAGCAGAATTTTTGGCAATAGCTAAATTACAGTAACGTAAGGCTTGCGTATCATTGTTCAAAGCCAAATAACAGTCCGCAATATTTACCAGTAAATTAGCGTCAGGGTTTTGGGTAAGGCCTTTTTCTTTTAAAAAATAGCCAAGGGCAGCTTGGTAATTATTAGAGCGCGCTAGAACAGATGCGATATTGTCAAGAGCGTCTTGATAATTAGGATTCAGGTTTAAACACTGAACAAAGCAGTTATGGGCATCATTTAAATTACCACTGCGTAAATAAGCAATTCCTTTTAAATTAATGGCTTCATAATTATTCTTATCATATTTTAAAACTTGATTAAATTCATTTATAGCTTTAGTCCAATTATTATTAGCTAAAGAATTAAGACCGTTTTTTAAATCAATTGAAATATTTTGCTGATTCTCATCGCGGTTAAGATTTTCGTTCGCTAAATAACGGAAATTATTACGTTCAGTACTTGTATTTTCTGGATTATTGAAAACCGGATTATCATTGATTTTAATCTTTGAATGCTGGTTTAAGCCTGGATTATCGGAATTAATATGACTTTGATAATTATTAGTGACGTCTCCCGGCTTTGATTGATTGTCATATGATTCTTGATTAGCCGTTGGCGAATTTGAATTTATTGAATCTGCATCTGGAGTCTGGGTATTTACGAACGTTTGCGCTAAAAGGTTATTAGGGACAAATAAAATTCCCATCAGCAACAGAAAAAAATTAACATTTTTTAAACTCATATTTTTTCAGCGTAATTATAGTTAAATAGAAGAAAATTACTTGATTTTTAAGAATTTGTCTAAAAATTTGTCTTAATAATAAAGATTACAAAATCATGATTAAACGAATAAATAACCCTAATTAATATCATTATATATTAAATACTTTATTTTAAGAAGTGTAAAAGACCATTAGTCAAGTTAACAATTAAACTTAATCCAATGAGTATTTCATGATAACAATCTAATATTATGATAATATATATTTTTGGTTTTCGATTTTTATAATAATAATTTATGGAGAAATTCCAACTTAAGGACATATTTCAGCAGCAATTATACAATTGTGCCAAGTATAATCAAATCCTTCGTCAGGTAAGAAACAATCAGTTTAAAGAATTAAATATAGCCGGGTTAAATGATTCGGCCAGAGCCTTAATTATTTCTACTTTATTTTTTGAACTAAAAAAAACCTTAATTATTATTGAACCTGATAATCATGCTGGAATTAAATTATATCAAGAATTACAGAATTTAAACAGCAATCAGGTTTATTTCTATCCATCATCTGAAGTCTTGCCCTACGAACAGGTTTTAAGTTCACCTGACAATACGGCTTTGCAATTAGACTTATTGCTCAACTTAACTTTAACCCCTAATGAACCAGTATTAGCGGTTGTAGCAGCTCCAGCTCTAATTCAGCGAGTATTAGATCAAAAAACAATCCTGGACACAACGCTCAATTTAAAAATCAAAGATACCATTGAGCCAAGCGATCTAGCCTTAAGTCTAGTTAAACTTGGCTATAGCAAAGAAAGCATTGTAACCTTACGTGGCGAATTTAGTATCAAAGGTGACATTTTTGATATCTACCCATCCTGTGGTAAACCTTTTCGTATTGAATTTTTTGATAATGAAATTGAATCCATACGTTATTTTAATATTGACTCACAAAGATCGATTGAAGAAATAACTCAAGTAAAAATTCCACCACGTTACTGGTTTATTTTTCCTGAAGAGAACAATGTCAAACAAAGGTTTCGTGAGGATCTTGGCCGAGCACTAAATGATAGTCTAAAAAATTTGGATGAACAATCAAGTCAGACGTTAAGATCAATTATGGAAGATGATTTAGTTGCTTTAGCTCAAGGTGCCTATCGTGAAGCTACCGAATATTATGCTCCGTTTCTCTATGGTAAAGCCACTACTCTCACCGATTACTTTCATCCTCAATGTATCTTAGCTATTGACGAATGGGATATTACCGCCAGTGCTTTAAAAACCTACGAAGAAAAATTAAATCATGCTTATGAAGAAGGTACTAATAATGGCCGATTATTACCTTTGCCCGATCTTTTGCATAAGTCTTATAGTCAAATTCAAAGCCAGATGGAAACAAGTCCAAAAATATTTTTCACCAATTTTGCCTTAGAATTATCTTCAGGTATTGAAGGACAAAACCACGTTATTGCTTTTGATTGCAGTTCGGGTGAACGTTTTAACAATAATATGAATTCATTTACGGCTAAAGTCAAAGAATTAAGGGCCAGTGGCTATAAAATTACCGTTTCGACAGAACAACCTCAGCGAATCATGGAAATTTTACGTGAATGGGATTGTCCAGCTTACTATCTTACAAAAATAGAAGATCTTGATGAACTTAACCAGGACGAGCAGGTTGAAAATCCGATACTAATAATAAAACAGGGGTTTTTAGGTGGTTTCTTTCTTAAAGATATTAATCTGGTATCAATAACTGATAGTGAAATTTTTGGTTTAAAACGCCGCCCAATTATTTATCGACGACCAAAAGAAGATAAACAGTTTGAAAGATTTAGCCATATTAGTGATATTAATGTGGGTGATTATGTCGTCCATATTAAAAATGGCATTGGCCAGTTTACTGGTGTCCAACGGATTACAGTTGATAAACAGCAACGTGAATATCTGGCTATTCAATATGCCGGTGATGATAGACTGTATGTACCAGTTGATCAAATTAATTTATTATCTGCTTATAAAAGCTCTCAAGACAACCCACCTAGATTGTCCAAACTTGGTGGTGCTGAATGGGAAAATACCAAGCGTAAAGTAAAAAAAGCAATTAAAGATGTTGCTACTGATTTACTGAATTTAAATGCATTACGAGCTAAACAGGAAGGTTTCTCGTGCTTACCTGATACCCCATGGCAATATGAAATGGAAGAGGCTTTTCCTTATGAAGAGACACCAGATCAGTGGCAGGCCATTCTTGATACCAAAAAAGACTTAGAATCAGTAAAACCCATGGATCGTCTAATCTGTGGTGATGTAGGTTTTGGTAAAACCGAAGTAGCGCTAAGAGCTATTTTCAAAACGGTCATGTCAGGTAAGCAGGCAGCTATTCTGGTTCCTACTACAATTTTAGCCCAACAGCATTTTAACACCTTAAGTGAACGATTTGCCCCCTATCCCATCAGAGTTGGGTTATTAAGTCGATTTCGCACTGCTAGTGAACAGAATCAGGTGATTAAACGTTTAAGTCAAGGCGAAATAGATGTAGTGGTTGGTACTCATCGTCTGATTCAAAAAGATATCCAGTTTAAAGATTTGGGCTTGCTCGTAATTGACGAAGAACAGCGCTTTGGTGTTGCTCATAAAGAAAAACTTAAACAAATCAGGGTTATTGTTGATGTTTTAACCATGTCAGCTACACCAATTCCCCGAACTTTATATATGGCATTATCTGGAGCTCGGGAAATGTCGGTTATTAATACGCCACCAGTAAACCGCTCACCTATAAAAACTTTTGTTGGTGAATATAAACAGCCTTTAGTAAGAACGGCTATTCTTCATGAAATAGAGCGTAGCGGACAGGTTTATTTTGTTCATAATCGCGTTAATGATATCGAACAAATTGCCTTTGAACTTAGTCAACTTGTACCTGAAGCCCGTATTGCTATAGGACATGGACAAATGCAGGAAAAGGATCTTGAAAATGTTATGCTCGACTTTTTAAGTCATGAATATGATATTTTAGTCTGTACGACTATTATTGAATCCGGTTTAGACATTCCTAACGTTAATACCATTATTATTGATGAATCGGATAAATTAGGCTTGTCGCAATTATATCAATTACGCGGACGGGTTGGTCGGTCTAATGTACAGGCCTATGCCTATTGCTTGTATAATGGTAATAAAATTTTAGTAGATAATGCCCAAGAACGTCTTAAAGCCATAAGAGAATTTTCCGCTTTAGGCTCAGGCTATCAAATTGCCTTAAAAGATATGGAAATCAGAGGAGTTGGCAATATTTTAGGACATGAACAACATGGACATATTTTAGCTGTTGGTTTTGATTTATACTGTAAACTACTTGAAGAATCAATTGCTGAGGTAAAAGGTCAAAGTATTGAACGCGATGCCGATTGTCAAGTTGACATTAATATTACTGCACTTATTCCGGAAACTTATATTCCCGATGGCAAGCAGCGGATAACTGAGTACAAACGTTTAGCCGATGTTAAGAATCTAACCAATCTCAACAAAATTATCGATGAATGGCAAGATCGATTTGGCAGTCCACCAATCGAAGCCTTGCAACTTGTCAAGATAATTAGAATTCGAATCTTGGCAAGTAGCGCCAATATTTTAGCAATTAAACCTGAATTACTTGGTTTACGATTATTTATAAATTGTCGGTTGCCCGAATGGCTTGCTATTCAAAATAAATTACCAAAACATTTAAGTCTCAAAACCGTTTATAAACCGGGTATCCCTTCAGAACATTTAACGCACCCCTATGTTTTATTACGTTGTGAAGGGCTGTCGCCAAGTCAACAGCTTGACATTGTCGAAGAGTTAATAAAAGGAATTTTAAGTAACATTAATACGCCAAGCAAAGTATAATTTTAAAATAAAAAATGTTTTTATAGGACAATAATGTGAATACAAAATTAATAATTTCTTTAGCGTTGTCTGTTTCAATTCTAACTTCTAGTTGCACCCTTAATCCTGGTTCCAAATCGCAAACCCAAAAGCTTTCGGTTGCTACTGATTCGGGTAATGCCTTAAGTAATAAGCCGCTATCTGGAGAATCAGCAAGTATTAATGATATTGAAAATATTAAAATCAATCATCAAAAGCAAGCCAAATTAATTGATGCAACGGTAATCCTTACAGTTAATGGTGAACCAATTACCATTGGTCAATACCGTGAAAATTTTAAGTTAAAACAATTACAAGTTCAAACCCAGTTGCTATCTAACCCCCTGTTAATTAATCATCTTATTGATAAAGCCCAAAAAAATAATGTAACTATTAGTAGTGATGAAAAGAAACAATTAATGGATCAAGCAAAAATAGCTCAAAATGCTCCAGGCAGTTTTATTAATAAAGACACCAAAAATAAGGCTATCGATAAAGATTTATTTGCCAAACAAATTCTTGACACCGCGTTAGCTTTTAAAATGGCTTGTACAGATATTGAAAAAAATCTTTTGTCTGAATTAATTAATCGGCTATTAATTATTGAAGCAAGTAAAAAAGACGGGTTTGAAAAAAATGCCTATCAGGATTTTGTCACTTTTAAACATGCTAATGATATTAAGAAAATGTCAAATGAACATAATTTGACTGAAAATCAATTTAAACAAAATTTTATTGACGAGGAAATGATTAAACAGGAAGTTGATAAAATTGCTGGTTCGCCAACTATTACCGATAAAGAAATTAGTGATTTTTATAATAGTCATCACGATGAATTTAAGCATGGTAAACGAATTAAATTAAAACAAATTTTCATCCTAGCTCCTCAAACCGATGGGCCTGGTTTTAAAAGTGTAAAGTCACAATTAAAAGAAAAATTTCCTAAAGCTAGCGCTAAAGAGCTAGCTGCCAAGGAAGCTCAGTTTATGAATATTCAAAGTCAAAAAGCTAGCATTATTTTGGCTCAGGTAATTAAAGGTATTAGTCTGGATAAAATAAATCCCAAAAAGGAAAAAGACATTTTTATTGAAACTGATGAACAGAATAAAGGTAGTCAGTTTATTGAAATTGAAGCAATGCCTAAAGAAATGTCAACTGAATTAAATAAGCTTAAACCTAATGAATACTGCCCTAAGGTTTTTAAAACTGGTATTGGTTTCCAAATTGTGCAAGTCATTGCTCGTGAAGATAGTGGATATTTGCCGTTAGCTGAAGTTAAAGATTATATAAAACAAGTTTTAAAGCAACAGCAAGCCCAGAATAGCGTTGCACAATGGCTCGATCATGCCCGAAAATCAGCTAGAATTATTTTATCTAAAGATTTTACTTCAATTATTGAAAGTAATCTTAAAACTAAAAATCAAGTTGAAACAGTGCCGAAGACGAGTGCACCAATGCCGCCAAATAAACCTGACGCCAAAACTAACCAAAAATAGTTTTTTATTTGAGTAAAAATTCATGAAGATAAAGCTAAGAATTCTTTTAAACCTTGCCATGCTTCTGCTTATAGTAAGTATTATGCTTAATGCTTGTCAAAATAAAGTCGTTGAACCAAATGTTTTAGTCAAATCCAAAAATGATAATTTAGCTAATGTGATTTCTATATCGCAAGACAGTCTTAATGATATTAATGTTCAATATGATAAAGCTATGTATCGACAGATTGATAGTGAAGTCATAACCACTGGAGAAGTTTTAGCCAATGCTAATTTAACCACTAAAGTAACTTCAACTGTAGCTGGTCGAGTAACTCAAGTTTTGACTCATATTGGTTGTCATGTTAAAGAAGGTCAAACTTTATTAACTTTAATCAGCCAGGATATTGAACAAGCCGAATCAGATTTACTCCAAGCGCAACAACAAGTTTTAGCTGATTTAAAATCTAATTTAATTCAAATTGATTCTGATATATCTTCAGGCAAAGCTCAAATTAAATATTCGGAAAGCACCTATAAACGGATGGAATCCTTGGTTAATGAAAAAATCGCCTCACGCGCTGATTATGAAGCTGCCAAAACTCAATTCGATAAAGATCAAATTAATCTTGACACATTAAAAACTAAGCGTAGTGCAACAATTTCTTTATCAAGCGAAAAACTTAGATTGCAGACGGAACCAATCATGCAAAAATTAAAGCTTTTAGGTCTTAATGACGAGCAAATTAGAATTTTGCTTAAAACCCGAAAAATAAATTCCTTGGTTAAAATAATTTCGCCAACAACTGGTATTGTTATTCAACGGGATGTTAATTTAGGAGAATTAATTGATCCTACCAAGATTTTATTTACCATAGGTAATTTTAAAACAGTTTGGCTAAAAGCTGATGTTTATGAAAAAGATATTTCGCTAATTAAAGAAGGTCAACCAATTGAATTAGAATTAGATAGTTTTCCCGGGCAAAAGTTTTTTGGTAAATTAAATTATGTTTCTGATTCAGTTAACCAAGAAACCAGAACCCTACAGGTTCGAGCTGAAGTTGAAAATCTTAACTTCCAGTTAAAACCAAAAATGTATGCACGTATGAAAATATGCGTTTGTAAACATAATGAATTAACAGTACCTAAAACAGCTATTCAAGAGGCTGATGGCAATAAAGTTGTCTATATTCCCATTGGCGCTAATCAATTTAAAGAACAAAAAGTCATTGTTGGCAATGAAAATGGTAACTATGTCCAAATTCTTAATGGCCTAAAACCAGGAGAAACAGTCGTAACGAAAGGATCGTTTGAACTACGTAGTGAAACATTAAAGGAATCATAAATTTATGGGACAAGTTTTACGGGAATTAGATTTAATTAATCGAGTCAAGGAAATTAAAGCTTTAGGTAAACTGATTGGCTTAACGAATGGCTGTTTTGATATTCTGCATATTGGTCATATTGAGTCCTTAAAATTAGCCAAAAATCAATGCGAATGCTTAATTGTCCTGGTTAATTCTGACCTTTCCGTACAAGAATTAAAGGGGAAGAATCGACCTATTATCAATGAAACTGATCGCTGCGAACTTTTAGCATCCTTAATTTATGTTGATTATGTTGGTTTATTTAATGAAACTACACCTAAGCGGCTTATTTCACTTATCAAACCCGACATTTATTTTAAAGGGTCAGACTACGACTTGACTAAATTACCGGAAAGTAAAATTGTTGAAACTTATGGTGGCAAAATTGTCAGTCTGAATTTTTTACCCAATAACAGTACTAGTAATATTATTAACAAAATTAAAAGTTTAAGTTAATTAGCTGTTTTTTTATTTTCAAGGTAAGCCAAGCGTAATTTGGCATCTTCAAGAAAATCTCCATGTTGGCTAACTTTTAAGGCTTCTTTAAAATAATGTTTAGCTTCATTTAATTTGCCTTTGCGTTCCATGAGTAAGGCCAGTCGATAATAGGCCTCGCCCATTTGGGGATCTTTTTCAATAGTTATGCGATAACAGGAAATAGCTTTGTTGTAATCCTTTTGTACTTCGTAAGCTGAAGCTAAATTAAAATAAGCAATAACTAATTTAGGATCAAGTTTAATCGCTTTTTGCCAGTTTTTAATAGCACCATTAAGATCTTGTTTAGCTCTTAAAGTTGCGCCAATGCCATTATAGGTAATAGCGTCATTGGGGTTTATGGCCACAGCTTGGTTGAATTGCATTAAGGCATTTACATAATCATGTTTTTGATTATAAATTAAGCCTAAATTACTGTAAGCTTCAGCTAAATCAGGATAAATGGCGATAGTTTCCTTATAGTATTTCTGAGCCAAATTCAAATTACCTTTTAAATGATATTTAACGGCTTCATTATAATATTTAAGCGCCTTTGATTTTGCTGCTTTATTATTGGTAATAAGCATATTATTTGGTGTCAAACTGGTCTTATTATCGGTTTTAGTAATCAACTGTTCACAAACTGTAGTAGTTATTGAGGATTTTTTCGGTGCAACAGGATATTCAAGATTAGGATCCGCTTCTTTAAACAAATGGTTATTTTTAGTAGATTTAGGAGTTTCAGTAGATTCAGGTAAGTCCTGTTTAAAAGCATTAGTTGAATTATTTTCACTACGCAAATTTTCATTCTTTACTTTATTGTTAATCTGAGGTTTTAAATCAAGCGGAATGTTGGGGTTACTTGGCCGGACACCCCAGTCAAATTCTTTAGAATCATTAACTGGCGATTTTTCTAACCTCGCTAATTTTGGTGTATCATTAGAACTACTTAAATCCGTTAAATCGTTATAATATTTCGGCGAATACATTGGATCTAATTTATCCGCAATTTCAGCGTGATCATTAGAGTTGGTTTTAGTTTGCGATCGTGTTTCTGTCGATATATCAGCGCTTTTGGCACCGTTAAAAGTATCATTGGTAAACATATTATTATCAGCATTTTGCTGGTTTTGAACTTGATTAGCCCGTAAATAACGGTTGTGACGATATGCATAATTTTGCGCAAGATCCTTATAAATTGACTCATGCGTTTCCGGATCTAGATCAATCAATTTTGCATTAAGTTTTATCACCACATGGTTTAAGTCCAAGCCAATTACCTGAGGCTTAACACTGACATTTTCAGCCAAATGGATAACTAGCCTAGCTTGACTTTGATTATTCGTATCAATATTAGTAAAGTTAACCTGGCTAATACCATTAAAAATATTGTCAAAATATTTTGACAATTGTTCCTTTGTTGGCATAGTGACTTCATCAATTGTAGCATTAAGGAAATCAATAACTAGTCGTTTGCTTGGCTGTGGAATTAAGAGCATTGATGGCAAATCAGGGAATTGATTTTTAGGCATTTCTAAATTAACGACAAGATTATGATCTTTATCAATCCATAGACCTTTAATTTTTTCCAAGCCGTTAGCTAACGAATTAACTGGATTGATAATTAAAAATGCTAAAAGACAAAGCAAAATTTTAACATTACGATTACTGTATTTCATTTTCTAAAACCTAATTTTGATACCAAAATATATGTATTTTTCATTTAAATTATTTTAACAATGCTAATTTACTATATTTTCGTAATTGGTTTTACTCACAATATAATTAAATAACTAAAACTATCTTTATCTAGTATTGAAAGTATCATTATATCATTAAAATTTTAGGTAATTAAATCTTATCTTTTCTAAATTAATCTAAAAGCCATTGAAAGAATTCAAGATTTAAGGCTAATTTAATGTTTATTTGCTAAAATTAAATTATGATATATAATAGCTATATTTAAAAATCTTGTTTTACGTCAAATTATGAACCTGAGTTAAAAAAATATGAGAATTCTTCTATTAGGCTTATTGTTACTTAATTTAAACTGTAATGACCAAATTTTTGCTAAAAATAATCCAAAAATTATTGGTCATGGTCACAATAACCAGGTAAAATTGTCTAAATATCATAAAAATTATCTCGTTCCACCACCGCCGCCTTATGTACCATCAATTTCGGCCAATTACAAAACCCCTCATCAGGTTAACAACCTAGTGAATGCTGGTACCCAAAGCAATCCGTATCTTTGGGAACGCAATCCGGTTTATTCGAGCATTGACAACTCCAATGGTACAGTTATTAAGCCCAATAAATATTTAACCTATTTTAATTAAGTTAAATATGGCTTAACTTTTTTAAAGCTAAAGAAAAAGCTAAAACTTATTCAATCAATATACTTTAAACATAGTTTTTAGTATAGAATTATAAAGTTAATAAGCGCAATCTAATTTAAGGAGGTCTAGCGTGACTAAAGTAGGGGTTCCTAAAGAAATACTTGACAATGAGTATCGTGTAGCCTTAACCATGGCTGGTACAAGAGCTTTGGTTACTGATGGACATGATGTATATGTTGAGAAAAATGCTGGGATTGGATCGGGCATTGCTGATGAAGATTATGTAAGTTGTGGTGCTAAAATTTTACCAGATGCAGCTAGTATTTTTGATACAGCTGACCTTATCTTAAAAGTTAAAGAACCACAAGCCAATGAAGTAAAAATGCTGAAAAAGAATCAGTTGTTATTTACCTATTTACATTTAGCCGCACACAGTGACCTTACTAAACAGCTTTGTAAAACAGGTGCTACCTGTATTGCCTATGAAACTGTTCAATTGGATAATGGTGCATTGCCATTACTTACCCCAATGAGTGAAATTGCGGGTCGGCTGGCTACACAAATTGGCGCTAATTATCTCGAACGCCCTATGGGTGGTCGTGGGGTTCTGTTAGGTGGCGTACCAGGCGTTGAACCTGGTGAAGTAGTTATAATTGGTGGTGGGGTAGTTGGCACTAATGCAGCTAAAGTAGCTTTAGGATTAGGTGCCAGGGTTACCTTATTTGACATGTCACTGGAGCGCTTACGTTATCTTGACGATATTTTTAATGGCCAATTACGAACAGTATTTTCCGTTGGGCATTATCTTGAAAGCTTGCTTCCTTCAGCTGATTTGGTAATTGGCGCCGTGCTTATCCCTGGTAAACAGGCTCCAAGAATTGTCACCAAAGGTATGGTCGCTAAAATGAAAAAAGGTGCTGTAATTGTTGATGTAAGCGTCGATCAAGGTGGCTGTATTGAAACTATTCATTCTACTACCCACTCTAGTCCAATTTATGAAGTTTCAGGTGTTGTTCACTATGGTGTGGCTAATATTCCTGGAGCTGTGCCTTGGACATCAACTAGAGCCTTAACTAATGCGACTTTATCTTACGTTCTTAAACTGGCTAATGGTGGAATTGAAGCCTTAAAAGCTGATAAAGCTTTATCTAAAGGTTTAAATATTCACCAAGGTGAAATAATTCATCCTGCTGTAGCTGAAGCTGTCGGTAGTCCGGTCAGCGTTTTGAAGTAACCACTAAAAATTAAATGACTAAAATTGCTACTTGGAATGTAAATGGCTTAAGGGCAGTTTTAGCGAAAGACGCTTTAACTTGGATTCATGATTTCGATATTATCGGACTTCAAGAATCCAAGTTAAGTTTTAATCTGGCGGACAATTTATTGGGCTATCAGGCTTATTACAGTTTGGCGCAAAAGAAGGGTTATTCAGGAGTAGTTGTTTTAACTAAACAATTACCTCGGGAAATTGAAAATTGCTTCTCGACCACTAATTATAAAGATAATGAAGGCAGAATTTTAAAACTAAACTATGAAAATTTTCTTTTATATAATATATATTTTCCCAATGGTAAAAAAGATAGTTTACGCCTTAACTTTAAATTGGATTTTTACCACCATTTTCTTGAGGAAATGCAAAATGTCCTCAAAAATCAGCAAAAGATAATTGTTATGGGTGATTTTAATACCGCCCATCAACCAATTGATTTAGCTCGACCTAAAGAAAACGAATCGATTTCAGGATTTCTACCCCAAGAAAGACAACTTATTGATGAAATAATTAATTTAGGCTTTATTGATTGTTTTCGCTATTTTACTAGCGATCCGAACTGGTATACCTGGTGGCATTTACGTACTGGTGCCCGAAAGCGTAATAGCGGCTGGCGTATTGACTACCTGATGGTTTCACAGGCTTTAACTTCTCAATTAAAAAATTCAACCATACACAACAATATACTAGGCTCTGATCATTGCCCAGTATCAATATCATTAACTAGTTAAGACAATTACTAATTACGGCGCTTACGTGCAGCTTCAGCTTTACGTTTGCGTTTTACGCTTGGCTTTTCATATCTTTCACGACGCTTTATTTCTGACAAAATGCCAGCTTTTTGGATTTTTTTCTTAAATCTTTTTAATGCGGCTTCAATACTTTCGCCTTCATTATCTTTATAATTAGTGG
>DAHXLC010000135.1 GCA_027371815.1 Candidatus Melainabacteria bacterium | reverse complement strand
AGGCTCAAATCATGTTAGACGTAAAAAAAATCAAACGAGACTTTCCCATATTAAACCACCATGTTGACGGCAAACCTTTAGTCTATTTAGACAATGCTGCCACCACTCAAAAGCCTAAGGTTGTCATTGATGCCATCAGTAATTATTATGAAAACTACAATGCCAATATTCATCGTGGCATCCATACGTTATCGCAAAAGGCAACGATAGCCTATGAAGAGACTAGACTAAATGTCCAAAAATTTATTAATGCAAAATCCTACCAAGAAATAATTTTTACCCGTAATACTACCGAGTCAATTAATTTAGTGGCCTATTCCTGGGCAAGACATAATTTAAAAGCTGGTGATGAAATTCTCTTATCCCAAATGGAACACCATGCCAATTTAATTCCCTGGTACGAATTAGCCAAAGAAAAACAAATCACTTTAAAATACATCCCCTTGACCAATGATTTTCGGCTTGATTTAAGCAATCTATCCCATTTACTAACACCCCAAACCAAGTTAGTATCATTAACCTTGATGTCTAATGTACTAGGCACGATTAATGATTTAACTCCCATTGTCCAAAAAGCTCATGCTCAGGGTGCACTAGTCTTAATTGATGCGGCCCAAGCTATAGCGCATATGCCTATCGACGTTCAAAAATTAAATTGTGACTTTCTTGCCTTTTCCTTTCATAAGATTTTAGGTCCAACTGGTGTAGGTGTACTTTGGGGAAGACAAAAACTGCTATCCGACATGCCACCGTTTCTAACTGGTGGCAATATGATAGCAAACGTTTACACGGATAGAGCTACATTCAATGAGTTACCTTACAAATTTGAAGCTGGCACTCCAGACATTGCTAATGTTATAGCTAGTAATGAAGCCTTAAATTATCTAAATGCGATTGGTTATGCTGCTATTATGGCTCACGAAAAATGCTTAACAGCCTACGCATTAGACATATTACTCAAACAGGAAAATTTAATTCTTTATGGACCAAATAATACCACAGATCGCGGCTCGGTCATTTCCTTCAATCTAAACCAAATTCATCCCCATGATTTAGGCCAAGTTATTAATGATTCAGGTATAGCTGTTCGAGCTGGCCATCATTGCTGTCAGCCACTTATGCGGCAATTTAATATTACCGGAACAATCAGAGCTAGTCTCTACATATATAATGACGAAGCTGATATTGATATATTAGCTAAAACTCTTCTATCAGCTTATAAGGTAATGGGTCATGTCGTTACAAGATGAATTATATAAAGAAACCATACTCGATCATTATCATTGTCCTCGAAATCATGGTGTTATATCTGGTGCTACGCTTAAACAGGAAGGAACCAACCCACTTTGCGGAGATGAATTAACATTATACATCAAGTTAAATAATGATACTATTGAGGATATTAAAATTGAAGCCAAAGGCTGTTCAATAAGCATGGCTTCTAGTTCAATGATGACCGAGGCTATAAAAGGGCAAAATATTAAAAACGCCCAAATAATTGCCCATAACTTTAAAGATATGATGCTTAATAAAGGTAATGATTATGTATTCAATGAAATAAATGAAGATTTAAATTCTTTAAACGGTGTCAAGAAATATCCAGTAAGAATCAAATGTGCCTTATTAGCCTGGAATACATTATTACAAAGTCTAGAAAATGACGAAGCGAAAACTCAAGGAGAATAAAATATGACTTCATTACTCGAAGATGTTGTAAGAGAAAGCTTAAAAACAGTTATCGACCCTGAAATTGGGATAAATATTGTTGACTTAGGTTTAATTTACGATATTGAAGTTTCCGAAGAAAATGTCAACGTAAACATGACCTTAACTTCGCCGGCCTGTCCAATTGGGCCAGTCATCCAGGCACAGGTCAATCAGGCTATTAAAAAATTACCCTGGGTCAAAGAAATTAAGGTAAAACTGGTCTGGTCACCACGGTGGGATCCTAAAGCGATGGCCAGCGAAGAAGCCAAGATGGAATTAGGAATATATTAAATCTTAAAATTTACCAGGTTATTTAATGAAAATAAATACTAAAACCCTTAAACTAATTAAATGGCAAAATTAGTAATTCATGATCACGATGGTCATATCGATGATCTCATTAGTCTAATACTTTTATGGCTTTCACCTGAAACTGATTTACAGGTAGTGGGCATAACTAGTGGCGACTCTTTTGTTGAAGAGGCTTTTAAAGCTTCAATCAAAATTGCAACTTACTTAGATTTAGAGACAGTGGAAATTGCGCAAAGCAATGAATCAGCTCTTAATCCTTTTCCAGAATCCTGGCGCAAAGAATCTAGTCTAGTAGTTGATTTACCAATCTTTAGCCAAATCAGCCATAAACGCCCTTATCAAGATTTTAAAGGGCGTAATTCATTAGTTGCTTACGCTGACTGCCTCAAACATGCAAACGCTAAAGTAACTATCGTTACCACCGGACCACTTACCAATATTGCCTTACTACTAGAACAACAGCCAAAATTAAAAGACAATATCCAAGAAATCATTATTATGGGCGGAGCCATTAATGTTCCAGGAAATGTTGAAATTGACAATTTTAAACATAAAGCTGAATGGAATATATTTGCTCATCCTCAAGCCTTTAGAACGGTACTTAATTCTGGTGTCCATATAAAACTTATTCCTTTAGATGTAACCAACTTATTTCCTTTAAATAAAGAGCTCTTAATTAGCCTTGAAGAACGTGGTCAAAAATCTAAAGCCGCTAAATTGGCCTTAAAATTATGGTCCTTGGTTTCGAGTTTCGAATATTATTACTGGGATACTTTAACAAGTGTCTGTGCCATAAAACCAGATTTATTTACCTTTAAAGAACAAAAAATTGATGTGGTTACCAGTGGCTCAAGTATGGGTCGAACTTACGTTTCACTATTTAGTGGGCGCCATATTGAAATAGCTACTCAAATAAGTAAGGCGGCTTTTGAACAAGTAATAATCGAAACGCTTTTAATGACATAGTTAATTCCTGCAAACTGCAAAAACATAAAAATATAACCATAATTCAAGCAAAGCGAATTGCCTTGGTCGGGTAAGAAAGGCAACGTCGCCATTGCCTAACTCCCCTAAGAACCGCTCGTGCGAGTTTCCCCGCAAGCGGCTCAAGCCTTCAGCATCTGTGTAACGCTATAGCTTATCGAGCCTGGGCAAGAGAAGACTTTTACTACCTTGTAATTTGCGTTTCTCCCATTATTCAGCTAAATCAGGGTCATCTAAGCTTGCAGTACCACGAACTTTTATATAGCGCTTAATCGGTATCGTATTTATATCAGATATAGATATTACCGCTCTTTCGCCATTACTGTTAATGATATTAGCAAAGAAATACCAATCTCTATTGTTTATAGTTTTGAAGTATTTTCCTTTAACCCATTTCTTGCTTTTATTTGGATGTCTGCGTGTACACCATTTCCAGAGGCTACCCCACTACTTACAGTCTACGCTTCACAACTTTGGTTGCCCTAATTGCGCAAGACTTACTTCCAGTTGCTAGTCAGGCTTACTGTACGATTTGGTTGGCAAACCTTAAAAAGGGGTTAATCAGGTTATATGAAATTTGTATACATAGTTAGAATTAATGCGGGGCTTGCTTACTCTAAGTCCATTTCATAATAAGCCGAAAGGCTTCCTTAAGGGGAACCATGATCGCAAGCTTCATGGGGCTTGCCCGCTTGACCGTGTGCTAAAATGAGGGATAAGCGAAGACACATAGATGTTGTATTTTATGCGGTCTGTTGTTATCTTCGCCCCTCATTATTAAAAGCACACGTAAGTCAAGCGTATAAAAATAATAAAGCCTTTCGGTACCACAATTTTTTTAGTAATAATTTGGATTCTTGTTAAAAATGTTTAAACTGTCCGTTAAATCCAATATTTTCCTTGACAGGAATCACAATATCTATTCGTATTGGGCATTTCTAAAAAACCTCACCCACCCGTCTCATTGGCGGTTACATCACCAAACTCTTCTGGATGATTTACGACAAACTCAAACAGCAACTCTGTCAAATCATCTGGATAGCTGTAGAATTCATGAGAGAATGGCTCTAATTCTTCTTCCAGGACATCGTAGCGTGATTTGACTGATTCGGCGATTTTTTTTGGAGTATCCGGCAACCCCTCTGGAAAAGCCTTTTTAAAAGCGCATCTGCAAATGTCCGCCATATTGTGTGCACCGATAGCCTCCAGTGCCGTGATGACAAACGAGGCGGACTGAGACGACGAATTGACGAAATATTGGGCGAAGCCACCGTTGTTCACTTCGGATTCAAGAGACCAGATAGCTGTAAAAACCCTTCGCGGCAACGATTGCACCGCAAATGGTTCGTCATTCATGTGCAGTGATTCTGACAATGCAATTAGGGCAGCATTTTTATCTACAGTAGGCACTAATTCTCCACAAGTCAATACTTGTCTATTTAATTTGATAAAAATTCAAAATATTATTCTTATCAAACAATAAAATATAGCAGTTAGCAATAAAAGTCAAGGCAAACCGCCTGACTAACTTCACCTTAGCCTAAATCCAATGGACTACCGAAAAATTGTCAAATAAAAAAATTAGTTTTTTAATCAAAATAAAAACACGTTTTAATTGTACATTGTAATTGTCATGAAAACTTTCAGCAAAATCCGATAAGTAATAAGCGCAGGTCAATTGCTAGGATAATTAGGGGTCATTAATAAAGCGTGAAACAACGTAAGAAAAAACGGCTGCAAAAAACAAAGAGAAAAAAATGAAACAAATAAACATAGACCCAAAAGCCAAACCGCCATTATAACGCATGTCACGGGATAATATCCAATAATCTGAGCCACTATACTTCTTATTCAGAACTTTTATACAAAAAAGTGTACCTGTCTTATCTGTGCCAGTCACCAGATCGTTATTAATATTCTTGTAATTCACAACGCGCAAGCGTAAGTCAGAATTTTGATCCAAGCTACCAGAAGCAGAGTTCAAAGAACCAAGCCAGAGTTTTTTTGGTTTTGGAGTTTTATTTTGAGCGCTGTCATAGCGCACACCGCAAAAGCGACAAGTTAAAAAATTCGTAAATCAACACGTTTACAGATGGGACACTGATTATTGCTTTCCATAGTAAAACTCACTATTCATTATTATAAGACTCCAGCAAGTTTCCGTACCCAATTTTCAGATTTTATCAATATATATCATTTTAAATTTTATGTCAAATAATAGAAGCACCTAGCTAATCAACTATAAAATGAGATCACTTTGTTAAATAAAACAACTAACCACTAAAAAAATTTATTATTCTTTATTAAATCTATAATCAAAAATAAGCTTATTTAATTCATGACTGGGTATACCTTGAGTTACATTTTTACTGTTACTCAAATCAGCTACCCCAACTAAATTACCACTTCTATTGACTATCGGACTGCCAGAATTACTCGGTAAAGTTTTTAAATTAATCTGAAGTAATTCACTATTTGGTGATTCATGATTCATTAATTTTAAACCAGGGTCTAAATTATTAAGCGCTGCCGTAAATTGATGCTTCCCTTGGCTTAATGCCAAATGATCGCAAGATTCTGGAAAACCCATAGCATATAAGCGCTGACCATGATAAGACAAGTTAAAACTAGACCTTAATAGTGTAGAATGAATACCGGTAATTTTTATCAAAGCCAAGTCATTTTAGGATCTTTTTCTACTGTTTAGCTTTGAACTTTTTGACCCAAATAATCAACTAAAGCCATTAACCCATATTTATAACTATTACCACCAAAACCAGTGATAACACCAAGCGCAATTTTACTAATATAACTGTGACTACGGAATTTTTCGCGGGCTAAAATATTGGACAGATGAATTTCGACAAAAGGAATATTACAGGCCAATAACGTATCATAAAGAGCAATGGATGTGTGGGTATAAGCTGCCAGGTTAACTAATAAACCATCAATATTACTAGTTTTACAACGCTGGATTTCATTAATAAGCTCCCCTTCAATATTGGATTGATAAAAACTAAGTTCAACTTGCAGATTAAGTGCCAGCTTGGTTAAATTAGCATTAATTTGGTTAAGGGTAAAATCACCATAAATCTCATTTTGCCGATTACCGGTTAAATTTAAATTAGGACCGTTAATGACGTTAAAATGCAGGAAACTACTCTTCACTATCTGGTTCCATAGCTGCTAAAGCACATTGAGCCTCAATTAAGAATGGATCATTACGGGTTAATAACTGTTCCGATTTAACTAAACCAATAATTTCGGCCAGTAAATCAGCTAATTGTAAAGCTTCACCACCATAATCTAAATTGTCATCTAGGCTAAACATTGAAGCGGATAGTAACAAACGGGCTTCAACCGAGTTAATGTCACTAAATTCAATAATTTGACCAAGTAAAGTTGGATTAGCTGTTTTATTAAATAAAACCCCTTTACAAAACTCACTAATTTCTTCACGTATTTTTAAATTTTTCTCATCTGGTAAACAAGAAGCTACCTGCATTAAATTTAATGGATTAGTCGCACTTCCACGTGATTCAGCTAAATCAATTAAATTGCGAACCTGATTAGCCTTAGTGTTAAACTGACGTTTAAGCTCAGTTTCTGAAGCTAGGGGATAGGGCTTTGTGGCTAATTCCAGACGTTTGTCAAAATATTCCTGAACCTGTTGGCGTTTAAGTTCAATTTTCAAAGGTATAATTTCAAACAAGACGCATTCGAGCCCTTCTAACTGAGCTTGTAAATAAATTATTTCATCTTGACTTATTGGCAACGGCTTTAATCAAATAATAAAAGTAAACTACAATAATATTATTTATTTTATTAAAAATACTATTTCTATGAATTTAAAAACATAAAAATATTTATTTATATGTATTATTTTTTTTTAAGCTTACCTTTTAATATTTAGCTTACCTTAAATTATAATTATATATATGTATAAAGAAATTTATGGATGATGATTCTTGAATGATAATTAATCTATTTTTTCATTAAATTTAGCCACCAAAAATCATTATTTACCGATAGTTAAATCACTGCCACCACTTCCAACAATTCCACGAGCTAAGAAGGAATGACTTACACCTGCCATGGGTTCAATCCAAATTGGCGAGGTAAATAGTCTGTCGACATAAGGCAAATTAGCATTAGGATCTTGATTTTGGACAAAGCCTTTAGCTAAACTATCAAAGGATTTACCAGAATTAGGATTCCATTGTTGAGCTTCAATATTAGTTACCTGGGCAAAAGGATCGCTATTATTATTAGATAATTCACTAGGGCTAACACGGTCAATTTCGGCAAAAATCAATGATTTATTACCTAAGGTATGACTGATTGAATCAAAGGCGACTTGACTATTGCTGTTTAAAATGTCCTGACCGGATAATTTTTTAGTTGCGATAACACTGGCTAAATTATTATCACCTATATTAGGATCGCTCCAGATTTTTACCTGGTATTGAGCAGCTGGATCAATATTCCCCATAACTTTTACACTAGGGGTTAATTCATTAACGCCATTTTGGTCTAAAATATCTCCCATTAGATATTTGCCATCATTAGCCGTTAAAATTCCTGATAATTGTTTAAAATCAGTAGTTGCAATTGTACGTCGATTGCGCAATCCATCTAAAAGACTGCCCTTGTCCAGGCTATCGGTAAAAATTCCTGTTGCTGCCGGTGGGTTACCAATTCGTAAAGGTGATCCATCACTGTTAAAGCCAAAATGAGTGTCCGCCCCATAAGTTGGACTTAAATGAAAACCTTTATCCAAATAACCAGCATAATCTAATGATGTTACATAATATGGATTGACATGACTTTGAACATTAGGATTTAAAGCTCCGCCTTTCATGACTTCAATATTATGAACCAGCGGATCCATTGTTTGCACCCATTCACCAGGTGAATTAAAGGATGCTGCGCCAAAATCATGACCTTGCCGATTAGCGGGCATTTGCGGATTATAATCTTGTTTATATCGAGGATGATTAAATTGCATTATGGGATCGTTACCCGTTGAATCCTTGATATTTAATTTTTGCATTTGCGCAATCAAACCTTTATAGTCATTATCATTAAAAGTTATCACGGCTTGATCATCATTGGCCTTAAGTCCTAATTTAATCATCGCTCTACTCATAAGGCTCATATTGCCATTACGGGGTAATTCAAAGGTTTTTAAAAAATCTGGCGAATCAAATACATTCATGTGATTGCCACCAGCAATATGACCAACAACTGGATCAGGCTTACCAATCGTACCAACTTCTGAACCTACACCAGCCACAAATTTACCTTTTACCGTAGCACTAGCGGCCTGGGTAAAAGTATCAGCATATTCTTGGGGATCTTGGGCTTCAATAGGTGTACCTTCTTCATCAACAGCCCGAACGGATCCTGGTTCAACGCCACCACGAGCTAAAATGTGATTATGATCAGTTACAAACGCAAAATCACGGCCAGCATTTTGCTCAGCTGTATAAATTTCACTTGGAAGTCCCATTCCATCAGAATATTTGGAATGTAAATGCAAGTCACCAAAAAACATTTGCATCGAGTCGGCTGTACTAACGCCTCTGGCATGAGCTAATCGGGTTTTAAAATCAGGTAATACCTTATTTATAAGAGAATCGCTTAAACCAGATTGAGCAGCATTAACTAAGCTTAAATCGTTAGCATTTAAACTATCGGGTTTAAAATAGTCAAGGCCACTTTTAGCAATTGACAATCCTGCATTTTCACCCTTAATAATAAACTTTTGCGTCCCTTGACAAAAATCCCCATATAATGTGTCACTTTGAGCCAGTTTAAACCCAGCTTGTGCTCCAACAGCTCCACCGGCAAAGGTCAAAGCCAAATTAGCCGATCCAGTTACGGTGTCGCTGGCTAAATTATAAGCAATTTGCTGGACATTAGCATTCTTTTTATGGGATTCAGTATTTGCTTTCATTAAACTTTCAACGCCATTTTTTAAGATCGGTAAAGTTAACACTCCAGCTGCAATTAAGGCGACTGGTCCACGAGCCGGAATAATACTGCCTAAAACCAAACCAAAGGCCGCTGAACTTAAAACTTCTTTACTGGCTGTTTCAAGGGTATTTAACGGGTGATCATACGCATTCTTAGCCGCAACCTCGCTAGCTAAAGGTAAATCCTTTATAGCCAAATCAAACACATTATTTTTGTTAATGTTTTTTTTAGCCGAAAGTTGGTTAATTTCCTTACTCGAAAAATTTATTGAATTAATTTCTTGCATTTTAGCTAACCCCGCTTTAAGAATTCATAGCAAGATTATGCATTCGACTAATTCCAATCTCAATGGGGAAAATACGTTAAATATTCTAGCCTAAATTTAATCTATCCTTATTTGCCCAAAATCAAGAAGATTTTAATTCAAGTAAAGTCCATCCCTTGACAAGGGTAAAATTTCTTTGATAAGATAATATTATAATTATTTAATCTTTCTCGTGCTAAAAATCATGAATAATATTTAATATTATTGTGAATAATATCCTTTATAACAAGAATAATATTTAAATTCTCGGTAACCATTTTAAGCTTTATTTTTTATAGGTGTAAATTATGACCACTCCAATTAACCTTAATCCCGTTAAGCATAAAATAAACCGTAATATAAAAGGCAATATGTTAGCTTTAGTTGGTGGAATCACCTTAGTAGTTTTTTTACTATTGGGTTATTTTGCTTTAAATTATGCAAGGTTCCAAGGCACAAGCCAAATACAAACAACGGCTATTGAAGCAGCGGCAATTACAGCTGCTGCTGATTTATCACGTATAGTATATGACGATCCTAATTTTGGCTATATTGCCTTATCGGATCACCCACCCATTGCCCCAGTAACTAATGGAAAATTTGCCAGCGATGGCTATCCTTTATCGGTACAAAGTATTAATACATTATTAGGGACAATCCTGTTAGATTCGCAAATTGTTAATACTTTATCCTTAGATCATTCCTCCAAAAATTATATGAATCAATTAGTCCAATCTGACTATAGCAATGCAGTTCAAGCAGCTACAAATTTAAGTAATTTACTAATTTCAGCAACTAATGGCAATACTAATGTAACCGACTGGTATGATAATACCGTAAATGTCTTAGCTGACGCTCAAACTGCCTATAATACTAATTTAAAAAATGGCTTAACCCAAGGCGGGGTTATTCAAACCAATAATCTAAAACTAAGTTTAGGCTATTTAAATCAAGCCAGTCCAACTAATATACCTACACCTAATAATTATTATAATTATACGACTACCGGAAATCCTAATTACTGTTATTTAGCAAATCAAAATTATGCCGATTCAGCTGGCAATAATTATGTTTTTTCTAGCATTGGCGATTCGGTTCACCTTGTCAGCAATAACTTATTTTCCACATCGCAATTAGTTTCTAGCCAGACTTTAATACCCACGATTGTAAAAGCCAGCATAAGCCAAGCTATTGCCTTAACGCCAGATGGCAAAAACAATCAAACCGTAATTAAAACAGCCTGTGCTCAGCCATACAATCAAATGGATCCAAAACCCAATCCGGGTGCCTTAAATATACGTTTCCCTCAAGGAGCTTTACCTCATTTAATTTCGCCAATTTCAATTATAACTGATCCCCAATCGCAAGGTAGTGTAGCACCAGGTACTGGTGCATTTAAAGCCATTGGCAATACTCGACCTGGCGGGAGCCTCGTTCCCGTTTCTGGTGGCACTACCCCTAATTCCGTAGCGCAAGCCACTGTTGGTGGATTATATCACTGGCTAAGACATGCTGGTGTTAAACCTATTTATGATCCATCTGTAGCTGCCAGCATTAATATTAACACGCCAAGTACAGCAACGGGTCAGCAAACTTTAGCTGTTGGCGATATTAATACCGTATTAAATACATCTTTTAAGGCACCACAAAATTTAATGTTTAAAGTTGTTGGCTTAAATTCACCTAGTGGAGCAGCTCCACCTGGTAACAAACCAGTTGTTACAGCAGTTTATGATAAATGGTATCCTAGTGTGTATACTTTTACTTTTGATACTGCTGGACGCATTGTTGCACAATTAGTAGACATAAATAATTACAGCCAACCACCAGATACTTTAGGATCGCTAGTTAATGATCAACAACTGTTATTTTATGCAGCTCCAGGTAATCCTAAAAAAGGTCCACCCAAACAAGCTTTAGTCAATCATCCTGGTTATTATGCCTTTACGGATAATCAAATATTTAATACGGCTATAAGGGTAAAAGGTCCTAATGGCGGTACGGCCACCCCCTTAATTTCCCTAAATGCTAGTCCATTACCGCAGTCAATAACTAATCCTTTATCTGGAGCGACCGCTACCACACCAGGTAATATACCACCAGCCCAATGGACGAAACAAAGTATTAATAGTGTCAATACCACTTTTGGGCCAGTATTAGCTTTACTTCATACTGTAGTAAATACAGCACTGCTACCCACTGATGATAATGCTAATCCAGCTCCACATCCTTTAGATGCAGTAACAGCTCATTTTAAAACGCCACATAGCCATTCAACCCCATTTAGCTCTTGGACACAATTCAATGCTACAATTAGGGATAATTCATTTAACTTAGGTAAAACCAATGGCGGTATTCAAGGAGGCAGCCCAAATCAATCAGGTTTAAATAATGTAATATCGGCTACTCCCAGTTTAAGCAATTTTGGAAGCTCTGGTTTAAAAGTAAGACCATCATATTTAGTCAATGGAACTGTAAGTGATATTAGATTTTTTACAACCCATCAATTTGCTGGTGATGTAAGTTCCTCTAGTACGACTGACTATAATCCAAATCCATTGTCCAATCCCAATAATTAAATTGCTAAATTACCGAAGAACTAAGGTAATTGCTAATATAATTAGGTAAAGGACTATCACCATAATTAAATTGCCAAACAAAATACAAACTAATAACATGAAATCAATGTCAAATTTAAGCAAAAGAGTAAATAGCGCTCAGTCATTGGTTGAATTAGCTACAGGGATTACGGTACTTATTCCGGTTGTGCTGTTATTTTTTGATCTTTCATTAATTGTTATAGCCGTCCAAACCAATGAAAATATTGCAAAAAATGCAGCCAGAGTAGCCTCTATGGGTAGTCCATTACAATACCAAAGCCGTGCGCAATCATCGGTTAACCAAGCAGCTAACAATCATAGTGGCCCGATTAGTAATATAAGTTTGGTTAGTGCAACGACTAATTTAACTCAAAATGATATTTTAACCTGGGAAAGTAGTGGTGGGTTAGTTGTCCATCAAAACGGCAATAGTACCCAGCCAGGTATTGTAACAGTAACCACACAAGTTAAAGTTAAGCCCTTTATTATTTCCATTTTTTCTAGCGGCGCACCCTTAAGTTTTAAAGCCAGTCGCAGTTTCCCATTTTCTAGCGTTATGTACGATCCAGCTCTTAACACTAATCCCTGGGCACTGCCACCTACTGGTGGAGTTGGTAGTGCTCAGCAATAATTTTTTTGGGACTAAATTTGTTTAAATACTCATTTTTTTATTTAAATATTTAAAATATCCCTTATTTAGACATCCAATTAGCTTGTTTAAATTTTACATTAGAATCAATTATTTCTAAAGTTTCTTTTAATGACTGTTTACCAAGTTTAAGTGGATGCGTTTCGAAAAAAGTTTTTACCTTAGTTAAATCACTTTCATTGCTTAAATTAGACATAGCATGAATTAAATGAGGAATAGACATTGGTGCAAATTTACTAGCAATAATGTCATAATTATTTTCAAAAAAGGTAAGCGCTAAACCTTGACCATTGCGATTGCTAAAACAAGCTCCAATAAGATGGGGTGCATCTTGAATGCGAACTTTATCAGTTAGGCTCATGGCTAAAGTTCTAGCAATAAGTTTTGGATCCTGAAAATTAGATAGGCAATACAAACAGTCCATCTCAATTTCTGGTGATTGAGCTTTTAAATATTGATTATAAATATTATCATAGTCTTTTTTATTGCCATTAAAAGCAACCACATTAAGAGCGGTTTTAAGCTTATCCCCGTCAATATCGCTTGCTTGAGTATAAAACTTAGTATCTAAATAGTTTTTACAATTAGCTAATATTTCCTTATTTTGACCATATGTTCCTAAAAAAGTAACTAGACTTGACCTTAAAGATCGAACCAGTAGGCTATCACCAGGTTTATTATCGATACCATATTTGGTCAAAGCTTCATGTAAAATATCACTTGAATGTTTGGCAAAATCAGCTAAAGAGTCATTGGCTATAAAATTAGCAATTTTAACTAAACTGGCAATCATTTCTTTAAGAACATAGGTATCGGTTTCATGTTTAAAATTATTTAACAGACTGTCAAAGTCACTAAAATCAATGTTACATGATTTTGCTAAATTCCATTCATCATTTAAAAATGTTAGCCTTTCTTGAGCCGTTAAATATTTTTGGTTATTATTTTTGAGTAAATCAAAATTACTGGCTGGATATCTAGATCGATAATAGCCATGAGCATTTACATTAGCTTTATAAGGTTCAAAACATTTAAAATCCTGAATTGCTTCATTAGGATCATTAATTATGGTGTCTAAATTCTTTTGATAATTATGGGGGTCTTTGCTATCCTTTTCCATACAAGCTAAATTTAGAGGAACAAGCCAGTTTTGAATTGTATCAACACAAGTATCCTTATTAAGGAAAAACTGTTTTTGACTAACTTTTAAACGGTTATCAGGCTCAATAGCTAAAGATAATAAAGGATAACCCGGCTGATTCACGAAGTTTTGAGCAACCTGACTAACTGGCTTACCGGATTTAGCTTCAATTGCCTGCCATAAATCACTAGTGGTAGCATTGTCAAACAAATGGGCTTTTAAATAATCACAAACTCCACCACGGAAATTTTCTTCACCAACCCATGACTCAATCATTTTTAAGACTGAACAGCCTTTTAGATAAGTTATATTATCAAACATTTCCATAGCTTCAGCCGGACCACTTACATTAGCATGAATGGCTCTTGAACACTTTAAGGAATCAACATTCATAGCATATAACCGCCAAGTTGTATATCTTACATGATAAAGCCAGCTAGGTTCTAAATAGTCAACGGCTTTAACTGACATCCAGGTGGCAAACGCTTCATTTAACCATAAATCATCCCACCAGGCCATAGTAACCATATCACCAAACCACATATGCGCCATTTCATGAGCAATTATAGAGGCAATATTTTGCTTGTTATCTACGGAACCAGTATTTTCATCAATTAACAAATCAGCTTCACGAAAAGTTATTGCCCCAAGATTTTCCATAGCCCCAGCTTCGAAATCTGGAATAGCAATTAAATCTAATTTATTGATCGGATATTTGATATTAAAATAATGATTATAATATGGTAGTAAGTCACCAGCTTTATTTCGGGCATAATAAGCTAATTTTGTTTTACCTTTAACTGTCCAAACCCTAATTTCACAGCCACTTTTATTAATTGACTGAGTTGATTCAAACGGGCCAACTATTAAAGCAACTAAATAAGTAGACATTTTGGGCGTGGGGGCAAATTCATAGACTTGTTTATTACTGACTGCGTCAAAATACTTTTTACTAATTTGCGCATTAGAAATAGCCGTCAAATTTGGATCAATTTTAACCGTAATCTGATATTGGGCTTTAAAAGCTGGTTCATCAAAACAAGGGAACATGCGCCTGGCATCAGCTGGTTCCATTTGTGTAGTAGCAATTTTATGTTCGTTATTTTTACTATCTTTATATTTAGATAAATAAAATCCTCTAAGTTTATTATTTAAAATTCCGGTATATTCTAAATGTAAGGTGTAATCACCCGGGACTAAGGTTTGCTCCCAATTTCCTCCACGGCTATCCTTTTCGTAATGGGTTACAGTTAATGTAGCAGTTTCATTCTGATTATCATAACTAACACTTAAATAATGCTTATGCTTGGTTTTTTCATTTGTTACTATTGCCTGGTCAATATGAATTTCACTACTATTTAAAACAATATCTTTAGTTTCTTTAGCAACTTTTAATTTAATTGTTTCTTTTCCAGTAAAACTGGCTTTATCTAGATCTGGTACTAATTCAAGACTATAAAAATCAGGTTTAACAGCTTGAGTCAATCTCGTTTCGCTAGCTTTTACGGTGACGTTACCAACTACCATAAAATAAAATCCGATTAATAAAAAAATATTTTTAAATTTTGCAGTACAGTTAATTGTCATTAATTATCTCCATAAAATTAGTTATTGGGGCTTTGAGTAATATTATCAGCAATTTCATTATTTTCATTACAATCTAAATCATCAGGATTAAGTGTTCCATGAATCGGTTGATTTTTGGAGGCAGATAATTCATAAGGCATAGTATAGGCTGTAGGCTTTTGTTCCACCGGAGCATTTTTAGGCGGGGCTTTTTTCTTGGGTTTTTTATCTTCTTCTTCCTCTTCTTCCAATTGCTGGCGCAACTGCTGAAGAACACCATTAAGAGCTGGTTTAGCAAAAGAAAAACGAAAGCCATAATATAATCTAAAGTCCATTCCGGATTTTTATAGTCTTGAATTAGTACCAGATCTAGATAAAGCCAGTTTTACTGGA
>DAHXLC010000121.1 GCA_027371815.1 Candidatus Melainabacteria bacterium | reverse complement strand
ACACTAGACTTTAAAAGTTTTTCTCCCTTTAGCCGATTTTCAAATCTTTCTTTTCTTCTTTTTAAAGACTGATAAATAGCTTCAGGTGAAGAAGCTAATCTTCTTTGCAAAGTAGTTAAAGCAAAGCCAACCGTTCCTTTTCTACCATCATTTTCAAGCTTATCAGCCAGGTTAAATTGCTCACGAACGTAGTCAGTGACTCTATTATATAACGTTGCCTCAATTTCTGATAACTCATATGTTACTGTATTGGCTAAGCGCTCGGGAAATAGAGGCTTGCCATCAAATTTAACTAGTTTTTCTTTGACCATTCGGCGCATAAGATCACGAGCGTCTTCTACATGAGGGCCATCACGATAACTACCTTCAAACCTATCACCATCTAACAAAGCCATAAATAATTGAAATTCTTCTTCTTTCCCGTTATGTGGGGTTGCTGTTAATAACAAAAAATGATTAGCTTGAGCTGATAGTAATTTGCCAAGTTTGTAGCGCTTAGTTTCTTTAACGTCATTTCCGTAACGGCTAGCTGACATTTTGTGCGCTTCATCACAAACGACTAAATCAAAGTTTGTGGCCTTCAGTTTTTGTTGAATGTTTTCATCACGACTAAGCTTATCTAGACGACCAATTATAAGGTCATTTTCACTCAGCCAATTACCAGTTTTTGACGTTTTGTCTTTTTCATTGGTTAATATATCAAATTGAAGTTGAAACTTACTACTAAGCTCGTCTTGCCATTGCTCGGCTAACATACCTGGGCATACAATTAAACAACGCTTCAAAGAACCACGAGCTTGCAGCTCTTTAATCAATAAACCGGTCATAATGGTTTTACCAGCACCAGGATCGTCGGCTAAAAGAAACCGCAGAGGTTGGCGTTTAAGCATAATATCATACACTGCCGTAATTTGATGTGGCAATGGATCAATAAGTGAACTGTGAACAGCTAGCATGGGGTCAAATAAATATGATTCTTTAATTCTAAAAGCCTCAGAGACAAGTTTAAATGCAATACCATCGGCATCAAATGGCCATCTTTTGGTTTGATTTATAACATTAAGCTCGTGCTCTTTATCACGCATAAGCAATTCACTAGTAGTATTGCCGCTATCGTCTTTATAAACAACTTCTATTGAATCTTGGCCGTACCATTTTGTATTTAAAATGGTAACAATAGCATTTGGAATAATGCCTTTAACTTTTGCGTCAACTTTAATATCTTCTAACTTGGCCAATTTCTTAATGTTATTAACTTAGATAGGTTTGATACGACTTGGTTTTATCTATTCAGGAACTTATTATTAGTTTAATGGCATGGTTAATATTTATAAGCTTGAACAGAATTAAAATAATTGGTTCATATAACCAATTATAAGAATAATGCCTTAATGATAACAGACAAAATACTGTATATAGTTGGTTAGAAATAATTTAACAATAATTTCATTGAGACAAAAATAACTATTTCAAATAGTATATTGGGCGAACAAAGCTCAATCCAGTTCATTTAATGTTATGAATATAAAAAATTATATCCGCATGGTTAATTTGTTAAGAAATATAATACCACTTAAAATTTCTTATGAACAGTTATGCCGTAATTATATTGATTTATGTAAGCGCTTATATAGTTATGAAGCTTTTAGTAAACGCCTTATTGGTAGCTTACAACAGGTTTTTGAATATAAGCTAAACGTACATCAAACAAGTTTAAGATCAATTTTAGCTGGTGTAAGAGTGATGCGTTATTATTTGTTAACTTGTGATTGGCGGCGGCGTAATTTTTTTATTAAAACTATTTATAATACAATGCAGATAAAATGGCAGGCAATTATGCTGGTTATTTGGTATTTAGGGATTTATAAACATGTAAGTTCTTTTGTTGAAAATGATCTTAAATTAGCTAGTGCTTCTATAAGATCTTCTGCCCTTGAAAAGCTGGTATAATCTATGAAAACTTTAAACTGCTTAGCTATTCCATATTAAGCGTAACCGTTGCTCTGATAGAAGCTAGCTTGGATAAATCTATAACTAATAAACAAACTCCTCTTCTAAAAGATTATCGACAACATTAATATCTATCCAGTTTAGAGCATATAAGTACTTAATTGCAGAATTTATATCTTCATCACAAATATTTTTATATTTTTCTTTTGGTTTCCATTGGCGAAACGCTTTAAAAACTTCAGTATTAGTTGGTTTTATCTTAGTCGAATTATATAAACGCCTAGCGCAAAATAATACTGTAGATGCAATTTCGGCATCGGCTGTATG
>DAHXLC010000112.1 GCA_027371815.1 Candidatus Melainabacteria bacterium | reverse complement strand
GTCTGAAGGAGCTGGAATTTTAATTTTAGAGTCTTATGATCATGCTATTGCCCGTAAAGCTCAAATATATGCTGAATTAGTGGGTTATGCCATGACGGCTGATGCTAATGATATAGTTGCTCCTTGTGCCAATGGCAGTGGAGCCAGCCGAGCTATGACGATTGCTTTAAAACAGGCTAATATTGAACCTAGTCAAGTTGATTATGTAAATGCCCATGGTACTTCAACTAGCCTGGGTGATATTGCTGAAACTAAAGCCATTAAAACCGTTTTTGGTAGCCATGCCACCAGCCATAAATTATTGGTCAGTTCGACTAAGTCAATGACCGGTCATTTATTAGGTGCAGCCGGATCACTCGAAGCGGCTTTAAGCATAATGGCAATGAAACATTCAATCGCCCCACCAACTATCAATCTTGATAATCCAGATCCTGAATGTGATTTAAATTATGTGCCTCATAAAGCCAAACATAATGTAAATATTAATTATGCCTTATCCAATAGCTTTGGTTTTGGTGGGCATAATGCTTGTTTATTATTTAAAAAGTTTTCCTCAAGTAATAACTAACTTTAAATAAGAGCTTTCTTATTAAAAAAAAAATAATTTTTACCTTATAATAACCTATAAAAGCTAAAATTAATTAGCTAAAGTAAGGTTTAGTTTGAATTTTATCTACAGGTAGCAAATGAAATCATTAGTTGGATCCAATGTTCGTGAATTAAAAACTTTATTGGCAAATAAATCAGTAAGTGCTAAAGAAATTACTGAGGCACATTATGAATATATTGAAAAACATGAAGTCAATATTAATGCTTTTTTATGCTTAACTAAAGAATTTAGTTTAAACCAAGCCTTAGCTATTGATGAATTAATTGCCCGTAAAGAATCACTACCCTTACTAGCTGGTATACCTGTAGCAATTAAAGATAATATTTGTCTAACTAATTATCCAACAACTTGTGCCAGTCAAATATTAGCTAATTATCAAAGTCCATATAATGCTACAGTTGTTGAAAAATTGACCAGTGATGGAGCTATTTGTGTAGGAAAAACTAATCTGGATGAATTTGCCATGGGTTCATCTTGTGAAAATTCCAGCTTTAAAATAACTAAAAATCCTTGCAATACTGAATACGTTCCTGGCGGCAGTTCAGGTGGATCGGCTGCTAGTGTAGCTGGTGGCTTTAGTGTGATTGCACTGGGATCTGATACCGGAGGATCAATTCGTCTGCCCGCTTCGTTTTGTGGTATTGTAGGGATGAAGCCGACCTATGGGTTGGTATCACGTTATGGTCTGGTGGCTTTTGCTTCTAGTTTGGATCAAATTGGCCCAATGGGGCGATCGGTTGAAGATGTTATTTTTGCCTTACAATCAATTATAAGTGAATGTGCTCATGATTCTACAAATATTAAAGAACCGTTTAAAGCCAATCCAGCCGATGGCGATTTTATCAGCATACCAAATGAAGTAAGTGGAAATAAACCCCTTAAGGGAATGAAAATTGGCCTGATTAAGGAATTGGATAATGATGGCATTAATCCAGAGGTTAGAAAGGCTTTGAAAAATGTTATTAAAGTTTTGAATGATCAAGGTGCTCACATTGATGAAGTATCTATTCCGCAGATTCAACAGGCTTTACCGGTCTATTATATTATTGCTACAGCTGAAGCCAGTTCTAATTTGGCTAGATTTGATGGTATTAGATATGGTTATCGGGAAAGTAATGTCAAAAACCTGGAAGATTTATATCTTAAATCTAGAGAACAAGGTTTTGGCAGTGAAGTTAAGCGCAGAATTATCTTAGGTACTTATTGCTTAAGTTCAGGTTATTTTGATGCATATTACAAAAAAGCTCAAGCGGTAAGAAGATTACTGCAAAATGAATTATTAACGACTTTAAATTCTTACGATGTACTTTTATCGCCAACAGCTCCATCTACAGCTTTTAAAATTAATGAAAAAATGGCCGATCCCCTAAATATGTATTTAACCGATATTGCAACTATTCCGGCTAATTTAGCTGGTATTCCAGCAATTTCTATTCCTTGTGGTTTGGATAATACCCATATGCCTATTGGCTTTCAGTTAATGGGCAAACCGTTTACGGAAAAGAAACTGTTAAAAATTGCTTATGTTTTTGAACAGGCAACTAATCAGCAATTTAACCGTCAGATTAATAATAATTAACAGCTAATTTAACGAGGTTTTTTCTCATGCAAATAAATAATTACGTAAAATGTTTACTTTTAGCTACCCTATTTAGTTTAACCAGTAATCCTCTGGTAATGGCTCAAATGAATGGCTTAAATTCTCCCATGGCTGGAGCTGGTTTACCTGGTATGCCAATTGGTACGGGAATGCCTGGATCGCCAGGTTCGTTAACTGATCCAGGTGGTCCTGCTAATGGAGCTTTGAATATGCAAAATAGTGCAGGTGCCAGTCCTAGTGAATATACTGAAGACGAAAAACGCATGCAAAAAAAGCATAAAGAATTTATGAATCGCGCTAAAAAATTAGTTGCTCAAGGTGACAAAATGATGAAAGAAGGTAAAACTCATAATAATTCAAAACAGTTTAAAAAAGGTCGAGTCTTAAAAGAAATTGGTGAAAAGCAGTTAGAAACTCTTAAGGCTAGTGATCCGCTTGAAGCTCCACCTGTATTAAAATAAGTGTTACATTTTAAAAAAACTACCAAAAAACAATCCTTCAAGTTCTTTGCGTAATTCTTCCAAATCTTTAACGGTATCGACGCTACGCCAGAAACTTGTGGTTTTAAATGCTTTTAACTGTTTTTTGCTTGTCAATTCAGGAAAAGTAGTAGTTTCATGATCACCAATATCTGGGAGTAAATTAAATATTTCGCGTTCAAAAATATAAATGCCAGCATTAATCCAAAACGGTAATTCTGGTTTCTCGCGAAAGCTAATTACATTGTTATCTTTTTCAATATCGACAATACCATAACTACTAATTAAGGGCACGGATACTAAAGAGGCCATCCCTTGATTATGTTTATGAAAATTATAAAATTCAGTTAAATTTAAATTAGTGATTGCATCCGCATTTAGGGCTAAAATTGAGTCGTTTGAATTGTCCAATTGTTTCATCGCCTGTTTTATACCCCCACCACGACCAAGAGGATTTTCTTCAATTACGTATTGAATATTTAGATTAAAACGGTTGCCATTACCAAAATATTCCTGAATTACCTCATGCAGATAACCACAAGAAATAATAATATTTCTAACACCATAGGCTTCTAGCCATTGAAGAAGATATGATATTATGGGGCGTCCCATTACACTGATCATTGCCTTGGGTTTGTCTTTGGTTAAAGGTCTTAATCTTTCGCCTTTACCACCAGCAATTAATATGGCACTTTTCATTAATTAACCTCGTTATGTAATCTTTAATAATAGGATTATTTTGATTTAAGTAATTAATCACAAATAATTAACTGTTAATAAATTGTTCTAATTCTTGAAGCCTTAAATTTAAGTGATGATGATCACTTGCTTCCAGCCTTAATCTTAATAATGGTTCAGTTTGAGACGGCCGGGCATTAAACCACCAGTTAGGATAATTGATGGTTAGTCCGTCAAGTTTATCAATTAAACCATCGTTATATTGTATTTCTAGTTTAGCAATAATGTCATGAACATTGTTGACGGAAAAATTTAGCTCTGGAGAAGTAGAATATTTTTTATATTCATCGACCAGATTCCCTAAAGTAAGACCTTGCGTTTTTAAGTTCGTAACAATATTAATCACTTCAACTAGGGTTCTTAGAGCATTATCAGTATTGTATAAATCTTGGTAATAATAATGGCCAGACATTTCACCGGCAAATAAACCTTGTTCTGCTTGCATGATATTTTTTATAAAGGAATGGCCAACTTTGCATTTTTCAGCAATGCCACCATTGCTTTGAATTATCTCTGGTACTATTTTACTAGAACGTAAATCATAAAATATTTTATTACTGGTGTTAGAATTTGAATTTAATAAACGTGTAGCAATAATTGCTGTTAAAATGTCCGGATCAACCATACGTCCGGTTTCATCAATTAAAATTATTCGATCGCCATCACCATCAAAACCGGCTCCAAAATCCAGTCTTGAATTTATAACCAGTTTAGTTAATTCATCTAATGCTCCTGGATCAAGGGGATTAGATGGTCTGACCCTAAAATCACCATTGGGTTCATTGTTTATACCAATGAACTGGCATTGGCCATCGAAAAGACCAACAATTTCAGGATAAATGCTACCGTGGCCAGAATCAATACCAATAGCCAGATTAGATGATGGTTCGAGAAAACTTTGCAGGAAATTCAAATAGTCTTTCGTATAAGAGACATTGGTAAGCGATCCGGGCTTGTTAAAGATGTCTAGAGGTTCTTGATAATAAATCCTTTCGATTTCTTTAAGTCCTGAATCACTGCCAATGGCATTAGCATTCTGTCCACATAATTTAAACCCATTATATTTTGCTGATAAATGGCTAGCGGTAACCATAGCGCCAGCGCTAAAATTCAGGTTAGCACTTAAGTAATTAATCATTGGTGTTGATGTTAAACCGATATACGTAACATCTAAACCTGATGCCGTTAAGCCATTCGTTAATTCTTTAGCATATTGGGCCGAATTAATGCGACTATCGTGACCAACTATAACATTTTTACCTAAAGCTGATTTTAAGAAGGCACCAAACGCATACCCAAGTTTATTAGCAAATTTGCCATTAATTTCAATTTGATCTAAGCCTCTGATATCATATGCTCCAAATATACTTTTCATAATTTCAAAATGTATCCTAAATTTAACTATCCTAATTATGTATTTTAGTATAATTAAATCAGTTTATATGCTGATTGTCTTATCTTAATAGATTAAAAATCTTAAAACTATGACATTGGTAAGTAAGGCTTTGGTTAATTATGATCATTCGGTAAATGTGTCAACAGCCAGAATATGTATAGAATAAGCGATTATATGATTTGCCGGTCATGAAGATTATTTTTTTTTAATTTTATGCTTAAATATTAATGAAAGCGCAACAATATATACTCTAAATGACAATTTTATGATTATTTTTACTTCTTAGTTTAAAATAATTTCAAAATACTGTTGAATTTGGTGCCGTAATAATAAATTACTTTAATTTTAAGATACTTAATATATGAATATCAATGACAATGAAATTAATAATTTAGTGACTAGTCTTTTGGCTAATCAGGATTCTCGTGATTTGTGGGATAAAAGAGCACAATGGCTGCTAAACCTTTATGATATTGATGTTACGAGGGATTATCGCTTGGCCTGTAAACAAAATAATATAGTTCAGATTCTACCTCAATTTGACGAATATATAAGTAATTTAAATGATTTCACTTTAGTTAAATGGCAAAACCCTAATTTTCTCAATAGCCTCGTAAGTTTAACCTATGAATTAATTAATCTGAATGATTACGAAATAGCGATTATTTTTTTACAGGATTTGCTTAAAGTATTGCCTGATGATATTTTCTTAAATTATGAATATGGTTTTGTCTTACTCTTAACTGGTGAGTATCGTCAATCAATGCATTATTTTGAAAAGGTATTAAATAAAGAAAAATCGTTTGATACGGTTTTAAATTTAATTATCGGTAATATCTATTTGCTTAATATGGATAAATTAACCATTTACCAAAATTTATTGAAAGAATTGGCCAGTAACCCTGATGAAAGAACCGAATTAGCTAATGTTAATAAAATAATACTTCGTTTACAAGAATACCCAAGTCTAAAAAATATTAAAAACTATCGTGATTGGCTGTATATTCTTTATGGAAATATTTTGCTAGTTGATTTCAAGTCAGATAAGGCTATGTTTAATGAATATAAGCCTAATTTAGTAGAAATTCTTACGCATATATATATATTAAAACGATTTTTTGAAGCGCTTAATATCAGTCTAGAATTATTTGAATATTTTGATGAGGACAGCCATATTTTAGCTCAATTATTTGCTTTAATATTTGAATTACCTGTAGAAAAAGTTAGTACTGAAATTAAAAATGCTAAAAATATGCTTATTGTTAGTAATCCGCATAAAATAACTGAAGTCTATCATAACTATAACAAAATTAATAATAACCAGATAATTTATTTCTATAGCCTGCCATTTTCTTCGGCATTGCCTATAATACCAGCTGTAGTAAATTGTATAACAGATAAATTAAACTTACCTTTTACGCAAATAAGTTATGGTACTAAAGAATATCATGATTTAATGATAAAAGCTCAGGATTTGGTTAATAATATTGAAACCGACTGTAATAGTGCTATAAAAATTCAGCAATTAATTGAATATTATGAATTAAGACAGCCAAATTTAATCTTAGAGAATCAGGATATCTTTAAAGACTATGTTCAATATCATGGTGAATTAAAATATTTAATTACTGCTAATTAAAAGGTTAAAATTGAAATACTTAATCCAATTTTTAAATACGCTTAGTTATGTAACTATTATTCCTGTTCAGGGGCTAATTACTGTTTTAGCTAAAGTCAGTGGCTATGATGAAATAAATTTAGCGGGTTTAGCTAAATACCTGCCTTTAGTAGGGATATTACTAGGCATAATTTTAGCTTTTGCAAATATTGCGTTAGGTTTAATGCATGTTGATCTTTTGCTTAAACCATTAATTATAACAATATTATGGTTAGTAATAACTGGTGGATTACATTTTGATGGGTTAATGGATACCTTTGACGGATTGGCCTGTCATAAAGATATCGAAAAAACGCTTGAGGTTATGAAAGATAGTCGAGTTGGTAATTTTGGTGTTTTAAGTGGAATTGTGATTATCTTGGTTAAATTTATTACCTTGATTAATTTGCAGCCTAAAATGCAAACTATAGCCCTATTAATTCTTCCAGGAATGGCTCGATTTATTGAATTATATGCAATCGGTAAATATAAGTATTTGCGGGCAAATGGATCTGGTAAAATCTGGCATGATACCACTAAATTTACTCAAGATATTATAATTGGATTAAGTATGATAATTATTAGTTTGGTAATTCTAACTAAAATTTTCCAGGTTAATTTGGTTTATCTATCAGCTTCAATAATAATATCGGGAATTTTAATAACCCGTTATTTTGTCTATAAATTAGGTGGGCATACTGGTGATACATATGGTGCTTGTATTGAACTTACAGAAAGTATCGGTTTGATCATTATAAATATATTTTTTAATTGCTAAGATAGTTAAAGAAATGCCTATGTTTAATTTGCCGGAGCCAGGAAAAGCTTGTATTCAAAAGCCACATTTGTTGATATTATTCGTGTTCGGAAAGAAGCGCTTTGTCATTGGCAGCTTGCAAAATTAATTTTGTTAGCAAAAAAATATTACTTTGATTTTTGCCTAGATCAATGGTGGCAAATAAGGATTTACTATATATTGAAATTTTACATGAGTTTATCGCGATAGGGTCAATTTTAAGACCAATCATTTCGCCCGGGCTTCTTAAGCTAAAGCCAGTAGTTGCGTTTATTGTATTATTTTCATTGTCGATTGATTCGACTTTAATGTCAGGCTTAGCATAAAGAACACTGTGACAGATATTCAAGGCATCGGTAGCATTTAAAGGTAATTCAAATTGATTAAACTGTCCAATCAAAGAATGTTTTTGAAATAGTGATTTGGCTAGTTTTGGTAGTAAAACCATTTTAAGTATTATTATTGACAGACTGGTCAATGCTCCAAAAATAATACTTAAAATTAACCAACTTTGTAAAAAATTTAATAAATTTAACCCTTTAATAAAGTTAAATGGTGAAGTACACAAAAAAATTGTTAAAAAAACTATACTATAAGCAGTACTATAAAATATGAAATTGTGAAGCATAAAATTAAAGACATTTTGCTTGTTTTCAAACAGTCGATTGTAGTTTTCAATTTCCAAAAAATTAAGTTTTTGGCGTAATTCATCCTGTTCAAATTCAGAAATTGATTTTATCAACTTTTCGATCCGATCAACTCGTGATTGATAAGGTTTAGAAATGTTTAAATCTTCATTAGTCATTATTATTGCTTGGTAAAATTTATTATATTGTTTATTTTATCAGCAAAGGCCTTCAAAACCAAATCCATGTAATCATTAATTTAATTAGCTCGCCACATTTGATAAAGTTCAATCTGTTGACAAGTTGCTTGTGTAATTTATTAAGCTGCTAAAAAAACAGGGTTCACCTATTATAAACCAAAACTCATAAGCAACTCAAGGCATTGTATCCTTTTTTTGGTAAACTTATTAGTGGTCATATTAAGATTCCAATATATTATTAATAAGTTGAATTGATTTTATGGTGCTTTAATAGTGGGAATAAAATGACTGACCTTTTGATCAATTGGGTCAGGTAATTGTTTAAGATCAAGTAATGGCATGTAAATATTTACAATTCCAGCTAGCCCTGGTGCTTGATTGTTTAATAAATTGTTATTTTGATACCATAAATTATCACCAGCTTGTATTGGTAAAATTTTATTGTCTTTATTAGTGCAGCCAATAAAATCAATTACAGCAATTGACCATAATATTTTATATTTGCTAATATCAGTTAAGCTACTATGTGAATTATAAAACAAACTGTTTTGTGGTAATTTATTGATATTATTATAAGGGTTTTGGTATTTTAGGATAATCGAATTGTCAAAATTGTCGTCAGCGTTAGGCTTGGTAAATTTATGCGAGTCTAAGATAACGCAATAAGGATTTATCTGATTATCCCAGGATGAATTATTTAAAAATTTATTATAAATATTTGGGAAATTTAAATTGATATTATATTTGTTAAGTAAATAATTTAAAAATGTGTTTTCATTCATTACAATTGTTAAATCATTTTGATAAAATGATAGAGGTAGCGAATCTAAGTAATCAGCAATTTTTTTTAATGATTGAGTATCATTGTTTAAGTTTAGAATATCGTAAAAATTAATACGATCGTTATAAAATGGAATAAATATATTATTCTTGTTTAGATAATAGGAATTAACCGGGCAAGGAATTTTAAAATATCCTCCACTAGCTGTGTTGAGTAAATTTGTGTATAGATTTTGGTTTTGATTATAAACTTTGCTAAGGTTATTATATAAAAATTTTTCTTTATTGATAACTTTAAGAAGTAGTGCAATTAATAACGCTGAACAAACAAACAACAATTTAAATTCATTACAGGACAAACGAGCACTACTTCTTAAAGTTATCAATAAAGAAAAATTTTTATATAATAACCTTAGCAAAGTTTATAATCAAAACCAAAATCTAT
>DAHXLC010000103.1 GCA_027371815.1 Candidatus Melainabacteria bacterium | reverse complement strand
CGACTGACTTGTGTTTGATTTTTGACAGGATTGAACCGGTTAACCAATATATAAATCATGAATTGCCCATATACATATCCGCAGTTTTAAACCCTAAAGCTTGGAGGATAAGACTGGCTATTGCCGAAGCCATTTCTAATGAATGCTTTAAGAAGTTTTGAGAGCTAGCATTACTATAAGTCTGTTTCAGGGTAATTTGTTCCGAACAGACTTGTTTTTTTTGATTACTATCAATTAAATGACAACGAGCTGAAGCATAGGCTTCAAAACTATCGTCACAAGCAGCGGCGCAAATTGCAAGAATGGCTCGGCATGGGTTATACAGCATAATATTATCAATAAGATTGGCTAAATTATCTTCATTCTTAAAGTCGTCGGATAAAATAATCAAGTTGTTAGAACAGGCTCTAGTTGTACTTAATTGATTATTGTTGTTATTATCTTGGGCTTCAATCCAAAACTGTCTAAGTTCTTGATTTATTGCCTGGATATCAAATTTCAAGAATTTACCATGTAAAAACTCATTAATTTGGGGATTAATTGTTTTAGCCATATTCATTATAGTTTTCTCCAACTATGTCCTTGATTAGCTAGAAGTCGATTACTCGATTCAGGTCCCCATGATCCAGCATCATAATTGGGAAAGTTTTTCTGGGTATTGGTATGCCATGAGTTAATAACTGGATCTAAAAAAGCCCAGGACAAATTAACAAAGTCAGAACGGGAAAACAATGTAGAATCACCAAGTAAACAATCTAATATCAACCTTTCATAGGCACTAGGAGTTCTGGTACCAAAAGCCTGTCCATATTTAAAATCCATGTTTAAGGCTTTTAAATGGGTAGTGGTACCTGGCTGTTTGACCATTAATTTTAAAGAAATACCTTCATCTGGTTGAATTTGGATTACTAAAGTGTTAGCCGTTAGATTACTGTCATTAAAACCAAAATAATTTTCATCGTTAAAAATTCGATGGGGCACACGATTGAATTCAATAGCTATTTCAGTAATTCCTTTACCCAACCGTTTACCTGAACGTACATAAAAAGGAACATTGGCCCAACGCCAATTATCAATGTATAGCTTTAAAGCTACAAATGTTTCGGTTTGCGAGTTTTGGTCAACTCCGGATTCTTCACGGTAGCCAACTACACTTTTACCTGAGATATAACCTTGGCCATACTGCCCACTAATAGCACATTGTTCTAGATTGCTTAAATCAAGAGGTCGTAAGGCCTTTAAGACTTTAGCCTTTTCATCGCGGATAGCTTCAGAATCTAGAGAACCAGGTGCTTCCATTGCCACCATACCCAACAGCTGAAACATATGATTTTGCACCATATCGCGCATAGCTCCAGCTTCCTCATAATAGACACCACGGCCTTCAACGCCTAATGTTTCTGCATTAGTTATCTGAATGTTATTGATGTGCTGATAATTCCACAAAGGTTCAAAGATAGCATTAGCGAAACGTAATACCATAATATTTTGCACTGTTTCTTTTCCCAAATAATGATCAATTCGATAGATTTGATTTTCATTAAAGACATCATGTAATTGATTGTCCAATTCTTTGCAAGTCTGTAAATCACGACCAAATGGTTTTTCGACAACAATTTTTGGCCAAATGTTGGCATCAGAACTTGCCTTACCCCCTAAACCAACGTCATTGAGGTTTTTAATTATAGGCGAATAAAGACTTGGAGGTGTCGACAAGTAAAAAACATTTTGGTTTTTTAGATTTAACGATATTTCCAGATCTTGAATAGCTTTACGCAAGTTAAGATAGTCTGCATTATTATCAATGTTAACTGGGCAATAAGATAATTTGCTAATAAATTTAGTTAATTCAGCTGGACTAGGGTTTAAATCAGTAGCAAATTTTTCAATAGCTTCACGCATTAACTTTTGAAATTCCAAACTACTAAGTTGTGTACGCGATGAACCAATAATGGCAAATTTTTGAACCTTTGTGGAATTATCAGCACATCAATAACATTCAGAT
>DAHXLC010000094.1 GCA_027371815.1 Candidatus Melainabacteria bacterium | reverse complement strand
TGGCTCCGGGCATAAGTAAGCCCAATTTAGACTAAAGCGAAACGCTTTTAAATTTAATTTATAAGCTAACTCAATATCTTGAGCAAAAGTATTAAAAAAAGCTGACCCGGGATAAGGGCTAGATAAATCTTTAATCTTATACTTCTTTTTGGACCAGATTGCCCAGTCCGATAAATTCTTTTCAAATTCATGATCGATACCTTCTACTTGAAAATGTGACGTAGAAGAACCAAACAAAAAATTTTCCGGGAAATTTAACACAAACTATACTTTAAAAATTGAACCTCTTATTCTCATTAAAGCTTATATATAAATATCCGACTAGGCATTAACTTGAAAATCTGTAAAAATTAAAAAAAATTAATTTAAAAGCTTAAGTATTTCAATCCTGATCCTGTAAATCCATGAATCAATAAATCTTGTCCTAAGTTAAGCGTACTATATTTATGCAATTTGGGCAGATTAGCTAATTCTTGCTTATGGGAAGCATTTAAAGCATTAATCGCCAAATTGTCATTAAGAAAATAGGGGGCTATTATCCAATAAATTTCATCAATTAAACCTTGCGCTAATAAATTACTAGCTAAATTACCGCCGCCTTCGCAAAATAAGTAATTTAGCTCAATATTTTTTATTTCTTGCAAAACTTGGGTTAAATTTAATTGATTATTTACTGAATTATTTTGAATCGGAATATATTCAACATTACTTAATTTAAGCAATGGCTTAGGACAATTACTACTATAGAATAAAATAGTAGTACCACTGTGATTATCGCAAGCTAAAGCATCTAACGTCAACAAATTGGTATCTAAAATAATTCGCGTGGGCTGTTTTGAACAAGCAACCAATCTGACATTCAACTGGCTGTAATCGGCTAAATAGGTTTTAGCACCAACCATAACAGCTGAACTAGCGGCTCTTAATTGATGCGTTAAGATTAAGGCATCCTCACCGGAAATATACCGGCTCTTACCATTATAATCAGCTATTTTACCATTAAGGGTCACGGCAAGTTTTAAAGTTACCCAAGGGATATCCTCATTAATATATTTAAAAAATCCACGATTAAGATAAATACAGTCTTCAAGTAATACATCTTGAATTACTTCAATATTATTTTCCTGTAAGATCCCAATAGCTTTACCATTAACTTTAGGATTAGAATCTCTTGCCCCAATTACTACACGTTTAAGACCAGCTTTTATTATCGCATCAACACAAGGTGGTGTCCGTCCATAATGACAGCAAGGTTCAAGATTTACGTAAATACTGCCACCATTAGTATCTTGCTTACTATCGTTTAAAGCTTCAATTTCGGCATGAGCCCCACCAAATTTGTGATGAAAACCCCGGCCAATAATTTGATTGTTTTGATCAAGTACGATAGCACCAACCATTGGGTTAGGTATAGTTAAATTACCACCTAAACTGGCCAGTTTAAGTACTTCTTTCATTACAGCTTCATGAAACATGAATATTTTTAATTTACCAATTTAGCCAAAAAATATACCAGCCATATCATATAACTTCATATCCAAAGTTTTTAGCGAGTCAACGGCGTCTTTAATTGGCACAGCCTTAATTTCATTACCAGTTAAGGCAACCATTTTACCAAATTCCTGTTTATGAGCCAAATCACAGGCCATAACGCCAAAACGAGTAGCTAAAACACGATCAAAAGCTGTAGGATTGCCACCACGCTGTAAATGCCCTAATACAGTAGTTCTAGTTTCGTAGCCTGTTTCTTTTTCAATAATTTTAGCTAACTGATCACCAATACCACCAAGTTTTACATGGCCAAAAGAATCCAATTCCTGATCTTTTAAAATCTCATTATTATCAAATTTAGCGCCTTCGGCAACTACCACGATCGAAAAGTCTTTACCTCGACTATGTCTAGTTTTAATGGCAGTAACAATTTCGTTAACGCAAATGGGTTTTTCCGGAACTAAAATAAAATCAGCTCCGCCAGCAATTCCGCCATAACAGGCAATCCAGCCTGCATGACGTCCCATAACTTCACAAACCAAGACTCGATTATGTGATTCAGCCGTAGTATGAAGCCTGTCAAGAGCTTCGCAGACAATGTTAACTGCTGTATCAAAACCAAACGTAAAATCAGTAGCGTTAAGATCATTGTCAATAGTCTTAGGCACGCAGACAACATTTAATCCATGTTCGCTAAACATTTTATAAGCTACTCCACAAGTGTCTTCACCACCAATAGCTATAAGAGCATCAAGGTTATTACTGGCCATATTCTTGAGGATGACACTTGGGCCATTTGCCAGTTTAAAAGGATTAGTGCGTGAAGTTTTTAAAATAGTGCCGCCTTTACGAATCAAGCCACTGGTAGTCGAAAGTGTTAAAGGCATATGCATATTTTCCACAATACCTTTCCATCCTTCAAAAAATCCAATAACTTCAGATTTATAGTTTTTAATGGACTGACGAACTACGGCTCTTATTACGGCATTTAAACCAGGACAATCGCCACCGCCAGTTAGAATTCCAAGACGCATAATGTTAAACTCCTTACAAATTTGTAATAGCTATAATAATGATGAACATTATTTATAATTTTTAATTTAAAATCAATTAATTGTTACCAGCTTAAGCTTAATTACATAATTTTGTTACACAATTTTGGTTAATTTGCCAATCCTTAATAAATTTAAAGAGTAAGTATATTTATTTAATTAATTTATTACTTATATTATTCTAAAGTGGTTACAATTTAAAATAGTTTTAAATTAGGTTTAAATTACTCTTATATTATCAATATTAAAATTATCCTTAAGGAGGAAAATAAATTGAATTTATACGAATTCGAAGCGAAAAATATCTTTGCCCAATATGGCGTTCCCATTCCACCATCTAAATTAATTACCCGACCTCAAGATTTAAATAAAATCTTCTTTGGTTATCCGTTAACTCTAAAATGTCAAGTGTTAACTGGTGGTAGAGGTAAAGCCGGTGGGATCAAATTTGCCAAATCCTTAGCTGAAGCGCAAAAAATAGCGCCAGAACTATTAGACCTAGAAATTAAAGGGTGTAAAACTCAATCTTTACTTGTCGAACCTAAATTAAACATAACTAACGAATATTATTTATCGGTAACTTTAGATCGTGAACTAGGCGTTCCGGTATTTATTGCTACCAGTGAAGGTGGTGTTGAAGTAGAACAGGCCAAAAATGTTGTTAAAATGCCGATCCATTTCCCTTACTCTGCTTTCTTAACGCGAACGCTGGCCTACAAAATTGGCTTAAATGGCGAAGCTTTAAATAAATTTGCCAGTATTGCTGATAAACTTTATCAAATTTTTATTGAACGTGATTTAGATTTAATCGAAATTAACCCACTTGTGGCTGTTGAAGGTAATGAATTATTAGCGCTCGACGGAAAAATCGTGGTAAACGATGACAGTTTAATGCGTCAACCTTATTTTGCAGGCTGGCTTGAAAGTCATTTGGTAGATTTGCCGAAAGTTGAAAGATTAGCCAAATTACATGGTGTAAATTTAGTTGAACTAGATGGTGATATTGGTATTCTCTGCAATGGTGCTGGACTTACCATGGCGACAATGGATATGGTAGCAGAATTTGGTGGCAAACCTGCCAACTTCCTTGATGCTGGCGGTGGATCTGATCAAGCTAAAACTTTAGCTGCTCTTGAATTAGTCAATAAAAATCCGAAGCTTAAAGTAATATTATTAAATATTCTTGGAGGCATTACAGCCTGTGATGATGTCGCTAATGCCTTAGTTGAATTTGTCAAAGCCCATAGCAACGTCAAATTAGTTGTCCGCTTACGTGGCAATAATCAGGAAAAGGCTAAGGAGATTTTAAGCCATTACAATGTCAAACTTATTCCAGACTTAGAAGAAGCAGTAAAAACTGCTATAGCTCTAGCTAGCTAATTTATTATTATTTTTAATTTTTTAAGGAGCGTAAATAAAGTGATACTAGTTAATAAAGATACTAAGGTAGTAGTTCAAGGCATTACCGGTAAAATGGGACAAACTCATACCGCTAGAATGCTTGAATATGGCACCCAAATTGTAGCTGGGGTAACTCCCGGTCGTGGTGGTCAAACCGTTCATGGTGTTCCCGTTTTTGATACGGTAGCTCAGGCTGTTGAAAAAACCAATGCAAATTGCTCAATAGTATTTGTTCCACCATATTTGGCCTGCGATGCTGGGTTTGAAGCTATTCATGTGGGTGTAAGTCTATTGGTGGTAATTACTGAAGGTATTCCGCCAAATGATACAGCCAAGTTAGTTAATTATGCAAATAGTCACAAGGTTACTTTTATGGGGCCAAATTGTCCTGGAGTAGTTTCACCAGGCCATTCCTTAATTGGTATCATGCCTGGTTCAATTTTCAAAGAAGGAAAAGTTGGCATGGTCAGTAAAAGTGGTACGCTAACCTATGAAATCGCTTTAGCCTTGACTGAGGCTAATTTAGGACAATCGACCTGCGTTGGCGTAGGTGGTGATCCGGTCAAAGGTATTGAATATCAACCTGTATTAAATTTATTTGAAGCTGATCCCCATACCGATGTTATTGTTTTAATCGGCGAAATTGGTGGTAACGCTGAAGAAAAGGCGGCTCAGTATATTAAAGAACATATCAAAAAGCCGGTTGTTGGTTTTATTGCCGGACAAACAGCACCACCTGGTAAACGTATGGGTCATGCCGGAGCCATTATTTCTCAAGGATCTGGAACAGCTAAATCAAAGATCGAAGCTTTTGAAAAAGCTAATATTAGGGTTGCTAAAACTCCTGGCCAAGTCGCTAAACTAGTCAGTGAATTAATTAAACAACCTGCAGTTAAATAAGCATCAATGCATTTATGAAAATTCTTATTCTTGGAGCTGGAGCTTGGGGTAGTACATTAGCTTATGTTTTTAGTCAGGATCATAAATCCGTAACGATATGGTCAAAAAGTGCTGATAAATTGGCTAAAATTGACATTAATAACTTTTATCTAAATACCCAAAAAATAACTTACAATAATTTGGTTGAAACCAATGCTAACCTTGATCTAGCTCTCAAAGAAGCAAATATCATTGTGTTTTGTTGTACCTCAGAAACTTTAAGAAAATTAGCCATTCAAATTCATGAGCTAATGATCAAAAACGACTTAAATATTAATGATTATTATATCTTGAGCGCAGTCAAAGGGTTAGAACTTGAAACATTTTGCACAATGTCACAAATACTTACTGAAATTTTCCCTAAGGCTAAAATTGGTGCCCTTTCAGGACCAAATTTAGCTCATGAAATCTTGGAAAATTTACCTTGCGCCTCGGTTATTGCGTCAGACAATGATGCAACCGTACAATATCTTCAGCATAATCTTACGAGCAATAACTTAAGGCTTTATGCCAATGATGATATTATTGGTGTTGAATTAGGTGGAGCTTATAAAAATGTCATTGCTCTAGCCAGTGGGATTTGTGATGGTCTGAAATTGGGGAATAATGCCAAAGCTTCACTCTTAACTAGAGGGATTAAAGAAATGGCCAAATTAGCCAAAAGTTTTGGCGCTAAGCCTCAAACTGTCTATGGTTTATCGGGCTTAGGTGATCTGGTAGCAACAGCCTTTGCATCATCTTCACGTAATTACAGTTGCGGTTTATATTTAGCCCAAAATATTGATAAAGAAACTATTGCCCAGAAACTCAATGCCCAAATTGAAGGAATACCAACTACTTATGCAATTATGGCCTATTCTAAACAAAACAATATTGATTTACCCATTACCACACAAGTATACAATGTATTAAGCAAGACGCAACAACCTCGTGAAGCCATTAAAGTTCTAATGTCTAGACCATTATCAAAAGAATGATACTTCATATAAAAGTTAATTAAAAATTATCAAAAATACTGACACAAGGTAAATTCCATTTTGGACGGGTATTTAAATATTGATTGATACCCTTATTGAAATATTTTATAGCAATATCTTTTTGATTTAATTCAGCGTAGGTAATTGCATAAAGAAAACTAGCTTCACTGATTTTCTGGATTTCTTGATTGCCAAGCAATTTAAGTGCTAAACTATAGTTTTCTAAATACAAGGCAAAATTTATGGTTTCAATTCGCAATTGTATGTCTTGAGGACTTTCTTCAAGGTTATTAATTAAAGATTTTAAGGCATCTTCTTTTACGCCATTATTTCCTTTAATAAAACGCAAAACTGTATCTGGAAATACATAATAAGTTTTATAATTTTTTACGAAATCGGATAAGGCTTCTTCATTACTCCCAATTTTAGCCAGGCACATTGCCGACAAATAATTAATGGCAGCATTATTAGGATACTTGGCAATGGCTTTTTCAAGATGAGTATAAGCCTCATCGTATTGTTTTAGAAATAAATAAACTCGACCAATTTCAATTTCCAGATTAGGATCAAGGCAAAGATTACGCACATATAAATTATTTAAGACTTTCAGACTGTCAAGATAGTCACCACTAACTAATAAACCTTCACCATAATAAAATTTGATATAATTATTATTTGGAGCAAGCTTTAAGGCTTTATACAATAATTCGATTCCCTTAGGCTGATTACCTACCTCCATAAAAACCTGACCAGCACTAAGTAACGTTTTAAGGTCATAAGGATTGGCTTGTATCGTTTTATACGCCAAGTCGTTAGCATTAATCAACTGATTTTCTTGAACTAATTTTACACAAGCCATATTATTTATTTTGTTAAATAATTCGACATTATTTAACTTGGTTTCTCGTCCAGCTAAAATTGAAAATGGCGTAATAATTAAAGGAACTTTGGTATCATCTTTTGGTAAGGTAATAATAAACAAAACGATAAATGTTAAAGCAATAAAAAATTCAGCTAAAAGTGGTGCTTTGAATTTTGTGAGTTGTATTGCCACTTTACTATATATTTCCTTATAAGTATCTTTTAGCTAGTTTAAACCAGTTTTCCACAAACCAAAACCAGGAACTAAAAGTGTTTACATAATTTTTATTATATTCCAAATGTTTAATGATGAGTTCTTGAAAAGCGTTAAGGTAGTTTATTTTATTATTATATTTAATAAAGTGACAATGCAGTAATTGTTCATGGATTTTAGTTAATTTAAAATTTTTACTTTCGATATCTAATAAAGTTATAAACTCAAGTTTCTCTTGATTACTAATTCTACAAAATTCTGCCTGGTTAAGGTTAAGAATTTCCCATAATCGCGGGTTTAAAGTTAGGTTATCTGCAAAATTATTATTATTAACTGAAAATACCTGACAGCGACTCCTCAAAGTTGGCAATATATCAAATTCCTGTCGGGCAGATAACATAAACAAAGCTTTGACTTTTGGTTCTTCCAAGGTTTTTAACAAAGAATTAGCAGCCGGCCGATGTAATACATCACTTGAAGCATTGTCAAAAAAAATCACCCGAAAAAATGAAGAAGTTAAAGATAACTCCTGATTAATGTCGCGAATTTGATCAATTTTAATTTTTTTATCATCATCTTGAGTTTTGATCATGGTGAAACACTTAGGATGGTTTTGTTCAAATAACCACTGACAATTCTGGCAAATAACCAATTCTTCAGCTTCTTTAACTTTGTAACAATGACCACGATCCAGAATTAGTTGATTTTGACAATTGAGCAACATTGCTAATTCAAGACTCAAATTAAATTTCGCCAAATTATTAGAACCAATTAACAAATAAGCATGCGCTAATTTGTTATGACCTAAAGCCTTTGAGAATAAATTAGTTAAAGGCTCTTGCTGTGATATAAGCTCGGTTGTAAAGAGATTCATGCTTGTTAATACCTAATATGCTTTAAATATCATAAGTAATTAATATTTTAAGAAAAATTTGACAGATAGTTGTTATTTATCCTAGACTATATAATGATAAGCAAAAAATCATCAACAATTAATATTATATTCAATAAATTAATATTTTTTGTTTTACAGTCTATTTTGTGAGGATAAAATTTTGGCAAATGTTATCGTTGTTGGTGCTCAATTTGGTGATGAAGGCAAAGCTAAAGTAACTGATTTATTAGCTAAAAATGCTGATTTAGTTGTCCGCTATCAAGGCGGCTGCAATGCTGGACACACCGTTGTAGTTAATGGTGAAACCTATAAGTTTCACTTAATTCCCTCAGGAATTCTGTACCCTAAAAGTATTTGCATTCTAGGGCCAGGTATGGTTATTGATCCTAAAGCCCTGGTAAATGAAATCAAGTCTTTAGAAGATAGGGGTCACAATTTAAATGGGTTGAAGATCTCTGGATCGGCTCATGTTACTTTACCCTATCATTTAATGATTGATGCTGCTGAAGAAGATTCGCGGGGCGATATGAAAATTGGTACAACCAAACGTGGTATTGGACCAACTTATGCTGACAAATGTGCTCGGACCGGCATTCGCATGGAAGACATTTTAGACAAAAATGTCTTTAACAACAAATTAGCCTGGATTGTACCCCGTAAAAATGTAATTTTAGAACGCCTTTATGAACTGACACCTCTCAGTGTTGAAGCTATTCTTGAAGAATATTATGAATTAGGGCAAAAACTTAAAAAGTATGTATGTGACACCTCATCAGTTATTTTCAACTCAGTCAACGATCGAAAAAATATATTATTTGAAGGTGCTCAAGGTACTTTATTAGATTTAGACCATGGTAGCTATCCATATGTAACGAGTTCAAGCCCCTCAGCTGGTGGAGCCTGCGTCGGAGCTGGTATAGGCCCAACGATTATTGATCGCGTTATTGGGGTGGCTAAAGCCTATATGACTAGAGTCGGTGAAGGAACTTTCCCCACTGAACAATTTGGTGAAGTTGGTGAAAACTTACGGCAAACAGGAAAAGCCTGGGCAGAAGTTGGTGTTACTACTGGCAGACCCCGACGCTGTGGTTGGTTTGACTGTGTGCTTGGACGATATTCAGTTCGGATCAATGGCCTTGATTGCTTAGCCATCACTAAACTGGATGTTTTAGATGAATTTGATACAATTAAGGTTTGTGTTGCTTACAAAGATAAAACAACTAATAAAATCTACGAAGATCTTCCCAGTATTGGCAGTCAATTCCAGCAGATGGAACCAGTGTACGAAAGTTTTAGCGGATGGAATAAGTCTACGGCAAACGTAACTAGTTTTAAGGATCTTCCTGAAAATGCCCGCAAATATTTAAATTTCTTGTCCCAAAAACTGGAAATTCCGATAGTAATAGTATCAGTCGGACCTAAGCGAGATCAAACTATAGTAATTGAAGATCCCATTCATGGGCCAAAAAGGGTTTTAACCAAGGCGCTATAACCAAACTTAGCCATGATCAACAATGCTATAAATTCTGTCAAGAATAATCTTAAAAAAATCAGCAAATGACCAAAGATGAAATAGCTTCAAGTTATAAATTTATTACTATCTTAAAAATATTTTGTATAGCTATAGTTAGTTCAACTTTTGTAACTGGATATATGCTTTGGGTAAATAATAAATTTTACTTTGACGAAGCCAGCAATAATTTTTCACATATTTGCCAATGAGGAAGTAACGAATTAACGAAGCTATATATATATAA
>DAHXLC010000085.1 GCA_027371815.1 Candidatus Melainabacteria bacterium | reverse complement strand
ATGTCTAACCGTTTTATGTTGGTGGTTTTGTTTAAGGTGGTGATTAGCTGAATTGTGTTGTGAGCAGGTAGGGGAAAACTGTTTTGATTGGGAATTATTAACCACCTTAACTGATTTGGCCAAAGTAGTTATTCCAATATTCACGTTCATTAAAAAAACTAAATTTAAACACAATATAAAATGAAGTTTTTTTGTCATTTTTCAATAAGTAAATTAAGGTTTGGTAAATTTACTCAAACTGGGATTTTTCATCTTCACTTACACCTTTCATGGTTAAGTTTACGCGTTGTCTTTCATCAATTTCTTTGACTTTAACAATTACTCTTTGACCAAGGGTAACAACATCTTCAACCTTTTCAACCCGACGATTTTCGAGTTGGGAGATATGAACCATGCCTTCTTTACCTGGTAATACTTCAACAAAACAACCAACATAAAACGGTTAGACATACACCTTCTCATCATGCTAAAACTACCCGAATATGTAAAAAGTCTAATCGGCAAACATCATGCTACCGCCCTAAATTTACCCAAGATAACGATACCGGCAAACAGCACGAATTAGTACTTGAGGCGTATGAGTTAGAAAAATACCATAGTAATTTACTAAAAGCCTATGGATTATATAATTCAGGGCAAAACGATATTTTAGTGAAAAACTACCAAAGTGCTAAAGATAAATTAAATGAAGCCAAGACCTTATTTAATTTATCTGGTAAACCAGGGCAAGTTATGAATTATTACTTAAATCAGGATCTTGCCAATATCTATACTTTAACCAATGAAAAACAATTAGCCAAAAACATATTAATTGACTCATTCTCAGAAAGTAATAATATTACAAGTGAACAGTATATTAATATCATCACTATCTTGCTTGATTTAAATCACAATCAGGAAGCTATCGATTATACTAATGAAGCTCTTAAAAAATATCCTGAAAATTTGACATTAAAATCACTTTTTGCCAAAATTAAAAATTTACGAAATTAATTATTTATCGATCTTCAATGACAACCAAAGTGAAACCAGAAAATAATTTAGCCAAAGGCAATATCAGCCTTATCTTAATTAACTTAATAATCTTAACTGTAATCATTATTACCCAATTGACTTTAGCCTATAATTTACAAAAATTTAGTCGGGCTGAAATATTTTTCGCCCAATGTGCTAAAGAAATGATTGCTCAAGCAAATTTTATAACACCATTATTTCATAATCACCCTTTTTTTGATAAGCCCATTTTAACTTACTGGTTAATTATTCTATCTTTCAAACAATTTGGTATTAATCATTTAGCAGCTAGAATTCCTTCAATATTGGCAGCTTTGACAACTAATTTAGTCCTGATTTATTTTAGTCTTAAAAATTTTGACCGAAAAATCACCCCAATAATTATTATGGTACTAAATACAGCTTTCATGTATTTATCATTTACAGTTTCCTGTATGTCCGATATGCTTTTAACTACATTTGATACTATATCAGTAATGTTATTGTATCAATTTGTTGATACAAAATCGGCAAAATATCTATATCTAACGGCTGTTTCAATGTCTTGGGCTTTTTTAGTAAAAGGGCCTGTGGGGATTGTTTTACCAGGAATCAGTTTGCTTATCTACCTTTTTCTTACCAATAAATTTAAACTCCTTAAACCAATACATTTTCTCCTTGGCCTAATTATTTTCCTCTTAATTTCAATGCCATGGTTTATTTTTGTATATTTAAAATGTGGCCTACCAGCTATTAAATATTTTTTCTTTCATGAAAATGTTACCCGGTATCTTGGCGCCACCTATGACACTCATCGACCAATTTGGTATATGTTATCTTCACTAATGCTAGGACTTGCTCCTTGGTCCTATTTTATACCAATTGCTTTATATAATTTTGTGCAGAACTGGCTAAAAAATAAGCCCGACAAATTTGAATTATATATATGGGTTTATGTGACAACATTGTTATTATTTTTTACTTTTTCTCATGGCAAAATTGATTATTATATGTTGCCAACCTATCCGGTCTTAGCTATACTTATTGGAAAAACCATGAGCGCAAGCAGTAAAAACAATGCCTTATATGGTTATGTTTTTACTGCTTTACTTAATGTAATTTGTCTGGGCTTTACCTATATAACTTTAATTATCCCTAAATTCAACAATTCACTTAATCTATATTTAATTGCGCTATCCGTTATAATTTTTCTAAGTAATATATTTTTACTTTTCCAAAAAAAGCTTAATGCCACCTATATTTTAAATGGATTTTACCTCATTTACTTAACTTTAGTATTTGCTAATTATATTTTGCCTAATATTAATAAATTTCAACCAGCGATAATTTATGCTAAAGACATAATCAAGAAACAACAAAATTCACCAATTGGTATTTATGGCAGCATTCAAAATAAATGGTTTGATGAATTAACTTTTACTACCAATACTGAACCAATTAGTTTAAACAATGAAACTGACTTAAAAAACTTTATTAATTCAACACAAAATAGTTACATTATTGGTAGTAAAGATGAATTGTTTAAGCTAACGCAAAATTTTAAAAATCTGCAAATCTTAAAAATTATGCCAACAGTTAGTCATAGTTTAAACCCGGGATTTTTATTTAAAAATCAGGGTAAATTAACTAATGGACAAGAATTAATGCTAATTCAAAAAAAGCCTTAGGCTCGCATTAACTGAAAGATAACTGATTATTTGGCTAAATTACTTAAAGGTAATTGGTTTATGTCGCAATTTAGGTAATGATTATGTTGTCACAAACACTTAGCTTAATTATTTAGCGTAAAAAAGGAGAATTAACAATAATCCTCCTTTTTTAATAAACTACTAAAAATAGTTGTTATTAGTTATTAACTCTATCTCTAAATTCCTTTCCCGGTGAAAAGGCTGGCACCCGTTTAGCTGGAACCGATATTTTCTCTCCAGGTTTTCTTGGATTATTGGTTTCACGAGCCTTACGTTCGCGTTTTTCGAATGTACCAAATCCAACCATCGTAACTCTATCACCACCAGCAACTGCGGTAGTAACTACTTCAGTAAAGGCTGCTAGCATTTCTTCGACCATTTTTTTAGAATGATTGGTTTTACTGGCTATTTCAGCAGCAAGTTCAGCTTTGTTCAATTGAGATTCCTCCTAACATTTATAAAGTATCCGTTTTTAAATTTTTTATATAAACGTTCAAAGGATATTTTACGCCATAAAGTCCTTAAAAGTATTTATTTTCAAAGTTTTTTACAAACTTTCTACAAAAGTAAGAAATATATATACTTCTTACAGTTTAATATAAGTAAAAAAAAAAATTATTTGGAAATGCATTAATTTCTAAAAGTAGGGAATAATAGAATTAGAAGAAAATTGACCTAAAAATTAAGCATTAATAGAGGATTTTGTTAAAATTATGAGTATTCGTACTAGATTACAAAGTTTTATTGAGTCTAAACAGAAAATCCAGATTTGGTATGGCATGGGTTGTCATAATGTTTGTACCGGCAGAGTATTATTTGTTGATCAAGACCATGTTGACGTAGAATCTTATGTTCATGACAATGAAGGTCAAATTAATATTAAACGCCTGTTAATTCCGATGCATTTAATTTTACACATTGATATTACTTCTGCTGAGACTACTGAAGAGCCGGAAGTTATTCTTGAAGCAGAAAAATATCTTACTACCAATAAAACCAATAATAATCAGAATAATGAAGTAATTAAAGAAAAAGGCTGGTCTGATGAAGCGTTGGTAAAAACAACAAAATCTGGACTAGAAAAAAAACTTGACAACAAATCGGTTGAAAAAAATAAAGTTAAAGAAAATGCCATACCGCTGGAAAGTAGTCAAGTTATACAAGGCTATACAGTTTCAGTCATTTCTAAACTAAATGCCTTATCGGTTAATCGATTTTCGCGTATGGTTATTAGTCCTCGGGGCTTAGCTTTTGCTTGTGATAATTCTGTGTGGCTAATTGAAAATTCTAATCAATTAACTGAATATGCCAGAATTAGAGGTAACAGTACAATTTCAGGATTACGTTTTGATAAAAAAGGTATGTTGTATATTGCAACCGTTCAAGGCACAGTTTATCGCATTGATCCGTATAAAAGTGGCCGAATTCTTGCCCAACTTGATGGTGCTATGACTGGTGGGGGAACTTTTTTGTCAGATTTAGTTTTAGATTATGAGGATAATTTATATGTTTCGAATTTCCCTTCAAACACTGGGGGCATATTTAAAATTGATAATCGAGGCTCGGTCATAAAATTCCTGGGTGGATCTGGTCATGGAACGCAAGGGTTGTATTTCCAAAACCTCAACCATAAATCTTATTTGTGGTCTCTAGAACATGGCAGTGGTTGCGTCGTAAAATACAATTTAAATAGTCAAGAAATTGCTCGTGTTAATATTGCTGAACCTGAATCATTTAATTTTTCTGATGGTTATGACGGTAATTTAGCTATGGATAGCCTTAACCGATTATATGTAACCGTTGGCAAAGCAGGTTTAATTATGCGGGTAAATGAAGATCTTGATACTGAAATTATCTTACGTGATCTAGTTAATCCAACAGGCTTAACTTTTGATGATGATGATGATTCACTTTACGTATTAGAATCGGGAAAAGCTAGGGTTATAAAGATAAATGTAATGAATCACCAAGAAAATAAACACGAAGCCAATTTGTTAAATTGAGTTGCATTTTGCGATTAAACTATATATTTAGCAAATTAATTTGTATTCAATACCAGACTATATAGGTAAGAATCCATTACCTGACCATTTTTAATTACATTATTTTTTAAAATAGCATCGAGCTCAAAATTACATTTTTCAAGAACTCGTATTGAGGCAAAATTTTTAGCAAAAACTTTAGCTTCAATACGTAATAAACTGTATTCTTGAAAGCAAAAATTTACAAATGAAGATACCACATCAGTCATAATACCTTGACTCCAATAATTGACACCAAGCCAATAGCCAAGCTCAGCCGTATATCTATAGACATCATCTTGTAAAACTAGCCCGATACCACCAATGGCCTGGTTATTTATCGATATGGCAAAATGAGTAATATTATTAGCTAAAGTTACTTCCATAAGCCATTTAAGACCATCGGCTTGAGTATAGGGGAAGGGAAAAGCATCACGTAAATATAATGATACATTAGGATTATTAGCATTTTCAACCAAAGATAAAATATCAGTCTTCTGCCAATTGCGAATTTTAACTTTAGCGGTTACAATTTCCATTCTTAAAAAAATCAGTAAAATATTTATTTTACATCAATTATATTTTGCTTGAACTAACTAAATCAGGTTCAGACTGTCTGACTTTTAATAAATCAATACGTTCATTAAATAGCGCATCTATGATATGTTTATATTTTTGCGCAATTACATTTCGTTTGACTTTCATGGTAGCAGTAAGTTCAGAAGCTTCTACCGATAACTCGTGATCAAGAATATAAAAGCGTTTAACTATTTCATATTCGGCTAAGTTAGAACTTACCTCTTTAATTTGTTGTTTAATAAAATCATATAATTTTTCACTTTGATAAATATGATCTAAATTAATAATTTCATTTTCCTGTTGCCAAAGTCTTAGCATTTCAGTGTTTAAGGTAATTAAAGCAGTTAAAAATTTCTGTTTATCACCAAAAACTATGGGCATACTAACCATTGGAATTTTTCTTAATTCATTTTCAATACGTTGTGGAGCAATATTTTTACCAGCTGAATTAACAATTATATCTTTTTTGCGATCAGTGATTTTTAAGAAGCCATCATGATCAATATAACCAATATCGCCAGTTTTAAACCAATCATCAGTAAAAACACTATTGGTGGCTTCAACGTTATTATAATAACTATTAAAT